>UPYT01000002.1 GCA_900538475.1 uncultured Clostridium sp. | reverse complement strand
GTCTCCTTGACCTTCCCGCCATTCAAACAGGTTCGGATGGTATATCCGTCAATTTGAATCCGCCACTGCTTATTTGTAGTGGGGTTGATAAAGGTTTTTTCAATCATGGTTTTGATTATTCCTCCTTTCGGATTAGGATGCTTTTTCCTTCGGCGTTGATGCTATACAAGTCGTCCAGATGGATGTGGAATCCGTCCTCACGCACGGTTTCTGCCATACCCAAAGCAGCTTTCGCCAATAGAAGCAGCCCCGCCCGGTTTCCCGTTAACTCCAATTCATTTCCATCGGCATGAGTAGTAAAGGAGAGGTGGGCTTCCAGTTCCACTGGGAGGATGGGCAGTTGTTCATCATTCAGTTGAATGGTCAGTGTTTTGGTTTTCATCGCTTGCCAGGGCACCTCCCACATCAATCCCACCAGAAATACCAGACGGTGGATTGGTATATAGTATCAGCCAAAGTGCCAATACTTGCATTTTGGTCCAAATCAGGACAAAAACCGTATTGTTCCACCGCCACATCCATGGCCTTCTCCTTGGGGACGGGGGCCGGAAGCAGGAACTCCAGCTCATCATGGCTCATGGCGGCAGGAACCGCGCCGTACTGCTCGAACCAGTATTTGGCCGCAGCCATCAGCTCCGGGGTGTTGGGGCAGTCGTTCCAGTTTCCGAAGGGCAGGTAGGCGAAGATCTCCCAGGGATTCTTCACCGGTATCTTGGCCAGGATGAGCGGATAGGTCATTTCCGTATCATCATCCCAGTAGCTGGAGAAGCGGTCGTTTGGTTCTCCGCCCTCCATCTCGCCCAGGACTTCCTCCTCCCAGTCCATATCGTCATCCTCGGCTTCTTCCTTGCGCTGGCCGGTCAATTCCTCCAAAACCGCCTTTCCGTCCTTGATGGGGGCGGAGAGCATCTTCTTTCGATACTCCTCTACCGTTTTGAGGTCAAATTCGTAAAAGTCCGCATCGTTCTCCGGGTCGGCGTTCATCACCAGACACTCCAACAGCGTTTCGTCATCCGCCCGGATGAGCACCGGCACAAAGCCTTCTTTGACACTTTCCCGTTTGGCGTAGCTGTATGCCGACATAATGGGATCATCGTCCTTCATGGAGGGGAAATAGGTGCATTCACAGTCCAGATACTCCATCAAAGCCTCAGCCACTTCGGAGGGCTCCAGCGTATCCTCGTCGAACTCCTGTCCCTGCCAGTTAGTGAAGCGTTTCTCGATCACCTTTGCCATGGCCTGGTAGTAGTCCTCGTCAAAGGGGATGAACAGTGGGGCCTTAAACTGGAACTCATCGGAGTAATACTTTTCTGGGCCGAGATATTCCAAGGCATAGTTTTCAATGTCACGGGGAAAATTGGGACTATCAGGTTCGCCATAGTAGTAAGAAGTGAATGCTCGCCCAATCTTACTGAACATCGGAACCATAATCTGCCCGTTCAGTTCGTCCCGAATAAACGCCCGCAGATCCACACTGGCAGGGTCGGCTTTGACCTGTTTGAACACTTCGCCATATTCTTTCAGAAAATCCTCGCCCATCAGGTCATGCTCCATACACCAGTGCAGGTAAATGGCAAAGAGGTTATAGTATTCTTTGCTATACATTTGTCACACCTCCTGTTATTCCGGCCACTCATCTCCGTCGCAACGGCTGATGAAGTCATAGTGCAGGCTCTCAAAATAGTCGTTGGGATAGGATTCACCGTCCTGATGAAGCTCCAATCCATCCAAGTCCATCATTTTATTGATATAAGCAAGGGTAGTATGGATACCCGCAATATGTTCGTCCTGAAGCATCTCGGCCAGCACACTTTTCTGCTCCGGGGTCAGTGTGGCGAGAAGTTCATTTTTTGCCTTGTTGTCCTCTGTCTTGGGGAAACCATCCCCCTTGACCCACCGGGCCGTTATACTATCTTTCCGCTCCACAAGACCGTCAATAAATGCTTTATATAGTTCAAGTTCCTTACTCATGTTAAATCCTCCATTCCCAAGTAATTTACTTTCGGATCAAACTCCCGTCATCAATGATTGCAGCCTCCCGGATGCGCCGGAGGGATTCCGGCTCCAGCAAAAACTCCCGCAGGTTTGGGTCCTCAAAGAAGGACATGGGACGCACCTGCGTCGGCCCGGCAACCGCCCACAGCCGCGATATTGCCACCCGCTCCGCTGTCTGGAGCGCCTTCTCCCGCTCGCCCAGATAGAGATAGCGGGCGATTGCGTCCCGATAGGAGGAGTCAGCCATGGGGACGCCCTGAATCTCCTCGAAGAGATCTACGGCATCCCTGGCAGTTCCGAACATACAGCAATGGTTGTAGAGCTTCCGCCTGGCATCGGGATCGCCCGGCGAGAGCTTTTTATGCTGCTCCGCCAGCTTTGCCCAGAGCTGCTCCTTTGTCTGTGGTTCCTCCGGTTCATGGTAGGGGTAGTTCTTGTCGTTGTCCGCAAAGGGCATAACGCCCCGCTTGAGGTAGTCCATCAGGATGTCACAGAAACGATCCCGCTGGGGGAGGCCATTCTCAGCCCGGATGCGCACCTGTTCTTTCGTCAGCGCCTCAATCAGCTCCTGCTCACGGTGGAGCTGGATGGCGGCCACTGTCATGGCGATCATGTGTTCATCGCTCACATTGCTGTAATACCACTCCTCCAACCAGGGAAGGATGGTCAGATCCAAAGCCAGCGCCTTTTCATAGTCCAGATTGAAATAGGCAACCTCGGCCTTGACCGCTGCTACCTGATGGGGATATTTATCAGCAAAGGATTCCAGGGTGTCCAAGGCTCCTGCTTTGCCATCCATGATCTCATAGCAGACCATGCGAAATTTTTTTGGTAGTTTGATTACATCCATGTTGCTTCCTCCTCAATCTGAAAGTGGTGAAAAGCCATCATTGTTTTTATTTATAGGTTTCCTTCTACCACGATTACGCTGGTATAGGTCAATGCCGTTTCAATCCACTCCAAGATGGATTGAAGAAAGATTGATTCCTCTGTGACCATACTCGATAAGTTACCTCGGACAAGGACTATCCAGCGTTCCCAGTCCTCTTTCCCAATCCAGTTGTCAAAGCAGAGGTCAAATTCCTCCTGTACTTCTCCATTGGTGGGGTCCTTAACCGGAAAGATTTGTTTCAGCGTGGGAATCAGCAGTTGTTCACAGTCCGGCCAGCCAATGGTGAGGATGGAGCGGTAGCAGTTCCAGTCCTCCCATTGTGGGTCATTCCCATAGTCCGGACGAAGGGGCAGGAAAGCCAGGTGAATCTTTTCGCCACTCTGGGTATATAGGTTGGGAGTGAGGTCGATCTGCTTTTCTTGGCTATGGGGAGGTAAGAAGCCGTGGTAGGCAGGGGAGGTCAGAGTTTCATTCATAGTAAGTTCTCCTTCAATCCTTTTTGCGTGTTCCAGCAGATAGCGCCGGCCATCCTGCTTGGCCTGCTCCAAGTATTGAGGAAGCAGGTCGGAATGGATGGCATCCAGTGAGACCAGAACGGCGATCCGCTGGTATTCCTGAAGTTCAGGAGAGTAACAGTTCCGCTCCCAAAACAGCGGAGCGAACTGTTCCACACAGTCAGGACGCAGAGCGGGCATCGCCAAAAGCGCCCGACGGCTCACATATTCATTGGGGTCCTTTGCGAAATCCAGAATCATATCCCTGACTTCCTGGCTGCATGAGCATTCCGGCAGATAGGCGGCAAACTGCCACTTGGCCTCACTCTCATTGGAGGCTGCGGCCCTGCGGCAGAGGCACTCAAACCATTTGGGATGGGAAGTGGTTTCCTGTATAAATCCTTCCGCTTCGTTGGCTCTGGCAATTAAATAGACCATCTTATCCAGCAGAAAGCTGTCTGCCATTTCTGCATCCATTTGGGTCAACACATGGCAAAAGGCATCAAATATATCATTCCACGCAGGGTAATCGACCTCCCACGCACCGCCAATCTCCTCGGTGGTTTTTCCGGGATAAGTGATTTCCTGCCACTGATGAAATTTTCCTGCCTGCTCCAGCAGGCGTTCACGAATGCCCTTTGCCATGTGCTCACCTCACTATTCTCCGAAATGTTCCAGATACAATTCCCGCACGGAATAAGGACCTACAAGGGTTGTTTCCTGTCGGCCATCCCAGGAATACACATGAATTTTGCCCTCGTCCCCAATGTACTGCTGCTCCTCAAAGGATACAGGGAAGGGGAAGCTTTCTACCACGCTCCAGTCGATCTTGGGTTTCAGCCCATCAAACTCCTCGCGCTTGAGCCTTTTGAAGTTAAACACCAATGCTGCCCCAATCCCATCGAACAGCAAGTCTGCGTATTCTCTGGGGGTGATGCTCTCGCTCACATTGGCGGCATCAATATTGACATCCAGAACCTTGTTGCCGCAGTTTGTCCAGATTTTATCGGGAGAGAACCAGGTGGTGCGTTCCTCAGAGCCTGCAAAGTCCTCACGGGGATACCATCCGTTTGCGCTGTCCGGCTTGACGCCTTCCCGAAGCGGCCCGTTGTACGGGGAAAGCGGATAATATCGGTGCCGCACCGAATCAAACCGGCCAAAGGCAATTTTCAGCAGATACTTGTGCTTTTCACTGCGCATGAGCTTATGGGGCTTCACGATATGTTCTTCGATCAAACTCCAAATGTACTCTTCTACACGGATGGATACACGGGGACGGCTGAATAGTGTGATTTTGTTGGTGTCTGTATCCACATTGAGCCAGACACGATTGATCTCAACCATTGTCATTCCTCGCTTTCACCAAGTACCCCGCCATAGAGAACGCCGTTTTTCCCGAGGAACAGCATCTGGCTGCAAAGCAGGCTGCACTGCTCCACAGCGACCTTGTTTCCGTCACAGGTGGGAATCGCCTCCCGCTTTTGCCCAAGGCGATCCCCATGAGCGGTAAGGAAGTAGAATTTGTCCCGTTGCTGGTATCCGCCTTGAAACAGGAAGGCATTGCCGGACGGGGCAACAGAAAAAGCTCCGCTTCCTTCGATTGGCAGTTCAAACACAAGATCCTCTTTGAAGTTCGTCCGCACCAGCCGGAATTCATCATAATAATAAAACCACAGGTTTTCTTCTTCGTCCAGGCTGATGGCATAGCAGTCATAGATGGAATACTTCTCATTCTTCCAGAGAGGAGTTCCCTCCGATGTCCATGCAATCAGGCCGCAAGCGCCCAGAGGTTCATCCCAACCGTAATTACCAAATACACCTTCGTCAAAGTAGCTGGTAATGATGGTACCATCTTTTTTTACCACGCAGTCTTGAATGCCATCTCCCAGGCAGAAACGGGACAGCACAGCTCCGTCCCGGCTGACGATCCAGGCGTTCTGGTCGGGGCCGTTTTCCCGATAGGCGCATCTTGCCCCCAGCAGGAGGAAGTGATCACCTGCGGGCCGCAAATAATGGAACTGGAACTTCAAGAGGCCAAGAGGAAACAGCGTCGTTTCCAGCACCCGCTGTTCCGCCCAATCCAGCTGGATTTCCACTGCGGTATAGGTGGAAGGGGTGCTGAGCCAGTCCTTACCCTGTGTTTCGGTCGGCTGTTCCATGAGAAGATAGACTTTTCCATCCCTTGCCGTGAAAAAGTCTGTCACCTCTGTGCCCTCCAGATGGTTTTCCCGGCGCAGCTGGTCCAGGTCAATGATGGGGAACAACGGCAGATTTTTGGCTTTTATAGGTTTGTTCATAGTGTCTCCTCCTGGTTCCTTTCATGCTCCATTATAGGTGTGGCTTTCCCAGATGGCCTCAAATTCCGCTTTCTCTATGACGCAGGCGTGGAATTCCTCGCCCCAGACATGGGCGTTCAATTCCTCCACCGTAGGGATCGGCGTAATCTCGATGGCGCCGTCGTAAAGGTCAGGGATGTTGCGGGTGCGTCCATCTGCAAAGATGTCGATGGAGCGGAGGGCCAGACGCTCATTCTCGGTATCCACTTCATAGAGGATGACCGGTGGTTCTCCCTCCGGTGCGTCCTCCCAAAAGAGCTTGATGTACTCGATTTTGCCAAGATAAGTCCGCATCGTTTTTTCATCAGCACAGGCTGCTCGGATCATTTTGGCCAGCATCATCAAATCGTCGATGTATTGGGAATACACGCAGAACACATCCTCGTCAGAGTCGAAGTGAAACAGACCCACACCGCTGTTGTTTTCCTCAAACTCCCGTATCACGCCCCGGACCAGCCGCTCCCAGTCTCCGCTGTTTCCAGTCAGTCCCAGCCGACGGAATTCTTCCGTCCGGAATCCATCGTTGATTTTAAGCAGAAGAGAGAGCGCATAGGGGTGGTGGGGAATGAGAAAGAATGGCGCAATCTGCTCCGGCTTCACCCAGATTTTGAAGGGCGGACGCGGATCGGGTATCCAGGGCAGCATTTCCCACTGGTCGTCCGGTCTGTTTCCGTATTGGGAAAAGTCTTTCATGTAATCCCTCGCTTTCCGGCACATCAGCAGCTCAGTTGTCCTCCGTTTGCCGGGCAAAAGATCCTGCGGTTCGCCAGCAGCTCCTCCAGCTTTTTGGCCAGTGCCTCCACAATGGCGTGGCATGGGTTTTCATAACCTACGATTTCCAGTTGTTGCAGTTCGACACAATGGAGCGTTCCGTAAAAGTCCAACATAAAGTCCGTCAATTCATCAATCATCCGGTAGCCTTCTATGTTGTCCACATCGGTCTGGCCCTCCTTGGCGGTCATCAGACCGATGATCCCTACCGCAACGGTGAAGGCGCCGCAGCAGGAATGTTCGGTTTGCATTCCAAGCCCCATGACGGAGAACATCTTCCGGGTCTCCTCAGACAAATTCAGATGGTAATACTCGTTACAGGCCATAAACATCGCCTCGGCGCAGGTCAGTTCCGTACCGATGTGATAGTGGTTAACCAGTTCATAAAGTTTCATTGTTCCCATACCATACTCCAATCGCAAAGCATTTCATTCTGTGTCACCCGGCGCAGCTCGTCCCGCACCTCCATCAGCGCAAAGCCCAGCAGGTTTTGTCCCCGCCACTTCATGGGGTCCTGGGCCTCCGGGGAGCTGGCCGCGAGGCGGATACCCCAGATGGCATCATAGGGGCTGGCCTCCACCAGCACACTATCTCCGGTGGAGAGAAGAAATTCGCGCAGGTCGCGGTTCTGGCTGAATTTGTGCCAGTTGCCAAGCAGCACAATGGCGTACTTGAACTTGTCCCATACCTTCTGCTCAAAGCCCCGCACCTTGCGGCCCAGAGCCTTGATCTGCTTTTGGTCGCTGCATTTCAAAATCTGGTCCCGGATCTCTTTGTCGCCGAACAGCTCGGCCTTGGCAGCCATCATATACTGCTCCATGCAGAGGTAGGAGTCAGCCGTCGTATAGAAGTCCTCCATCCACCACTGGCTGAGGCAGCTTTTTGTCAGCTGGCCGTCCTCGGAAGGCTGATGGCCCCAGAACAGGCACAGCTCCCGCTTCCGCCCGGCGGCAAACTCCTGCTGGAGCCACTGGCGGGTGTACTTGGGCTGGCCTTCCGGCTGCCACGCATCCACCAAGAAGTCACCATGCTCCAGTACCTCGCTGCTGTCCTCGTCATCCCACCAGCCCTTCCAGGTCACCGGCTCGGGAAAGAGGGTGCGGTATTCCGTCCGCTCCTCCGGGGAGAGGGTGTCCAGCCAATCGCCAAATCGGTCTATGTAATCCTCCCCATAGCCCATGCGCCAGCCAATGGAGTATCGCTCGATCTCCCGGTGGGCCAGCCAAGGGGGAGGCATTATTTTCTTATCTTGTAGAGCCATAGGGTTTGTCCTTTCTTATTCGAGCAGTTTCTGGTTCCATTCTTCTTCTGTGACCAGTTTATTCAGGATATAGAAGTGCTTGTCATCCCTTGAGAGATCCATTTCTGTATTCACGATCCGCCAGGATTGCAGGTCGGCTTTCGGCAGCAGATAACCGCCCCAGAAGATGGACTTGGCATCCCATGCGAAATAGCCGTCGTTGTTGGAAACGAAGGTGGTAGGGTCAGCTTTTTTCAGTATCTTGATTTTACCGGCAAAGTTTTCATAGTACACGGCCTTGCTGTCCTTGGCATATCCGTAGGGAATCCGCACTCGGATGGGGCGCTGTGTACCATCGGACATGGTCCGGACCATTTCCACCAGGTTGACTCCATCATCACAAACAACGAAAGAGCTGATGTCCTCTGGTTCAAACCGGCCGCCGGTGGTCCAGACACTTTTACAATCCCTGGCATAGCAGTTGTTGAGTGCCGTGAATGAGGCGTGATCCACATTTCGCAGCTTTTTGCGCTGGAGAAAACAGTGTTTGCTATCCTTAGCAAAGTGATTATTGAACCAGACAAAATGCTCTACATCATTGGACACCGGGGAATAACGCCAGTAGACCATTTTACCGTCCGTCCAATAGCACAGGATCTCCTGCGCGTCTTCATCATAGAACAACGGATTGCTTTCGATGTCAGGCAAAGTCCTATAGTCCGCATCCATGTACTTTGGCGGCTTGGGAAGCGGGTTTCTAATCGATTCCATGGTGTTCACCTCCTTCAATGTCGTTTCGTTCTTCTTTCATATCCAGTGGAGCGCCGTCCAAGGATGTGATCTGTGCCAACTCTGTTTCCGTCAGATTTTTCAGAAAAATGCAGTATTCGTCCGGGTGGCCTCCCATAAACTCCATTTTGGGCATCCCGATCTGCTCCGGGTCGGTGATCCACAGGCAAGGCTCTCCCGTTGCCCAAAAGTGAGTCAGAGTAAGAATTTGGCCGTTGTAAATTACTTTCTGTTCCATCCTCATTTCTCCTGCATTTGCCTCAGCAGCTTCACGATCCGCTCCCGGTTCTTTGCGGTTTTCATGAAGGTGGGGAGATGGTCAGCCTGGGTCATTTTCGCTCTTCCCATCGGCTTTTCCCGCAGGTCGGCGCTGAGATAGCCGATCAGATAGGCAAGATGTTCTCGGTTGAGTGCCCATACAGGTTTTCCCTGAAATGAAATCAAAAACCATAGTTCCAGACCGAAATAAGGTTCTCGTCCGCCCTGAATATCAGCAATGTAGGAGAAAGCCTCCGCTGTTTTATGAACTTCTCCCGGCATGGTTGTCCCACAGTAGGGACAGGCCACATGGAGAACAGGAAAGTGCTGCCTTTCCTCATCTTCAATATCCACCCGGTAGTACCTGCCGCAGTTTTTGCATTGGTTATGGACATCGTAGCGGTAGATCGTCCGGTCGCGGGTCTCCTGATGGCCGCAGCTCAGGCACCGGAAATAGGCGTTGTCATCATCCGCTGTTACAATACCTGCGCCGTGGCACTTGGGGCATTTCACCTGGATGCCGGTGGTCAGGGCGTTGTATGCACTGTATGTAAAGTAGGGTTCATCAATGATTCGGCTCATGCGCCACACGCTCCTCTCATCCGTCTTTCTCTAAATAAAATCCCCACACGCAGTTGGAGAACTCTCCTGCGGCAAAGCGGTGGATCTGCCCGTCAATCTCCACCTGCCAGACCTCGAAGGTATGATCTTGGTGATAGATCGGGTCTTGAACTTTTACTCGTTTCCCGGTAGGTTGCCAGTCGTAGTCAAAGATGTTCACACCGAACAATTTGCATTGACCGTCCGGGCCAAAGGTTTCATATTTCCAAGGCATAGTATCAATCTCTTTTCAGTGACTTGATGTACTCGCTCTCCGAGCCGTCCCAATAGCAGTTCACACACCGGCCATTCCGGAAATGATGGGCACAGTTCGGGTAGCCATAGAGAATATGGGCACATTCCGGGCACAGCCCCATCATCTGTGAGGAGCCTTTGAAAAACAGGCTGCCGCACTCATCACAAAGGGCCAGTTCTTTTTCTGCCATAGGGCTCACCAGTCCCGTTCTCGGATGGCCTCTTCGGTGTCAATGGGGATGCCAAACCACTCCAGAATGTAGTCCACGGTTACACCGATGCAGTCCCGTGCCACCGTTTCGATCTCGCTGTCGTTCTCGTCAAACTCCTCCTGGAGATCATTGATGCCGCAGACCGCCTCGTCCAGCGTTTCCTGCACCACTTCGGTATCGGTTTCGCCGCTCTCCAGCAGGTCGATAACCTTCTGAAGCTCGTCCTTTACCTTGTCCACCAGAAAAGCAGGATAGTAATCGTCCTGATACATCTCGTCCAGCAGTTTGTAATTGGGGTCAAATGCTTTCATCGTGATTTCTCCTTTCTTCGTGCTCGGCAGTCATGCTCAACTCGATCTCATCGTCGCTGTAAACTAAGTAGAGTCCATGAGGAGCCTTTCTATCGAAATGCAGTTCAATGTCATGGTATTTGAGGAGCAAAGGTTTCCCGTCGCTTCTCATGGTGGAAACGGCATCGGGATTCCCGAAGATTTCTATGACCTCATCCTGCGATATTCCGAATTTCAGCGGTGAAATGTCCCACGGATTCTGCAATATTTGATTGCGCCAAATAGTAAAGTCCTGTTTCATATTTTTAATAGCACTGGAGGATCAGCCAGATCCGGTCAAAGCGGCGGGCGGCCAGGTCCTCTTTGGTAATGTAGAAATAGATGTGCCCGCAGTCTCCAAACATCAGCTCAAAGTCGCCAAGCTCCACGATATCCAGCTGGAACAGCAACATCCAGCGGTCACGGGCCGTTTCTTCCGCCCGCTGACGGACCTCCTTGGGGATATTGAGCCAGCCGTTGCCCAGATAGTAGCCCTGAGTCACCAGGTCGCACTCGTCAAACATGCTGTTCTGGATCACATCGGGCCAGCCCAGCAGCTGGGAGCGATCATCCGGGTTCTCGGGGTCCTCGCCAGTCAGTTCATCCAAAGCATCGTTGAAAGCGTCGTCATCCTTTTCATCCGGGAACATCTCGCTGAAGTCCTGCCAGGAAGGATAGGAGGTCTTGGCATCCAGCTTGATCTTGACCATTGGAAACTTGAAATCCTCTCCCATATCCGCCGGGAAGTCAGCGGCGGACAGCACGGACATGTCCTCAAACCAGTAGACGCGGGCACAGCCCTGATTCTTGGGGTCATAGCCCCAGCACTGGGTGTCCGTTTCATAGAAGAAGGAGAGCAGGCCGTGATCGGGCAGAAGATGCTCTTTGTCAAACTGGGCCAGCTCCGCACAGTTGAACTGAGCCAGGAAAGTGAGAGGACGATCCTTCACCACATGGTCATAGCTCTCGCCCTCATAGGTGGGCCAAACGAAGTCCGGCGGCACATCCGGCTTCCCGCCGAAGCGGGTAGCGCCCAGTTTGTATGTTTCTTTTCTGGCAATTTTCAGCTGAATGCTGTTTTTGCCCAACGACTCCAGTTTTTCTTTCATGTTCATAATCAGTTCCTCCTTGTTGCTTCGTCATATCTTTCCGTCCAGTGCCTCCACCGTTTTCATGGCAGCGGAATCAAATTTGCACTGCCGCAGTTCCCGTTCGATCAGGGCAAACACATCCGGAAAGCACTCGATCTCGTCCTGGTACTCATATTTCGCATACAGTTTCCCGTACTCCGAGATCCAAACCTCCGCCGGGTAGTAGTAGCCTATATGACCGATTGGCTGGCATTTTTCACCGACAGCCTGTTCAATCTCTGCCAGTTCACAGCCGGACATATCCCGAAAATAGGCTTCTTCCAAATGGTTTTTGATCCCATTGACCAGGTACGGGAACAAAGCAAACTCAAAGTCAGCCGCCCATTTCAGCTTTTTCTGCGCCAAATACCACTCGCAGCACAGGCCGAAATACTTGCGGTAAAACCGCTGGGTGGTCTTCATCATCGGGACACCATGATCGGCGTAATACTTCTCCGCAATGGAAATGTCCACTTTTCGCCCTTCCTGCCATCCGGCGTACTCCATCAGTTGCTTGACCTTGCTTTTGAGATCGCCGGAGATGGGGATGCGTTCTTTCGTCATAGAGTACCACCTCAGCTTTCATGTGTGATACAGAAAATCTCCTTGTTCATGTCAAAGTAGATTACCATCAGCTCGTCAGTGATCTCCGGGTTGAAGGACAGATCCAGAATGAAAACTTGCTGATTCATCTCGCTATCCACCAGACTGCCGAACCGCTTGAGTTTCAAAAAGTCCACCATCTCGGCAAAGGACAGCTTGGATGGGTCGGTTCCCGGAAAAAGATCTGCCGCAATATCCGGGCCTACATCGTCCCGGTGGAACGCCATGAAAAAGGTCACAGCGTCGTGGTAGGGGCTGTCCTCGTCCGCCAGCGCCGCTTTGATGGCGGCCTTGGCTTTTTCCGCCAGTTTCTCCGCCTCATCCAGCATTTCTCCCACCGCATCCATGGCAACAGGATCAGCAGTCAGTTCTTCCTCTACATCGAAAAGAAAGGGCAGTCCCGATTCCTCGGGAAAGTTGAAAATCTCCTCTCCGGGCGTATATGTAAAATCAATGCGTTTACAATTCAGTTTCATAGATATCCCTCCTCATTGGTTTTCCAGATGGGGCAATGGAATTGGTGAATAGACTACTGTATCTCCATCATTATCCATCTTGAGAATGACAGCAAATTCCGCTATATTGCTCTCCTGTCCCTTTGGGAGAGGAAAGATCATTGGAGGACAACGCAGGGCAGCATGGTTCGTGGTTTTATTCCAATCCTCCATAGCCGCAGATAAAATGGCGTCAATGTGTGTCAATACCTTCTCAATGGAACCCGCTGAGATGTTGTAAAAAGCGGGGTTTTTATGATACTGCTCTGTGATGAAGTTTTTATAGGTTTGCACTGGCATAAAGCAAAATTCCCAATCAAGGGGATACAACCCAAGCCAGTACTCATGCAGTTTCATAGGCGCCTCCTTACCCCTCAATGTTGGCAGTTTTGAGACCCTTTTTCAAAGAGCCGTAGACCGTTACCGCATGGTCGGTGAAGATCTCGTCGCAGTCAAACCAGGCGGTGAAGCTGCCGCCGGAGGTGACGGACAGGCTCGTCATGCTGATCCGCCGGGTGAGTTCTTCCTCTGTGATGGGGTCTGTTTCCGGGTCACGGGGATTTTCTTCATCTTGGGAGAGCCAGTTGTTAGCCAGTTCGGTCAGGTTCTTTGCTGCAAGCTCCCGCATGGCTTTGTCCCAGGTTTCACAGTTGGCCAGCAGCTTCTTGGCGGCGCTGCGGGCACGGGTCCAGGATGGCTTGCTCTCAGCATTGACCTCCAGAGAAAGGCTCACATCCTTTCCACACCACTGGATTTCGCCCTCGAAGGCATCATAGTCCTTGTCCAGTGTCAGTTCTCCCAGCACCTGGTCCTGGATCACCACTGGCTTGTGGTACACGTCCAGAACGGCTTGAAGTTCCGGACAGTCCTCGTGGGCCTTGACCACCTGGGAGATACACCAGGGCCATGCCACCAGATCTTTTTCCCATTCCTCTTTCATCCGGCGGATCTTCAGGCGGCAGATCTGCTCGTTTTGAAAGCGTTCCCAGCCCTTTTCGCTGTTATGCTCCTCATCGGTGACCGGCCACTCCAGCCGCTCCTCTTTGGTGCTGACCTTGCCGGTGTCACAAAATACCACGCCCAGCGTCACAACGGTCATTTCCCAAAAGTTTCCTTTCCGGTTATATCCGCCTCCAATGCAGCGATTGATCAGAGCGACCACTTCCTGCTCCTCGGGCTCGTACATCTCATAAAATTCTTCAAACATAGATCATTCTCCTTTACAGCAGTTTCAGCACTGCGGCGGCAGGCTCGGCAAACTCCGCCGGGGCCTGCTCCAATATATCCCGGCAGGCCAGCACCGCCTGCCAGGAGTAGTAATAGAAGCTGTAGAACAGGTCATCGGGGAAGACCTCGTCCTCCTCGTAGCGCATCTCATCTTCTTCCTCGTCGTATTCCTCCGACCACAGGTATTCTTCTTTCAGCAGATCGGAGAACTGCGGCAGTGCCTCGGCGTGCTCCATCTCATCTCCATCGTGGAAGCACTGGAGGATGCAGGCAAAGAAGTCCAGCAGTTCCCCGGCCAGGAAATGGGCTGCGGGGTTCTGCTCGCTGTCTGCGAGGGCCTTCTCCAGAATTCGGCTCAGAAACACCATGCCGAAGGGGGTGGTGTGCCAGAGGGTACTCTGGTGTTCCATGTTGGTGGTGAGCTCGTAGAGGGACTCTTTGACGGACGCCAAATCACGCATCTGCTCCAACACTGTCAGGTGTGCGGGAAAATCCGTCCCCCGGCCATAGGCGGTGGTGAGCCGGTGCCACGGGACATCTGTGACCTTGAGATGGGTGATGTAGGTTTTGTTTTCTTCTGTCATGTTGCCGCCTCCTTATCCTGCTGTTTGGCTGCGGTACTCCTTCTCCAGCGCAGTGTACCACCGATTCAGCATGGTTTCCAGACTGGTTTTTCCTTTGCAATCTGTAAAAACAAGGAACTTTTGCAGCAGTCTGGGGAACAGATATTTGCCCGCTTCTGTCAGGTCCTGATTGAGATAGACCATCCGCAGGATACGGCCATGCCGGTCCAGAGGATTCTTTTTCAGCAGTTCCTTTTCAAAGCAGAAGCGCAGGAATACCACATTCTCGTCGTAGAAGTCCTCCACCACAGCCGCACCAATGCTGGTGTATGTGATGTCGTACACCAAACGGCTCCAGTCGAATTTCTCAGCATAGAGCAGTTTCAGCGCCTTTGCCCAGTGTTTCTCCGGGATCACCAGCATCCTGTGCTGGGCGGTGCTGGAGTAGCCGCGGTAGATGGGTTCCGGCTGCCCCAGCAGCTCACTCACACTGTCGGCGTAGACGAAGCACAGCTCCTCATCGAACAGGCCGCCGATGAAGTTGCCGTTGCAGTACAGCATATAATTCTTGGACTTGGCCGGAGAATAAGAAAGGCTATATTCCTGCGAGTCCAGGCTTTTATGTACCTTGTTCAGAAAGTCTATTGATGTCATGGCTTTACTCCTCAAACTCACCCTCGATCATTCCGTTCAAATACCGGCCAGGGTCTGCGATGAAGTCATCCCATTTGGCCAGCGGGTGGAATTCCTCATGCTCGATATCCAGATACCACAGCTTTTTGTCCCTGGGGCTCCACAGCAGCAGATAGTCGCTGTAGTTGTCCATCTGCACCATCAGGGAGAGCAGCTTCTTCCGTTTCCAGGTCATCTCCTGCACATCCATGTAGGAATACAGCTCTGCCCACTTTACCCACTCCTGCTCCGGGAACTCCAGCCGCAGGGGGCCAGTCTTCAAGTATTCCACCAGCTTGGCAGGCAGCTTGTAGGGCATGAGCTGCCGGATCTTTTCCTGCTCGTTGTGCCATTCCTCCGGCTCCAGCGCCTTCAGGTAGTCGGCCATCTCTTGATTCTTGTTTTGAACTGCCACACTGTAGGGACGGTCGCCGTATTTGTCAACAATGGTGATATCCGCTCCCTGTTCCACCAGCCAGCGCACCATGGAGAAATTGTTGGAGCGGGCGGCCTCGGTGACAGGGGTGGAGGCGTAAGGGAACACCATGTCCGGCTTGTGGTAATTGATATCCGCCCCTTTTTCCAGCAGCAGTTTGGCAAGCTCGGCCTGTCCATCGGACACCGCCGCCCGGAATGCCTCGCTGCCAAACTTGTCCACAGTGATCCCGGCTTGCTCCAGCACCTGGATATTCTCCGGGCGCTTGCCCCAGCGCACTTCCTGGAAGGCCCGCTCTTTCTGCTTCGGGCTGAGTTTTGCGGCCTGTCCAGCAAAGAGGGAGACAACCTCCGGCCCGCAGCAGCGGGCGGCGGTGAGCAGCAGGGGCTGTTCCTCTGCCAAACCGGGATCAGCTCCATGCTCCAGCAAGAAGTGGATCATAGGCACATCATTCCGAAAAACCGCGATCTCCAATGGCATCAGCTTGATGTATTCGCTGAGCTGGATGGGAACATCTAAATCCAGACCGCCTTGAAGCAGCGCCTCCAGCTTGGGAGTGTCATGGTCACAGATGGCGGCAGCCGTTTCCGGGATTGTCTCCCAGCGGCCAATATATGCAATTTGGTACATAAGACACCTACTTTCGTTGTTGTTTCACTTGATAGGGAACGGTCCGGCCCAGCACCCGGCCTTTGCCAACGGCATTGGCTCCCTCATAGATCAAAAATTCCGCATTGTTTTCCAGCGGAGCATAGTCAATGGTATCTGGATAGAGGGGCTGGGCATTTCCCAAAGCCGGTTCATCAAATGCACACTCGTCTCCGTCCAGAAAGCATACCCCCAGATATTCCGTAGTTCCAATAACCACAAAATGGGGACAATACTTTCCGCTGACCAGGCTGGGGGGAGCCTTTCTCTTGCCGCCCCAGAAGATGACCTCCACATGGAGCACCGCCCGGTTTTCATCTGTCCCAATCATGCCGCATTCTCCTCTTATCCCACAATGGTGGTTTCCTGGATAGCCAGATTATCGTAATCCATGGCGATCAGCTTTTCAGCGGCCTGTGGGGTACACATAAACCAGGTGCTCATGCCCCAGGCATCCATCCTTGTAACCGTGAAGAAGTCGGTTTCGGTGGGAGTCGGATTTCTTGCGTCAAGATAGTGGTCGGAGTAGAGGTACACCAGATCTACCTCCCGCTCCGGCATCCACTTGGCCTGGTGCGCACGGGGCTTTCCGTTTTTCAGCGTCTTTTCTCTGGGGTTCTCGAACCATTCCAGCTCCTTGAGTTTCAGGCCAGTGAAGGCATCCATCAGCCGCTGGGCGATCTCCCGGTGGGTAAACACGCCGCAGTTCCGGGAGCCCATCAGCCATGTCTGTATAAAATCGCCCACCTTGCTGCCGGGAGCAGGAGGTCCATAGACGCTCTCATTCGCCCACATGACTTCCATCTTTTCGCACTGATCCGGTCGGGGGAAGGATTGCTTGTTGCCATAACGATACATGATATTCACATAGCCGAAGTTCTTGCCGGTTCGGTCATGGCCGACGGCTTCTATTTTATAAGCAGTGATTGACATTGCAGTTCCACCTCCTTAGCCAGGACAAATCCGCACAGCCCAAGGGATGAGTCAATGACAAATACCCGGATGTGCTCCCGGTCCATGCGCTCCCGTAGCTCCTCGATGCCGCAACAGGCGGGAAAGCCGTAAGGGATGGTACCGTCCAGCAGGTCTTTATACTGTTCAAAAAAACCGTCCACGGTGATCTCGTCCATGCCAAAGAGGATGTTGTCCTGGATCACATTCTTGAACCAGTGGGCCAGCAGGCCGGTGAAGTGAACGGATACTTTCTCTCCGGCCTCAGTCTGGGTATCCATGTGCAGGGAATGGGATTCAAAGTCAGCGCAGTAGCGCAGGACTCTGTTGTCGTGCAGACCATCAAAAGAGCAAATCAGCGTACTCATAGGGATTCCTCCTCGTCCATGAGCTGCTTCTGGATCTCTTTGGGCAGGTCGTTCCATAAAATGTCGTATGTAAAATCCCGAATCTCCGGGTAACACTCCCGTGCGGTCTTTTCCGCAATATCTCTATTCAGGTAGTGCATCTCTTGGTGGAAAAACCAGTTGAGTTTTTCCATCAGCCGATAGAGTCGGATCTGTTCTTCTTGAGTCATGACTTTGATCCTCCTACTTCAATTTCAGCACAAATCCCCAGATGCTCACCACAATCAGGAGGACACCCAGCAGGAAGAACACCACCCGCCGGTATCCTCTGCTGTGGCGGTGGGCATCTCGCGTACCAGTGGGATTGCAGAGCCAGTTCCAGTTGCGGATCGCTCCAATTAAAATCACGACCCCGATGAGCACCGAGGCAATATACCAATGCTCTTGCAAAAATGCTGTGACCTGTTCGCTGTTCATTCTACTTCCTCCTCACGCAAATACCTGCTGGTATTTCTCTTTCAGTTCCTTGGGCGCCGTCTTGATGACCTTGCTGCCGCCGTTTTCAGAGGCTGTGCCCCAGATGGCCCAGAGCACATCACGCCACAGGTAGGCCAGCGCCCTTTTATTGCTGCCGGATTCTTCCGACAGGTAATATTCCAGATGCCCCTTGATCTCCAGTAGCGCATCCAGGCTCTCCTCATTGGCGATCAGGGTGCGGAACTCCTTTGCGGGCTTCAGATTCTGCATGGACTGGACACCGTGGACCAGCACCGGCAGGGACTGAGCAGTAAACCCGTACTTCTTAAAAAAGGTGTGAATAAACTTTTCTTGCAAAGAGGAGTGCTCGTCATCACAGCGATCCAGGTAATCGCACACCAGCCGCCACCACTTCGGCCCTTCCAGTCCCAGGGCAAACACGGCAAAGGTGCCAGGCATGGCGCAGGACTCATCAGAGAGGTTGTTGTACCACTCGTCCTCCTGCATGGCCAGCCGAGCATAATTCTCCATCCGGACATGGAGACGGGGATACCGCACCGCACAGGCAAAAAGCTGATGGACACCCTTCTTGGGCAGGCCGGGGATGGGCAGGTAGATCTTCTCTGGTCCGCGAAACTCGATGGAGTAGCTGTGGGGGAACTCCGGCTGCTCCAAAATCTCAATCAGATAGCTGAGAGCCTCCTCACAGGCCCCCTCGCCGCAGTCCCTGGCGGTAATGCGGATGGTGGCGAAAGCGTCGTTAGCCGAGGCGGTCAGGTGCTTTGTTTTCCGCTTTTGGATATTAGGCGGCAATTTGCCGCTACCATTGGTTTTCAGTTCCTTTACCATGTCAGGACGAATCTGGGAAATCAGGCCAAGGATGTGTTCAGTGGTGAGGGATTCAAAACTCTGCCCATACACCGTATGGCAGATCGCCACATAGCAGGCAAAGCGCAGCAGACCTTCATCCACATCCTCCGGATGCAATTCTGGCAGTACTGTACAGGGCGGGAAGACGGTAAAGCCATCATCCCGCTCTCCCACAAGGAAGAACCGCTCCTGCACCTGCTTTTCTATGTACTTCTCCAATGTATAGCGGATCTCTTCCCAGCCAACCAGCCGCCGCATGGCATCGCATAGGGAAACAGCAACATCGCAGGGAAATTCCTTCAACGGCAGACCGGTCAGATACCGCTCCAGCAGTTGATCGGGAAGAAACGGTGTCCCGTTGTGATTTCGCACTACGGTCGGGTAGGCGGAGTGATTTTCACGGGCGGTGCCATTCAGTACATCCTGAATGCAGAGATCCGCCTCTGCCAGCACCTCCGGGGAGGTGTCCGGCTTGTGGATCAGATAGTAGCGGTCATGTACGCCGTCACGCTTTGGTAAACTCATGGCAAGGTCTCCTCTCAGGTCTGCTGGTGCTGCATGGATACGATCTGGCAGTCCGAGCAGAACTCCACATAGAGCGTGCCCTCCGCACAATCAAACACCGTATCCCACTGGATCTGAGCCAGATACTTCATGGGTTTGCCGCAGTGGGGGCAGGTGGTATATTCCGCGTCCTGCACCCAGTTGGCAAAGCCGCCGATGGTGTTCACATCCTGGCAGGCCGCGCCGTAAAACAGGGGCACAGGCGCTTCGCCCAGCACAAAGGGATTTTCCGTGAGGGCCTTGTAGTCCTCGGGACTGACATAGCAATCCGTCTTCTCCGCCCCGTCAAAGAGTTCGGAGGGGAAGACCTCCACGCCGCCATCCAGGGTGAACCGGTTGAAGGCGGGGCCTTTGAGAAATCCCACACAGCTGGGGCAGCAGGTGGCGGTCAAGATGCCGTCCAGTCCCAGGAACCGGAGCCGCTCATCCCGGCCGTCCAATACCAGCATGTCCACCATGCGCCCGCCACAGTGGGGGCATGTGTCCTCCCTTGCCCGGCCAATGCGGACGGGAGATTTCTCATCGGTGGTTCCTTTGACCATAGGATAGCAAGTGTCGAAGTTGAGTTGGATTTTCTGGCCCTCCTTGTTGAAGGTCCAGCCTCCGATCTGCGCATAGCTGGATGGGTCCACATAGAGGCCCTTGCGCCAGGGCCGGGGATTTCGCTCCAGCTCCAGCAGCGTCTCCATTGCCTTGTCATCTCCCTGCATAGCAAGGCAACTCATCAGGTTGGAGGCTGCGCTGGAATATTCCGCGGACAACAGCGCATGGATCAGACCATCCCGCACATCGGCGGGAGCGTGATAATAGAGCTCACAGGGCCAGAACACCTCTGCGGCCAGTGCCACTCGCTGAATCTCCGAGGTGATGGCATCATGGTAGCCAAGCAGCTGCCAAAAGTCGGCGAACTCTGGGTCCTCCATGTCAGCCAGCCTCTGGATGTTCTGGATCAGGTTTTTCTGTTTCTTCGTGATTTGTTCCGGCGTCCAGGCAAGAGCAGCTTGCCGTTCTTGCTCGCACTTACATTTCCAACACAATCCCTCATAACCCAAGGGGGTTCCACAGCTGGGGCAGGTATATTTCAGACTCATGTTCTCATACTCCTTTCAGGCAATAAAAAAGCCCCACGCCGCACTGTCATAAAGACAGGCTGACGCAGGACATGAAGAAGCCGCGTTGAAGGAGCCGCATCCACCAGCAGATGTAGTTTCTTCAACAACCAAAATATTTTTTTCGTATCTTAAAGCAGCAAATTGCTGTCCAATATATTGATTCATCGCAGCACCCTTTTTGTTCACATAGCATTGTTTTTTATTATACCACATATTGTTTTATTCGGAAATATTTTTCTTACCCTAAGTTGTTTTATATTCACCAAAAATTGATACGCATTAACCTCACACTCACCTTCTTTTTTTATAAATAACTGTCTAATTTTTTCTCTGATTATTATAGTTCTTCAAGTGATACCTTCTCTTCATATGTCATATTGCCATATCCCATATGCCACCAAGAAAACAAACTGATCCCTTGGTGGCGTATCTTCTAGCTGCTGTCTATCAGCGTATATAAAAGACTGCTTTTTCCTCCGTTTTCACGCCACCTCTGTTCCTTTTTTATAAGCCCAGCCTTTACCAGATCCTGAATCGCCCGTTCTACAGTTCTCCGTGATAGGTTTAATTCCTTTGCGATAGTGCCAATCGCAGGATAGCATTGTCCGTCTGTATTACTCCGATCCTTCAAATACATATACACAGCTTTAGCCCGATGAGGCAGATCTGAAGAATAAATTTTAGAAAAATAAGCCATCTGTTCTCCTCTCTGCTAATCGGTTCTAAGAGGTGGTCTTCGAGTAGCTGCCTTATGCTGTTTTTCCTTCCCTGTCTCTCCATGAGCCTTTCCCCCTAAAAACGAAGCCTCCTCCAACTTTCCGCTTTCAACAGATCCCCTCCATAAGTCTTCCTCATCAAAATCAGACCGCCTTACTATTTCCTCCTCCAATTCCAATCGGTCAGCATATACAACCTCTCTTGCTGCCTGTTCCGGGACTTCATAAACCTCCTCAAACCGGATACCCCATTTAAAAAACAAAGGAAGCCTTGTTTTCATAGGGCATACCCCTGTCTTAGCAAGAATGAAATTTCCTTTTGGCAAGGTCTTTAACTCCTCCGGCGCCATTAATGGTCTGCTCATCATCTGCAGGCTCTGGCTGGGGTCATTTTTTCCTCTGGATATAGAACCAGACAACACTGTTCTGTTTCCCAATGCTTTTGATAAAATTTCTGCGCTCTCTGAGTTTGGTGCAAAACCTCCAAACAAAATATCCTGGCAGTTATCGATGATAATACTGGAACCTTCTTTTCCATAATTCTTTTCCAACTGCGCAAAGCTTTGAATGATAGGAACCATGCTGATCCGTCTGGAACGGCCTGCGGAAAACATCATCTCCATGGATTCAATTTTTGGTATGGTTCCGATTTCATCCGCAAACATCATGACTCTGTTGGGTAGCTTTCCTCCATGTTCATCTGCAATCGTCAACATTTCCCGGTAAAGCTGCTGTAAAAACAGGGATACCATAAAATACTTCGTGTTATCCTCTTCCGGCAGCACAATAAAAATTGCTGACTTTTCCCTACAGAATGTTTCCGTGTCCAAGGTACTCTCAAAGCACAGGATCTGTTCCATTTCAGAATCCAGAAACGCATTCAATCTGGACATGGTTGTGGATAGCACAGAGGCCATTGCCTGATCCGCAGAATTTAAAGCTGCTCCTGCAAACCACTTCGCCTTGTGAATAGGTGGCAGCTTATCCATAAGTAACTGGAACAGGCTCCGGTTCTTCACTGGGGATGGCGCCAGAAGATCCTGAATCAGCTTGAACACAGAAATGATATGGCGTTTCTCTGGCGGGCAATACTCTGCAATCAACAGAATCACAGAAGTCAGCAAACCTTCTGCTGCATCATAGAAAAAAGCATTTTGTCCATAACTGCTGGCAGAAGCCCCTTCAGAGCAGATGATTGTTTTAGCTGTAATTTTCGCATACTTCTCTGCTCTTGCCTTTGCTGCCAGATTTTCAGGATTCTTTAAATACTCATCCATGTATTTATTAACCAGCGTCAGGATATTGTTACCATCAGAACGGGTGGGATTTCGTAAATCCAGAATGGAAATCCGATAGCCATAATATTCCTTGGCTATACCTGCATAATTACGAAACAGATCGCCCTTCGTGTCTGTGGTGAGGAAACTCATTCCAGAAGCACAGGCATATTCGATATTAGGGTATAAGAAGTTTGCGGTCTTACCCACTCCTGCTGCCCCGATCATGAGACAGTGAATATCTCCACTGTCTACCAGTGCTGTGATAAAATTTCCTTTCTTTTTGTATCCAACTACCAGCCCCTGCTCTTTTGGTAGATGCTTTCCTGCTCTCCATTGCTCCGGTTCATATGGTACATGAGCATACGTTTCCCGTATTTCCTTTTCCGTTGCAAACCGTGCAGTTCCATACTGCCCGTCTCCTACCGTTCTCGATTTAATTCCGTTTAAGGTATAATGATTTGATATCATTACCAGACTGCCGATTACAGCGAACATCCCCAAACCTATACAAATAAATATAATGACTCCCTGTATCCTACTCCCCTCCTCTCACATCATCTGTATAACTGTCTGCTGTCTGTTCATATATTCCGGCGGTGGCTTCTTCAGCTCTTGAAGATCCTCATTCCAATCCTTAAGATTTGAAAAAAGCGAGAATACCATATGGTATCCCCGCTCAGACAGGTTTTTCTTTATCCGTTCCCTTGCCTGGATTCCCGCCTTATCATGATCCAGACATAAAGCAATTTGGGAGATGTGCGGTGCATCATTCAAAAGCTGCATCAACGCATGTTCTGCCACCCCACAGAGTGCCACATAACTATGATCCATCCACCCCTTTTGATACATGGAAATAAAAGACAGCATATCAATCGGTGCCTCAAATACATACACGGTATTACTCTTCCCAACCCAACGAAAACTGTACCTTGGATCACATCCTTCTACATTCCCCTTAAATGGTTGTCCCTTCTGACAGGTTCCCCTTTTATGTGCATGGCGTGGGATTCCATCTGAATCAAAACCCACAAACACAACATTATGATATTTAACATCTTCATAAATCATGTGTTTTCCTGCAAATACAGATACTACTTTAGGATCCACACACCTTGTCTTTATCAGATACGCAAAAGCACGGTGCATGGTCTGGTTCGCCTCTGGAAGTACAAATGGCTTTTTCGGTTCTAGTTGCTGATTCACGCTTTCCCGGTATGCAACTCCCTGTTCTCCACCAAGCAGCATTGTAACTGCATCCGGAAAGCTCTGGTTATAAAACATCCGCACAAAGTCAATGGCACAGCCTCCCTTTTCTGTCGCGTGATCATACCATCGATTTCCCCTCACTGTAATACTGTGATCACTGGCCAGGCGCTTTTCTCTTCCAGAACGAAGCAGCTTTTCCCCCTGCCTGGAAAGAAAATCTTCCAGATCCACCGCATTGGCCCTCTGTTTCTGTTCTTCCGTAAAATAAACAAATTCTCCCATGCCATCCTCCTTCGTCAATAAATACCTTGTGCCGGCTCCTGATCATCCCTATGATGTCCTTGAGCCTGCTTTTTCTCTGACAGTTTCCTGCGTCGTTTCCGGTCAATCTGATACCGCTTCATTTCCATTGGTCTCTGTACTTCTTCGCAAAACAGCTTTTCCAGATGATGAAGCAGTCTGGTTGCTGCCAGAAACAAGGACGGATCCTGATATGCATCCAGATGTTCCAGTAAAAAACTGGCATACAGATTTCCTTGTTCTGCCGATGCTGTCAGATATTCCACTGCCTTTTCCCGATCACGGGAAACATCTCTGCCACAGAGATATAACTTTCCCAATACATACTGGGCATACTGGTTTCCTTTTTCCGCACATAGTCCTAGGTAATGTACTGCTGTTTCCACATTTTTCGTTACATGTTCTCCTGAAAGATATAACTTCCCTAACTGATAAAAGGCCCATTCATTTTTCTGCTCCGCTGCCTGTTGAAGCCATTTCATTGCCACTTCCACTTGAGGAGAATACTCTTCCCCCTTGAGATATAGCATTCCAAGCCGATACTGCGCATACGGATTTCCTTTTTCCGCTGACAGGCTGAGCCACTTCACAGCCGCTTCCACATCCTTCGGTATTTCCTCCCCCAAAAGCAACAAACATCCCATCCGATATGCAGCATATTCATTTCCAAGTTCCGCTGCAGAGCGGAACCATTTCATGGCCTGATCCATATCTTTATTAAAATACACACCATCCTGGTATAATTTCCCCAACACATACTGGGCAGCTGAGTGCTCTGCATTTGCTGCTTTTGTAAGCCATTCCACTGCCTGGCCGCTGTCTCCACTTCCCGTTTCCAGCCAGAGTGTTCCAAGTGCATACTGAGCATTGATATTCCCCAGCTTTGCAGACTTTTCCCAATACCTGGCCGCCCCCTCATCATCTTTGCTGGTTCCCGTTCCAGTATGAAGCATCTGACCAATCCGGTACTGGAGTTTATCATCATGACTTTTTTCTTCCAGAACCACAAAACCGGAATACGCATTCTGAAATCTCCACTCTGCCTGCTGTAAATCCGGCTCTGTACCCAAACCATCCCTATACATCTTCGCCAGTTCCAGGCTGGCATAAGGATTTCCCTGCTCTGCTGAACTCATATATAGAGAAAACGCCCGTATATCATTTTGCTCCACCCCCCGGCCCCGCCGGTAAAGCCCAGCCAGCGAATACTGGGCATACTTATGATCCATTGCAGCCGCCTGAGAAAACCAGTGTGCCGCCTTTTCATAATTTTGTTCTGCTCCCAAACCAGAAGCATACATTTTCCCAATACGATATTGCAGATAGGGTTTCTCCTTTTTCTTTACGGATTCTTCTCTTACAAGAAATGCTTCCAATGCTTTCTCATACCATTTCTGTGCCAGCCCAACATCCGCATCCCGTCCCAAGCCATCCGCAAACATCCGGCCAAGGTCGTGCATGGCAAACCCATTCCCCTGCTCTGCTTCCTGAAGGAACTTCTGATATGCCTTTTCAAAATCCTGTAATGTAGAATCGCTGCCATACAAATAATTCCTAGCCTGTATATATCCATCTGTCCACCAGTTGGAACTGGATTTTTCTTTTCTGCCATTAGGAAAAAGCTCTTGCTTGAGTTCCTCCTCCGCATAGTCCGAATCTAGTTCCCCTGTCAGCTCTGCTACCGGATTTGGTTCTTGTATAAAAAAATCGTCCTTTGGTTCTGAGTATCCATCTTCATTCTCTTCAAACAAAAAATGATGACTGCCAAGCCTCAATGCTTCTGCAATCACCATATTTTTGATACTTTTTAATTTAGGCTGTTTTGATAAAGGCGGTAATTCTTCCGTCTGTTTTCGGTAGGTCTTCACAATCTCATCCTGCCATAGCCCCCATTCCCGGTACAGGGCAGACACCCGGTCATCTTTCTCCAACTCGTCTACGATGTGATCGACCAGATCCTTCACATCTCTCTTCAGGTAGCCATAAACCTTTTTCCCACCTGTATTCTGCAGCCGTTTAGAAAGCTGCATCATACTGGTTTCAATTTCCGAACTCTTAAGCGTCCCCGCCCGTATTTCATCTATCCATGTCTTCATTACAACTTCCGACCGTTCCTTTAAATCCATACGAGACTGCGCCTGTTCCTCATAAATATTTGCAAAATCCTGACGGAAAATATCATGCGCCAGCTCAGAACGCATGGCCTCAATCGACTGCTTTGTCAGATACCCTTCTCCATCTTTTACTGAGTACACCAATAGATGAACATGGGGATGATGGCTTTCATTATGAAATGCAGCGTACCATTTCAGATTGGCGCTGTCAATTTTCATATGCTTACACAGCATTGCCCGTTTGGAACGCAGCAATGCCATCCACTGAACAGCACTGTCATACCCTAACCGGGCTGCATCCTCGCGCCGAAGGGAAATCACATGGGTCCACACAATTCCCTTGTGATCTGCCACTTGATTCTGCACCTGTCCAAGAACCACCGGTTCTCCCTCATCTGTAAACAGACCATGCTCACCAATCTTTTCTACACGGGGACGATGCGCCAGATAATCCACATAATTTTTTCGCGTCGCTGCTATATCAAGATTTTGTTCCAATGCACAGAAAATAAATTCCGAGGCATTTTCGATTGTTGGTTTTCTTTGATAATCTTCATACTCCAGCATTTCTTTTGTCGCCGGAAAATCCTGCAGGAGCTGATGCACTAACTTCTTTTGACTCACCGTTGCTGGGAGGTGCTTTTTACTTGTATCAATTTTCTCTACCCCTTTCCGCGTTCCAATGTAATGGACATAATTTTCTTTCTGAGATGGTTTTGCATCTTTTAAATATCGGGAAGTAAAAATATGTTTTGTCATGTTACTCCTTTTTAGAAAGCAAAAAGGAACCTATGGCTTATCACACACCATGGCTCCTTTTACTTTTTATCACATCTTCTTCCGTTACATAGTTTCAATATTTGAACATATCATGTACATTGCTTGATCCAGTCAGAAAGAAAGTCCATCTGCTCTTTCGTATGAAACCAGTGCTCCCCGTTTTCCATAACTGTAAGTGTTGCTCCGATTCTATCTGCAAACTCAGCTATTGTTTCATACGATGTCAGGTTATCCTTTTCTCCATACAGAATGTGCGTTGGAACAGTCCAGGTAACAGGATGCTCCCTCACATAACAAAGATAAGCCCAGGAAAGTGTTTCCCCAAAGGATGTCGGGATTTCTTTCTGTTTCTGCAAGTCATCTTCGGTCACATTCGCCCACTGCATCATATTCCGAATCAATCTTTCCATGTCTACAACCGGAGAAATAAAGTATGCCTTCTCTATTTTGCTGTCTGCCAAAGCACTCATAGCAAAGAAAGCACCAATGCTGTTCGCAATCACTGTTACCGTTTCATATGTTCCGCATAGGTTATCAAACAATCTGGGGAACTCTTTTTTCGCTTCCCAAGGTGACTGTGAGGAATAGTCAAAACCAATTACATCATATTCTTCAAAGAGCGCTTTATAATACTCTGCCTCTTTCGGATTTCCACCTTTACCATGTATATACAAAATTGCCTTGTCCATTTATTTGTTTTCCCTTCGCAATACCTATTTTTTCTTTTTGGGTTTGGGCAGCGGCAGTTCATCATACATCGCGTGGAACAGTCCTGTCAAAAATTCTTTCTGATCAACCTCCTCTACCAGCAGCATCTCTTTTGCTCCCTCATAAGGTACTTCATATACCGGATCTGTCATATAGGCAATTGCTGACTTTGTGGGTTTTACAAGCAGTCTGTCATCATAAATGCCTCCTACAATCTTGCCACGATAATAAATAATAAACTCTCCCATCATCGTCCGATATGTAATTTCATCCAACTCGGACAGCTGCTCTAAAACAAATTGTAAATAATTTTTACTTGATGCCATCGTTTACCTCAAACCAAATTTTGTGTAAGAATACATTACATTCTTAATGCCCTCGATGTTTCTCTTTTTTCTTTTTTTGTTTTAAATCAAACATTTTTTTCTCTTCTGCCAATTTGTCTTCCCGGCTTTTAGACTTACGCTGCTGTTTCCTTTGTTCCTGCTGCAGCTTTAGTGCTTGCTGAGATTTTGTTCCAACGCCCCTATCCAACATTTGTTTATGAATTTCACGCTGGAGCTTCTTTGGGTTTTTTGTTAGTTCCTTTGCAGTAACCTCCACAGATGGACTAAATTGCAAACGATCATATTCCTTTAGCACAAACTCCCAAATCTCATAGTCCTTTGGTTCAGTTCCAAATGTTACTTTGGAAACGGAAAGTTTCCCATTTTCAACTCTCTCAAAAATACCTACCCAAAATGGTTCCTCAAAAAACACTGTCAGCTTGCCTGTCCTTATACTCATGGCAATCCCTCCTTAATGATTGAAATGAGCAAAGAATGGACAACCCGGAGGGGCAGGTTACTTACCCTAATATGCAGGACGGCCGGGCTACCTACCGGCTCTGGTATGCATCACTGCATACGTTGCGTTTTTATCTTTACTTTTATAATCAAGCCTCCTCGGCCAGATTAACACATATAATTTTTCTGTTTCTGATTAAAACCAACTAGTCTTTTCATCTCTAAATTTAGGCGTATCACTATCCTCATAAGGATTATAATTGTTTAAGTTACATCCAAACTCCTTTAATGATTTTATTTTATTATCTGCTGTCCATACAATCAAGGACATTCCGTCAAATTCCTCTATATTCCCATTATTCATTTCATTTTTAAAATACCACTCTACAACCGTCTGGTTATCTTTATGAAAGAACTGCTTGATCTTCCACTCCATCACCTTGCCACGTGTATTCCATTCATTAAACCAATGTTTTACAACTTGACGGTTATTATATTTTGGACTCCAGCTTTCAGTATAAATCACGTCTTCCGCAAAAATGTCATCCATACCAAGATCCTGTTGTGTAAGCCACATTTTGAACCATAGTTGAATGATTTGTTCTCTCTCATTCAAAATTCTACACCTCGATTCATTTCTTAGTATATTATAATCGATGAGTTATTGCATCGTAAAGGACAAATCTATTTTTTATCTCTTCTGAAAATTCATCACACAACTAGAGGGAAGTACAAATAAATTCTCTTTCCATCGTTTCCTTTCCAACAATATCTACACATCCCGCTTTTGATAATGATACGCATCTTCAAACTTCACAGTTCCATTGATCCGTCTCACTTCATCAACACATTTTACGTGCAGCCTGTTTAAAGATTCTTCATCCACATCATGGGTGTAGGCAATTACCTGTGAGAGCTTGGACAATTCCACTGCTATCTTAAAGTCCATCCTGGCCAGACGGTTCTCACTATCCTGAACGGTTCCCGTAAGCACAGAAGCCAGTGACTGCAAAAAATAATTTTCTGCTTTTCCTGCAAGAAGATACCCCATATAGAATTTAAGTGCTTCTGCTACAAATTCGTTTCTGGAACGCACATTGGCAGTCTCCAACAACCCGTCTGCCTGTTCTAATATAGCTTTTTCAATATAAATCCCAACACGGACTTTCGCATTTTCGCTCCCCATCGTTCCCTCCTTACCAGGTATTCACAAAATCTCTCTCATTTCCTCCAAAATCCTGCCACTTTCAAAAATCCAGCACCATTCTTTCGACCGCCTTTTCCAAAAGTATTCAAACCAGATTTCCCGAACGGCTTTGCCGGTCGGTGTTTTCCAGGGGTAGGCTGCCAAAAGCAGCATACCCCCTTTAACCTGCACACGTTTCGACCCTGCCAACCACTCAGGAATCCCATATCCCCCGTGTTCTTGCTGTTTCCATAACCTTCTCTCACATTTGCCCAACACCGCTTAAAATCCTCGTATGGGTACCACGATGCCACCTAGCTGTCCAAAGCCCGACACAGGGGCACACAGGGGGCTACACGGGGATGTCATGGATGACTGGGGATTCCGTTTTCTTTATTCTGGTTATCATACGATTTCTGATTCTTCCAGCTGGGACTCCTCCCGTCTTACAGTCCGATCAGCTCTACGGGTACGTTCTCTGGTGGATATTTCTCTTGCCACCTTGTCATCAATATATTCACGGGTAGCCTGCGGGACATATTTTTCATACAGTTTCTGTACTGTATCATTTAATTCCCCCTGAAGATCGGTGTCCCTTTTTTCCATGTGGAACTTTAACGCATCCAATTTTTCTGTGTTAAAACTGACATTGATCGTAGTATTTCTCATTTCAAATCTCCTTTTTCTTTCAGAAAGCAAATCAGGCGGCTGCTCACACAGCCGCCCGATCTCGTTTCATCAGGTTCTTAAATAATGGATTAGTTCAATGGCATCTGCAAGACCCGCCTTATAATACCTCAAACGCTCCTGTTCCGGTATATCCATTTTAGCCATAAGCTGGTCATCCAACCATTGCCGGTCATCCTCTGAAAGGCTATTGAGAATTCGATCCATGCGGAGGACATGTTCCTTGGTCTCTGTGCAATAAGCGGGAACCTTGTCCTCTTCACTTTTTCTCTTCAGCTCCAGAACTCGTTCTTCGATTACCTGATTTAACTGATCCATAATCTCATCCATCGGTTACTTCCCTCCTTTCAGCCACACACAATACCGAACTTTTTTCTAAAAGTCGATATCACATATCCATAAACTGTCCAGGCAAATCTGCACAAATTTCATTTTTAGCTGCCTCATTCCGGAATAGTTGCCAGCCTTCCAAAAGCATACAGATGGCTGTTCCAGTAAGGAGAAGTAAGGTCCGCATAGCCAATAGGCGAACCACAATGCAGCATCCTAGAGCCTCCAACATAAATCCCCACATGGCTGACCGCCCCTGCAGATGCATAAGTTCCCGTAAAAAACACCAGATCTCCGGGTCTAGCTTCCTCTCTTGACACAATCGCACACTGGTCATAAATCCCCTGAGCTGTTGTTCGGGAAAGGTGATACACCCCGGATCTCGTGTAGACCCAACAGATATATCCACTGCAGTCGAAACTGGTGTCTGGAGAACTACCGCCCCATACATAGGGATAACCAATATAACGGGTTGCCTCTGCCATCAGCGCGGAAAAACTCCCATCTCCCATAGCCTGTCCGGGAGGAAGACCATTTCCACCTGGTACACTCACACCGTATTTTGCCAGCATATAGATGCGCTGTACATTCGTTTTATCTTCCAGAGAAACCTCCTGGTTTAATTCTGCAGCAAGATTTCCGTAGACCATATTCAGGCTTTGGATTGGAATTGCAACTGTATAGGTTTCTCCCTCTTCATCCTCCCTCTCCTCATACTCTACAAAACAATCTGCGAATGCCCGATAGTCCCCCTCATCCATCCGAGGGTACTCCTTACCAAAAAACAGGGCATAAAAAATCGCTTTTACCTGGTAGGGATCTACTTCTTCGGCTTCTGCCATACCATTAATTTCATTTAACACCCCATCCAGTTTTTCAAAACTGTCCTGCATATTTTCGATGTACATCCGATACTCTGCTGGCACCTTTGAGGACAAATACCCTCCATGAAAGGACAGCTGGACAGCAGAAATGTTATGGTCTACAGTCCCAGAAAGCGTGCACATAATCATGGTGGCAATTAAAATAACAGGGGTTACTAATGCTGCAATAACAGAAAAAACCACAGTCCGCCCATTCCGGTCAGATAGGGTAAGCGCTACCAGTTTTGCTGTCACAGCGGCAGCTGAGACGGCCATAAAATCACTCCTTCCACACTTTTTATCGAGATATTCATCTGACGCATCAGGATTTATTTCATTCCATCATAGCCCCCCATATGAAACAGGCTCTGCTGATAGAAGTCTCCCTCTCTTTCCTGTTTCTGTACAAGCTGATAAGCATGTTCGATTGCGTCCTCCAGAAACTGGGTTTCAAACCCTGCCGTTTCGTACCCTTGCCAGATTACATTGGAATAATAGTCAGAGGGAATTCCAAATGAATGCCCTGGTGTCATCACATAAACCATGGCCGGAACAATTTTTCCATCCAGTTCAATCTCCAGCATCTGCTTATCATAGAAATTCGGATACCCTTCATAAAGATCCAGCGATGCCTCGTCTTTCTTCTGAATCTCCCAGACCAGTATCGGCACAGTACTCCCTGCTTTAGGTTCTACGGTTGCCACAGCCCCCCTGCGGCCTCCCCGAAATAACAGTTCGTAATCCTTTAATTCACTCTTTCCTACTACCTTCGCAGTCGGACAACGAAATGCCATCTGCTCCAGATTCAGATTGCTCCCATAGGCAATATAAAGTCTTTGTTTTCCTTTCAATTTGCTTCCTCCTGTCACATTCGCATACAAAAAGCCGGGGATTCCTGTGCTTCCCCAGCTGATTCTAATTCCTCAATTGGATGAATGGTTTCCTGTCTCTGGATCCGTTCTGCCAATTCCTTCTCCCGCTTCTGTCGCATTCTTTCCTTTTGTGCTTCCGCCTGAGCCGGATCCTTCCAGGCAATACAGCCCGGCAGATTTGCCAGCAGATGTTGACGAGCTGTGGCGAATTCTTCCCCATTTAATCCTAGCCGTAAAAGCCAAGTGCGGAATGTATACTTCTCATTGCTGGTCTGAGTTTTTCTTCTGCTGGCGCAGGACTGATTCAGCGCTTGGGCGCCAATCGCCAGACAAAACTGGATATAGGCCTTAATCTTGCCTGCATGAAGCGTCCCATTGAACAGACGAAATTCCACTGTTCCTTTCTGAAAAACAGAATGAAGGTTCAGACAATGATAGCGGCTATCATCATAATGCTGGTCTCTGCGGCTCTCCCCGTTATACCAGATCCGTTCCACTGCCTCCATACTCTTTGGTTTTCTTCTGTTTAATTCTTCCAAAAATCGTGTGTCTACTGGCTGACACCACCGATGCTGTCGATCCACGGACACCCCCAGAGCTTTATAGATCAGATCTTCCTTGGCTGCCATGATATTAGTGATATTACGAAGGGTTCTGGCATCAAACGGTTCCGCATTGATATGCACATGGATACCGCAGCTTCCATTCGTCAGTGCCCCATGCTCTTTCAGCTTCCGGATGATCTCCTGAATCGTCACAATATCCTCATAGCGACAGATGGGACTTACCATCTCCGTCTGATATTCTCTCCCTGCATTGATCTTTCTCCCATTCGATTTTTTCTGCGCTGTTATACTCCCATCACTCATAAACTTCCACTGCCGCCCCTCCGTGTCAATGGCTGCATAGGTATCGTAATAGGTTCCCAGATATTTGACTCTAGTTCCAAAATACTCTGCCGTTACCTCAGCCGCTTTCGCACGGGTAATGCCGGTCATCTCAATCTCAATGCCAAATTTCTGCTCCTTTAACTCCATTCATAGTCTCCCCTTTTAGCGTCCTCCTGCCTTTCCGAACAGTCTGGCTTTGTGTTCCGGGGCATTTACCATTAAGTTATATCGCTCATTTCCACATTTATACAGGCAGACTCCCCGTTGTGGATACCGGATCAGGTTATACTCACTATCCTCCAGCTGCAGGGTATCCGTATAAAACTTGGCATCAATGCTCCCCGCATTGAACAGAAACTGATGCGTCGGGATGGAAAACAGCGGCTTGGTATACTCCCTCACGCCATCCAGATTAAAATCCTCTAGGTTCTGGCTGGCTATGATAACTGCAGAATCTTTTTTTCGCACACGCTTCATAAAATTTCTAACATACTCTACTGCAGTCAGGTTGGAAAGGAACAGATAAAACTCATCCAGACTGGCTGCCGTATTGCCTTGTGTCAAAAGAACATCGCTCATAAACGAAAGCACATTAAAAAGCAATGCATTTTTAAGGCTCCTGCTGGCCTGTAACAGTCCTTTTACCCCAAAGGTAATGAAGCCATCATCGGTGATATTGGTATGTCCATTAAAGAACTTGCTCTCAGCTCCCACACACATAGAATTCAGCCCAAGAAGAATACTCTGAATCATTTCTGCTGTATAAAGCTGTCTTCTGTTTTCGTCAAATCCCTGATATTCTTCCTCAATGAACGCATAAAGATCGGAGAGAACTGGGTAATCCTCCGCAGCCAGGCATTCAAAATCACTTTCGTCTGTAATCCCCCATCTGGTATATAACTTCTGCAGCATGATCTCAATCACATCGATTTCCCTGTCGGAAAAATCCTTGTAGCTTCGGAAAAAGTCCTTTAAGAAACTGATATGCTGGGATAATCTGGACCGGATGCGAAAGGTCTGAGGTGCATCCAGATCCTCCGGGCTTCCCGCTTCGTCCCAGGTTTTCGGTTCCAGAGGGTTGATAATGAACTCCCCACTCATTAAGTCGATAAAACACCCTCCCAGATTATTGGTCAGATCTTCATACTCCATTTCCGGATCCAGAGCGCAGATATGCATTCCGGACTCCCTTAAATTCGTCAGCAGCAATTTAAGCAGATAGCTTTTTCCCTGTCCGCTGTTTCCCAGAATCAGGATATTGGCATTCGTCTTATCATCTGCTCTCCGGTTAAAATCCACCAGTACATTACTCCCAAATTTATCTCTCCCAATATAGAACCCATGAGGATCCGTCTTTCCTGAATAGTTAAAGGGATACAGATTCGCCACACTGCTGGCCGGAAGCACTCTCTCAAACTGATCCTTAAACAGGTTATAACCGCTTGGCATTACACACCGGAACCCCTGTTGTTGACGGAGGATCAGTCGGTCTACATTCAATTTTGACCGGATCAGTTCCGTTAGTACTTCTGTTTGAAGAAGCTTCAAATGCTCCAGATCATGGGCACACAACTCCAGATATACTGCCGTATGGAGGAGGGGTTCTCGGTTACGGTGCATCTGGGCTACGATGGTAGTTACATCCTGTAAATTACTTTCAGCCAAAACAGTCTGCTGTAAATCACTGGTATTGCTCCGATCCATCCGGTTTTTGTTGGCTGCATTACTGATGATCTTCCGCTCCTCAACGGGTGTCACATGACGGGTATAGATCCGCAAGGTTACACCATCTTTCTCCCCTAAATGTGAAAGAATTGCCTGCTCTTCCGTAGCAGTCGGGTACTCCCGCAGTGCCCAGACACAACGATAGGTGTTACCGCAAATAAAATGATCTGTTTCAAATTTAATGACAGACGGGGCAATCATATCCAGAAATTCCTGGATACGCACATTATCTTCCCTGTCATCAACTGCTGTTCTTCCTTTTTTCAAGTCATCTCCTCCTCACTCTAAATCTCTGGTATGATCCACCGCTCCCCGTCAAAGTCTTCAAACTTCTCTGTGGTCACGTTCTGCTCATAGTAAACAGCCAGGATACGTTTGATATCCTCTTTATCTGCCCGTTTAACAGAAAAACTCTGTTCCTTCAGGGATTTTTCAATCCTGGAAAGGTACGGAAAAATATCCGATTCCTTTTCATCTTTTAACCGCAGCATAATCAGAAATTCACGGGCTGTCGCCATCTGCACCTGAATCCGGTCCAGATGGGTCTGATCCTGTTCCAAAAGACGGCGTATGACTGGATTCTCTTCCTGCTCCATCTGACTTTTCAGAAACCGCTTGTTGTCTTCAAAGCTTTCCCTGCTGTTTAGACACAGCATCTCAATCTCTGCCACTCCTTTTAGTACAGTCATAAGAGCATAGATTCTTGCCCCGACACTAGATTCGGACAAAACAGAAATATTCGTTGGTTTTACAATAAAATACACCAGCTCCCCCTGTCCGTAGGTCACCAGACTGTAGTCTGTAATCTCCTTTGCACCAATGAACTGCCGTGTGGAGAGGCGCTTCTCTGCCTCTTTTTTCGCTTTTCGTTTCTCCCTGCTCATTCATACCTCCACTCAAAAAATTGCTGACGCATAAAAAAATACGCACAGGCATACCGGATAAAATCCAGAATGCTGGTATCTTCAAAGCGGATCGTCAGAAATCCATATACCCCTGTCAGAACACAAGGGAACATAAATCCCGCCTGCGTAGCTGCTAAAATGGAGACCAATCCGCAAATACCAAGAATCCCAATGTCCCGAAGCTGCCATAACCAAAGTGTTGCTTTTGATTTCAAATGGTCCGGATAAATATACAACCGATCACCTCCAAATAATAACCGCCGGCATGATGAAGCTCTGCCGGCGGTATGTTCGATCCTTCCTCTTATTCAGTTTCCTCAAGTTCTGCCTTTCCCTCTGTCTCCTGCATCTCTCCAGATACTACATGTTCTTCCTGCGAAAGTACATCTTCAATCAGTCCGATCACAAATTCTTTCTGGCTCTGTCCTGTCTTTTTGAGGTATTTTTTTAACCTCTGAAAAAACTCCTCTGATACCTGAAATGCCAGTGTCCTGGTTCCGTTTGCCATCTCTCTTTCTCCCTTCTCAAAGTGGTCTTTTAGAATCCGTTCCATATACTCGTTCAGCTTGATTCCCCATTCTTCCTGTTCTTCCCGAACTTTCTTATGCAGGGATTCTGGAATCATGGCGCATAAATTTTTCTTACGCTCTTCCATTTGACTCTCCTTTCCTCGTTTTTACAAACCAAGTATATCCATAAAGAGATGAGATAGCTATGACGATACCCAACAAAGATTGCCTGAAAACGGAAGCAGAACTACCAATCTTATGGTTCTTTCTCCTCCTTCATCTTGCGCAAAAAATAAGCGATACCACGGAGAACAAAATCCACACACGGTATCGCTACGCTATTTCCAAGAGCTTTATAACGGGCACTGTCCGAGGCACCAGGGATATCTGTCCAGTGATCCGGAAAACCCTGCAACCGTTCACACTCCAAAGGCGTCAGTCTCCGGATCAGTTTCCGGTTCTCAACAATACATTTATCTTCGCTGACATATTGATTATTAATCCCCTTATGATCTGTATATCCAATGGTTCCTACCGTATTCTGATACGGCTCACACACCAGATCCGTAGCATCCTTATGCTGTCTGGCACTCTGAGTCGCTGTTACCCGATTTTGCAGAAATTCATCACTTCTCTGGCGGCTGAACACTGCATGACGGTCTGCGCTCGTAAGAGTATAGGATATATCCGGCTGGCATCCCAGACCATTTCCTCCATTTTGTACTTCCCGATCAATGATATTTCCGGCAATACAATAACTCTCCGGCATATCTGAAACCAGTGGGACATTGTTTCCTCCTGTTCCATACCGGGCTGACATGGTAGGGGCCACCTCATGCGGACCTGTATATCTGGCATCAATCCCGTGATTCTCAAACAGAATCTGGTAATTGTTCCCGCCGGTTTCTGCCTCCTCTGTAAGGGCTAGATCCGGAGTTTCCTCTGCCCCAGCACTCCCCTGCTGGATGCCCATCACCAAAGGCGGATGACCACTCATCCCTGCCCGCAGGGTTGCTGTTACATCGACCGAAACATCCATACGCTCTCCTCCTTGGTCATTGAGGCACAGACACTCTTCTTTTTCTGCACTTTCAAACTTCCTCATCCCCCCTGCCACAAAGGTCTGCATCTGCAAATTGGTCGTTGCCATCAAAGCTCCGGATATTCCATTAAGGTTGATTGTTTCTTCCCTCTGATCAATATGAACCGCAAAAATATCCACCTGTTTTTCCTCTGCTACTCTACTCCCGCCTGAATCCGCAGAGCTGTTTCCAGCTGCGGCGGTAACTCCTTTCCCCTGATCTTGGCCCTCCGCAGGATCCCCAGGCAGGCGTTCCTGCTCAAATAATATCTTTGGTGCGGTGAGTCCTCCAAAATCTGCGACAAGGAAGATTCTACGGCGGCGCTGGGCGACTCCCCAGTATTGAGCATCCAAGACTCTCCAAGCCAGGCTGAATTGATCTCCCAAAATGGCAGCCCCAGCAGATTCCCAGCGCCCGGTGTCAGGTCGAGGCACATGACAGGTACTGTCCTTGATATGGACAATCTCCTCGATGACCGCCCGGAAATCTTCTCCATTTGCGGAACTGAATGCTCCAGGGACATTTTCCCAAACGAGGTATCGAGGTCGAATAAAGTCATCTGATACCCCTCGTCTTTCATCCTCTGCTCTCATCTCCTTTACTATGCGTACCTGGTCCATAAACAGACCGGAGCGCTCCCCTGCCAATCCTTTCCGTAATCCGGCTACTGACAAATCCTGACAGGGGCTGCCTCCGCAGATTACATCCACAGGCGGCAATTTTGCTCCATCCAGTTTTGTAATGTCCCCTACATGGATCATATCTGGAAACCGGAGTTTGGTTACCCTCATGGGAAACGGTTCTATCTCACTGGCCCATACCGGTACACCTCCACAGTGAACTGCCGCCAAAGGGAATCCTCCAATCCCGTCAAACAGACTCCCCAGTGTCATCATCCGCCCATCTCCATTCCCTTTTGTATCGGTACTTCACATAGTTCCCATCCAATCTCCTGTTCGCTGACCCGTCTAAGCGGAATCTGAAGCTGCCTTGCTGCACGGATTTCCTGCTCCATTCCTGAAGACAGTTCACTTCCACACACCCAGACTTCCTCACACACCTTCAAAATCCGAAGCCCCATATCTGTTCCCAGCTTCCTCTCTTCTGGGACTCCATCATCCAGCATCTGCGGATATAACAGATGGGAGGCAATTGGCGTAACCCCCTGGTTCATGGCATAACGACAGGCTGCCTTTGCAAATGCTACATTCCGCTCAACATCTCCAGAATACGGAGATGCAATATACACCAGTTTGTTGTGTTCCATCCTTCACCGTCCTCTCTACTTAGAAACCACTTGCACAACCGTCCTTGTTAGGTTCATAGCTCCCTGCGCTGCATAGACTGCTCCCATCACATTTGCTTTGGTTCCCGTTTCCAACCCAAACTGCCCCGCAATCCGAGGAATCTCACCTGCCGATAACATAAGTCCCAGACCAAGCAGTGCCTGATCCTTAACGACCATCAGACCTGCGATCAGGACCGTCGCCTGTAAAAATGCGGTCAGGCACAGACCGATTACCTGCTTGCACCAGCCAACAAATCCATCAATATATCCCCTTGGCACACTGAATAAATAAAGGCTCCCTACTGCAATCTGGATCAGCAGGATCCCGCCCCGTTTTAAGTTCGCAAAGAACACTTTGATTACCGCATAACCCATGAGGATCAGGAGAAAAATCATAAAAATCGGGCTGCTGATACTTCCGATTCCACCAAAAACTCCAGATGTGGCAGCTTCTTGCCAGGTAGCAGCATCCTGAAGAGACTGCACAATCCCTGCCGCAACTGTCCCAATATCTTCTCCCAATCCTGTAATACCGGCTGTAAAACTCCCCTGAAGTGAAATACTGAGCTTATAAAGTTCCACTGGAACAGTCGTAAAAAGGCTGGCTGCCAGGAATCCTTTGATTACATTCAGGGCAGTATCGCGTATGCTTCCCCTGCCATTCTGATATTCAATTCCGCATTCAAAGGCTGCCACTACGATTCCCGTCACATAAAGTGCCCATGCCAGATAATAAAAAAGAAGCACAACAGACTGTACCCAGCTCATTTCAAACAGTTCAGCCCCCATGCTTCCCATCTGCATGAAAAAATCCCCCAGAAATCCAACAATCTGACCATACAGCCAGTCAATGATCTGTCCCAGAACCGTGTCTGCAACAAAATCCCAGATAAACAAGTTTTAACCACCTCCCCTTAACACATCTTCTGTCCCATTTGCATAGTTTCCTCCGGTTCCTGAAACACTTGCAGATAGGTTTTTATCGCTTCGCTGAGTACTTTATAATCCTCTTTTCCGGGCTGATATACATACCAGCCGATCTCCTTTCCATAGGACCAGATGTGGGGATTTACCCCGTCGCGAAAATTGGGATTAGTCGTTTTTTTCAGCCCCCACACATCTCCAAATTTCACAACCATGCTGTCGATCATTCCTTCATTCCGATTCAAAAGGGTCACTTTCAATCGGTCATAATGATCCGCAACCATGCCTGTCTGAAAGTTGATTTTGACACGGATCTGATCCGTCAGCCTTCCATAACAACAATTCCCGACAAACCTTGGTTCTGAAAAGTTCGCTCCCGTTCCAAATAATTTTTTAAGTTCTCTCTCAAAAAACGTCATGCTTTCCTCCTCCGACCTATGTGGGTTCTCACGTTCTTCCCCTTCTTTCTTTCCTGCCATTTTTCCTGGTTCCACCTTCTGGCAAACGCTTCCTGTCCATAATGCAACTGTTTCTCCCTCTCTTGTAAGCAGTTCATCCATCCTTCCAATCAGTCTTTCCATATGCGCCTGCCAGTGCTTCCAATCCCGTTCCTGAAACCAACCGCCCCACAAAACTCCCGACTTCTCCTGCTCTTTTGCACATTTACGGCTGTAAAAAAGAGTTTCCGACAGATATTCCCTTACCCACTGAAGGGATTCTTTTGATGCTGTAAAAGAAGACAGGGAGGAAAACTTTTTATCCCCCCTGATTCCATCCAGTGCAGAAAAATCCTTCTCCTGGAATTTTACAATTAGTTCTGCCACTGCCATTGGGCTTGTATGAGACACCCCTTCTGACACTTCCGGAGGGGCATTCCAAGAATCTGCCCTCAACCAGTCAATCATCTGCTGAAGCTTCACATCTCCTTGTTCCGGAAGATGGTTCCGTATAAGACCAATGGCATCCAGCCCAGTATCAGACTCAAACGCAGTAATTCCCCAACATCCCATGACATCCCTCCTAAATTCCGAGAATCTGCCAGATATAAAGCGGTGCAGTTAGGGTAAATACCAGACAGGCAAACAGAATTGCAGGTGCTGCCCATTCAAACTGTCCGTGCTTCCGATAATCAAAGTATGCCGTTCCCAGTTTTCCAAAAAAGAACACGGCAAGGATCAGATCTATAGCGGGAAATACAACATGATCGACAACTGTTTTAATCTGTTGGGATGCCGTCTGCCAAGTTCCCTCAATCGCACCGGCTACATCGCCCGATGCATATACCGGAACGCAGAACAAAACTACCAGTACGAATACCATGCACATAACTGCTGAAATTTTCTTTGTTCTCATTTATTTTTCCTTTCTACTAAGATTGTGTGAGTTTCAGCCCCATTCTTTGCTGTCTTTCAAGAAGAGGAGCCAATTCGATAATATCCGGATGTTCCTGAAACTTTAGATCTCACCGAAAGCCAACTTTTAAACTGCTAAACCGCTTTGCCTCCTCCTGCAAAGAAGTAGGTGCATCTAGTGGAAGTTCCTGATTCCACCGAACCCATTCCCCATTTTGAAAACGTGGCTGCAATCTCAAAATCACATAGGATTCCGGAACAAATACAGGATAATACCTTAATACTCCTCCAACTCCATAGTAAGGCTTCCCTTCCATCATCACTGTCTTTTGCATTAATTCCAGTGTATCCTCTAAAGATGTACAAAACCAGCACTCCTTATCACCCATCCTTCGTATCCTGCCATCCCGCAGAATATCTTCCAAATGGTCACGGGTTGTGTAATGATACAAAAATCCCTTTGGTTTCTCCGTCTGTTGATATGACATACTTCCTCCTACTCTGGTTTCTGTGGTGCGATATGCCAGTCACTCCACAAGTTCCCATCAATGGTAATAGAATCATTCAGATTCATGGAGAGCATTCCAGCCGGTGTCCAGCAATCCAGCAGCCAAGTATATGGCGTATAACTTCCGTCCGGATACCAAATTGGTGTAAAATGCGTTCTCCTCTCATAGGTACTGTAACCATTTTTCTTAAACTCATGGGTCATATCATAGCCGACATTCATCCGCTCCAAAAGCCTCCAAAACCTCTCATACTGAAATTCCGGAAAATAAGTCACCGCATTCTGCGCAGATGTCACTGCAGAACTCTGATTGGTGCTGACATGAGTTGTTACCTTTTCCTGGAATCCATAACCGGATTTCATCGTCCTTCCCGTAGCAGTAGGGGACTTTTCATCGGTTGTAATTCTCATATCTGCAGTCAGGCTTGCGGAATATCGGTCCAGATCAAACTCCCACCAGCCATGGTCACACCAGTACCCGTCATCATCCTCATCCCCGCTGTGCCATACCCAGTATTCCCTCCACCATGGTCTCCACACACCCCAGGATGCAGAGGTTACTTCTGCATTGGAAGGAACCGAAGGTCTTGTAAACTCGTCATTCCGGTCATCCGCATTGGGATCTGGCGGTGGATTTTCATCCAGATCCACAACCTTGATGTGAAGAGTTCCTTTACTTGTTCCTCCTCCGCCCCGCACACGGACGGTCATCGTCATAGTCTGAGGCTGCTCCGGTGTTGTCCAGCGGATCCAAGCCAGCTGACTGTCGCCAGACGGATAATATACCTCCCCTACCTCATAGCTTCTTCCCCCTACGGAAAATGTTACGGATACCGGATGATCCGGATCACTCTGCCCGCCGCTTACCTCTACTGCCGTAATCACTTCCGTATTCGTCCGATATTCATAATCATAAGTCGTGATTTCCGGTTCTTCTGGAGGCACATCCCGGAACCGTACAATACCAAGACCCAAGGAACTCTTTATTTCACTGTTGGAACGGACTCCCGATGTCGGACCGCCCCAGGCCGGATATCCCAGATCTGGTGTTTCCAAAAACATGGAAAGCGGCAGGTTCTGAAATGCCACTGTTGGAAGGACAGTACGAAGCCCACCACTTAACATCTCATCATAGAGCGCTGCCTCTGTTGCTGTAACCGCAATCAGGGTTCCCTGAAATTTAAGGAAACTGATCGGCTCCAATAAGAGCCTATACTCCCCTCCCACCAGTGTGTCAAAGTCCATTCCGGTTAGTCCGGCAATGCTACGCACCACCTGTTCATCTGTAAAATAGCTTTTTATCTGCTCAATATTAGCTTGCCCCAAGCTTTTCGAGCTGATGATCCTTGGTAGGGGCTGTGCCGGATTCACATACTCATACGGATTGGTGTCGATCATCAGGGCACTTCCTTTGGTATATGACATTTTACTGACTTTCCCAAAGGAGTAGGTAATATTGGGATGCTTATTTGTTAAGTCAATCGGTCTTGTTACCGGATCATGGCTCTCTGCCCGGATTACGGTAACCCGCACTCCTTCATTTCCCGGTGACCAGGAATTCTGGATGGTCCCCTGTCCCATACTTCCGCCACCTCCATCCAGGTTCCCGTCCCCTACCGCATAAACCTGGATGGAGAGTATCAAAGACAGTAAGATTGAGACTGTAAAAAACACATATTTCTTCTGTTTCAAGTATCCTCCTTTCCAACCACGGGAAGCCTTGTTTCCTTCCCTGGTTTCTGGGAAAAGAAAAAACACCACATTGATGCGGTGCTTCCTCTTTCTGTCTTAATCCATAATGCCAATCTTATTCCCGTTTTCATACATATCTTCTGCTGCAGTTCCAGAGCCTCCTCCTCCATGATTTTCTACCCAGCCGAATCCTGGAACATAGATCTGGTTCCCGGAAGTATCTCCTGCCTGCGGCTGTTCCGGATCTGCTACCGGTTCGGACGGTTTTTCTACCGCTTCATGATCCACCGGAACCGGAGGGGTATCCTGCTTTGTACCATCCGGTTTTTGTGTTGGATCTGTCAGGATCTCCTTGCTTGGCGGTTCTGGTTTGGTTGGTTTCGGTTGGATACTCTGCGTTGTCTGATCAGTCTGTGGCGCCCGACTGTCCACCGCCTGAGTGTCTGTTTCCTGATTTTCTCCGATTCCCTGATGAATCACAAGGCTCTCTTCTTCTCTGGACACTACTTTACTTTCCTCTTCCTTCTTTTCAAAATCTCCAGGATCTACAATCAATTCTGTTTCCGTTTCCCCTGTTCCTGGCAGAACATCTTTACCTGACGGTTTCGAACCAAACTGCATTCCTATGGCAGCGATCAGGCCGATTCCTATGAGCACGCCACCCAAAATTGCCAGATTCTTTTTCATCTTCTCTGTCAGTTTCATAATTCTGCTCCTCCTTTATCCTGTTTTGTTATGCACAACATACTATACAATCCTCTCAAAGTCCAGGTCATTCCCTAGAACACCTCTGTATATCCAGCCTGTACCTTCAATGTGATCCACATGGATGGAAGAATCCGGCCGCCAAACCGAACCGGAACCTCCAGTCTAACAATAGCATCTGCCTCAAACCGCTGCGCATGGGCTGGATCTGATGGGGCCAGAGGTGCATTCCGAAGCGTCACTTGCAGGCTGTCTATGGCAAACTCCATTGCAGTTCCAGTATCCGCATACTTTATATGCCTGCCGCCAGACAATCGGGTCCCTATGGTTTCATCCAGATAATCATAAATGTCCCCTTCATTCAGATCTTCTTCCCAACTTCCCTCTCCAAAAGGAACATAACTGCCAGAATATCCCTCCCTGACTCCATGATACACACCTGCATAATTATCATTGACTGTGGAGATGACAGCATCCTCCACGGCTTCCCGCACACCTGCCGCAATAATTTGAAGCCGGAAATACTCACTAATCCCACACATCAGAATAATCAACGAAAGAACAATCCCGATGGTCATGGGAAATGAGGAGGCTCGCCTGTCTCTCAGTATCTCTTTCATCCGTTTCCGCAATCCCTCCACCTCATTTCCAGTAAACTTCTGATTTTCCAGCTGCCTGTGCGCGAAGCGTAACCGGAAAAGAAGCAAACTCGCCAAACAGACCGATATTTGTATCCATCGTCAGGGTAACGGTAACCTCTTCATTTAACTGGATTCTTCCATGACTGGACCATAAAATGTCCGGATAAAGCCCTGTTTTTTCTGACAGCACAGCGGCACGGCGGCTTGTCTCTGTACCTACGCGCCCGCTTACCTCTGCTTCACGCACCAGTTCTGTAGCGAAGGTATCCAACTGCTGTTTCTGAATAAAAATCGGAAGCACACGCATGGCAAGGGCAAGCACCATGACCGCACACAAAACCAACACGATCACATCCACATATCCTTCGCCCCGTCTTTCTGACAGTGCTCTCCATAAACGATGACTCCTCATCCTCTCCTCCTTCCTGTCTAAAACATTCCTCCGAGGCTCTCCAATGCCACATAGCAGATAATCGCCAGGTAAGTCAGCAGAAAACATACCAGCATGACAAAGGAAGAAACACGGATCTTAGGAGGGATTTTCTGTGCCTGTGCTTTTAATCTCTGCAGTTCGATCTGCTTAAAATCATGAGCCAGCATCTGAAAATACACTGTGCTGTCATCCCCTCGAAGGACACCAATCAATCCACGTACCACATCGGACAGCATGGGCGAGTTCAGTCTTGCCTCGAATCGTGTCAGCGCCGCTTCATAATTGGAGGAACGCATATCCGCCAGAAGAATATCTAACTCTCCAGTCAGCGCTGGTCCCGCATTCCCCTTGAACCGCTCCAACATACCGATCACATTACGGCTTGCTTTCAGTTCCTGTTCCATAGTCGCCACCATTCTCGGAAGCTCCCCCTCTATCTCTTCCCGCTTTGCCTTTAAGGTTTCATCCGCTTTCTGATTTTCCTTAAAGTAAAGAAGTAAGGCCAGCACAACCACGACAGGAACTAGAAGTGGAAAAAGAAATATGCAGGGAATCGCTCCCAAAAGAACTGCGCCTGATTTTACCAGAGCATACGCCTGATACACTTCCGGGGTCATATTCATTCCACTGGCTTTTAACACATTCTGCATCCTGCTTCTCTTATATGCATCCATCCGGATGAAACCAGACAGTCGCACTGCTAGGATCATAAAATAAGTTTCCAATGTCTTTGCCGCTTTCCGCTCCTGTTTTACCGTACCCAGCATGGCCTTCGCCGCACCCATGGTAGGTAACTTTAGAACAGACGCAGTTAAAAAGAAAAGTCCCAGAGCTAAAAACAGCCCGAATAAAAACAACAAGCCTTCCATAGCTACCTCCTGTATTCAATGGGACGGGTCAATTTCACTACAAAGCCAGCGGATATAAAAATAGCCGCTGCAGTAGCAGCCAGAATACACTGTCCCAGTACCGTATGCATCAGTACATCATACCAATCCTGATTCAGCAGATACATAAGAGGAATATTGCCTACTACAAACACAACCATGATCATAAACTCTTTTCTTGGTTCTGCGATCATGTATTCCAGTTCTGCGTTCACGTTCCGCATATCCGACAGCTTTGATACGATGGGCGGCAGTGTAGTCTTTAAGCTCCGGTCATGCTGGCAGTCACTGACCGCATCGCACCACTCCCGAAACACCTCATTATCAATCCTTCCCCGCAAAATCCGAAGGGCGGCCTGAACATCCGGATTTACCATTTTAATCTGGATGAGAAAATCCTGAAATACTCTGGACACTGGAGGATTTAAATATGCTGTATTCTCCTCCACCGCCGTCACAATATCTTCTGTCCTCAGATATGCTGTGGTAATGACCGAAAGCGCCGTTTCCAGTTCTGCAGACACATCCCTTTTATAATGATTGGCAGTCAGTTTCACATACCAGAATGGCAGAAATAAAAAACCCACTGCCATCACCGGAGCCAGGAAAAAATTCCCTAACAAAATGGCAATGGATCCCCCAGCGCAAAACAGTGCCAGAGCAACTGCGCAGATGAAGGAAAACCGGTTCCCCCTGCCCGTCATTTGAAGAATGTTCTGTGCTTCCTTCAGTTCCCTGCGCAAAATCCCTGATTTTTTTCTTCCTGATGATTCCCTGATGTCTTCCCGCAGACTTCGTTTGGGATTCAATAAAAATCCAAACAGGCTGTCCGTAAACTCCACTGGCTTCATTTCCAGCAGTAAAAATACACCCACGATCATTCCTGCACACGCCAATAGCTGAATCGCCGTCATCCGTTCTCCCCCTCTCTATCCTTTTTTACATTCAAAAGTCCTGCCAGCGTTTCCTGCGGCATTCCATTCTCCATCAGCCGTCTTGCCAGACTGTCCGAAATTGGGTTGATTTGTCTATGATGCCCCACAATTACAAACTTTCCATCCTCCACTCTGTTTTCCGTAATCTGATATTGAAACAGCGGACGGTATCGTCTGGTTCCATCTGCCAGAATCTCACACTCCATGATTTCCATTAAACGGCGTTCCTTGTTTTCCAGCTGTTTGCAAAATGCGATGATCGGATAGGCTTCCGTTACAAATCCCATCAAAGTCTCATCGCTCATATCCACAGCACGTTTACACAGGGAAACCATGCGGCGGTAGGTTGCCTCACAGCTCATGGAATGGATGGTTGTCACAACCGCAACACCGGTTCTGGCTGCCTCCTGTGCCGCATTCGCTTCTGGTCCACGCATTTCTCCTACCACAATAATATCCGGATTAAAGCGTAGCGCCATATCAAGAAGTGCAATCTGATCTACTCTCTGCCTCTCATTCTCGCTGTCACGGGTCAAGGTATGAATCACGGAATTGACTACCCTCCCATCCTTTCTGCGTACCAACGCCAGCTCCCTTGAACCATTCTCAATACTGTAAATACGCTTACCGTCCGGAATTGTGGTCAGAAGCCAGCCTAACAGTGTGGTTTTTCCGGAGCTTGTGGCTCCCGCCACACACACAGAGATTCCATACCGGATGCACTCCGATAAAAAATCCAGCATCTGACTGGTTGCCGTTCCTCCCTTTATAAAGTCCTGTTTCTTCATGCTCTGGGGATTCACAATTCGGATCGAAGCTGCCACCCCGACATCCTCATCAACAAGAGGTGTCTTCAGTACAGCAATACGGATATTTTTACTTAAATGTCCCAGAACGCTTGGACTCGCATCATCCAGCACCATTCCAGACACATGCAACATACGCCGAATGACATTGATGGCATGTTCGGGGCTTTCAAAATGCTCTTTCAATTTTTCTGTCACTCCACCAGAATACTGGACCTCCACATCATCCCAGGCATTTACATCGATCTCCTCGATTCCTTCCCCGTAGATGTACTTTGTGAGAAAACCGAACTCTGCCATTTCTGAATAAATCGCATCAATCAGCTCATCCGTGGTTTTTCCCGGTACTTGTATACGGTTATCCTGAATATACTTCCCGGCAAATCGGCGGATCTGTGCTTTTATTTCTTCGTTTCCATCTCCGGTTACCAGATTACTATATTCTTTGGAAAGATACGCCTGTATCTCCTGCAGCACGGACTGAAAGTCACGCCCTTCATCCTCCGATGCAAAAAACAGGTCATGGGTACGGAGAGAACGACCTCCCGTTTTTTGAGTGCGCAGAGGATCCTCTATGTCCTCCTCTTCTGACCAGATATCCTCCTTTCCATGCATCTGTCCTTCACAAGTCTGTTCCGACAGGCTATCATTTTGGAGGTTTTCTTCTGTCTCCTCCCCTCCATCCAAGCCATCCAAAGAAGCCTCCGTTTCCATGATCTCCTCCGGAAGATGTCCAGAATCCTGTCGTGTTTCTTCCCGAACAGCTTCGGGAAAACCCGCAGAAAACGCGGCTTTGCTGCGTCTTTCCCCTAACATCCGAACACCTCCTTTGTGATTGCTTCCATGGTTTTTCTAAACCCTTTACTGTCCTTTAGTACCAGTTCTTTCAGAAGGTTCCCTTCCAGAACCTGTGCCTTTACTTCCTCGGAATGAGGGATCTGGAATGCCACATTGCCGAGCACCCGTTCAATGTGTTCGCTGGCCTCATTGGGATATACATTGCTCGCCACTTTATACTGCTTTTCTGCATCCCACTGACTGTCCTTAAGAAGCGGAAGCTGGCTGGAAAGATAACTGATGGATTTCAGATCACAGTTTACCAGCCGCAGCACTGCATCTGCCTCCATCAAGGCAATGGCCGAAAGAATGTCATTGGCAATACAGCTTCCACAATCAACGATGATATAGGGAGCGATCTTTCTCAAACACTGCAGTAATTCCTCTGCCTGTGGCCGCTCGTAAGGTGGGTATGTGTATTCATTTTCCCCCTTCCTCATTCCAAGGATTGTTAGATGGCGTATTTTTTTATGAGTAATACAGTTATGGCGTACCAACGATTCCGACACATGGGTTGCTGCCAGAACACTCCCCAGAGAATGCTCCTCTTCCAGGTCTCCAGGAGGACAGATACAGGGAAGCATCGGTGTATTCATATCACACAGAAGGAGAGCTACATCCTTCTTCTGCATGGCAAGACGCGCCGCCAGCTTCACTGCTGTCGTGGTTTTACCAGATCCAGGACTTCCCCAGACTGCCAGCATTTGATTCTCATTTTCCGGTTCCCAGTCAGGAGAGCTGTCCCCGGCTCCCCTGCTGAAAATACTGTTTTTTAGAAAATTCAAGGCTTACTCCACCCCGCTTTCCTCTGTTTCGCCCTGTCTGGTTTCCTCCTGCTCCTCTGCTTTGGTTTCCTCTGGCTCCTTATCAGAATGATCCAGTGCCTCGTTTTCTTCCGCTTCTCCTTCCATATCTTCTGGAGGATACAGTTCCGTTAACATCTGGTTTTGCGCTTCCAAAAACTGCCCTGCACTCTTTTCATCCCCGCGATACACCAGAGATAAATGCAGTTTTCCATCTGCCTCCAGTTCTGCCAAAACCATTGACTGCTCTGGTGTTACCAGCAAGGTAACGGTTCCAGGCAGCTCACGATCCGCTCCATCTTCCAGTTCTTCTCCCGTATTTGCGTCATATCCACTGTTTGCAGTCACAGCAATGACCTCCACATACTGAAGTTCCGCAGGAATTACTGTTTTTCCCTGCTTTCTATAATCTGGAGCTATGACTGACACAATATCGCCGCTCTTTAGCTTTCCGGACAATCCATTGGCAAATGCCTTAACCGTAACAGAGATTGCCTGCTTTTCTCCTGTCAGATGATAGAGATAGGCATTTTCTGCCGCCGGCTCTTCTGCAATCTTGGATGTCAGGATGTAATCTCCTGGCGCCAAATCTGCAGATGCAAATGCCCCAACTACAGTATCCGAATGCTTTACTACATCATCCGGCAGGTTATAACTGCCAACCTCTATGGTCTTTACCATGTCAGAAGTAATTTCTTCTCCCACTGAAATTGGTTTTACTACACGGACAATTTCCGTCTTTTCACTCATAGCCTTATTAAACAATGGTGTAACTGCAAAGCAGATGATCAAAGACAGCACGATGCAAAGCACACCAAGTACAGTCCTGTTTTTCAAAAATCGCATTTCATCTCCTCCAACTCTTTTCCTTATTTTGATTCCTTTTTAACCAGTGTTCCACTGACTGCTGTCTTCCTATTTTCTGTTGTGGTATACGATGGCCGCAACCATTGTAAGCGGCACTGCAACACAAACCATGATCCATAATTTCTTCTTCATATCATCCATCCTCCTAATCTCATACAATAAACAGCTGCCGCTCCTCCTGCCAGAAACGGTCCCACAGGAAATGCTTCTTTATCTCGTTTTCCCTTGAACCGATTCCACAGGCAGACCATACAACCATACATCACAAATCCTGTCAGTCCTAAACAGGAAGCAGTCAGGCTTGCCGGAAGTCCCAGTACCAAGCCGGTTGCTCCTGCCAGCTTGATATCACCGCCGCCCATTCCACCTTCCCTCTTGCAAAATAATGCAACTATGAGGTATGGCACTGCCCCTAAAGCTCCAAGCAGCTGTCCGGGGGCAAAGTTCAGAAAGGAAAGCAGGGCAATCCCTGCCTGGAATCGGTCCGGAATAATCCGGTACCGAAGATCCCAGGCAGAAACCGCAATAAGCAGCGAGAAAAAAAGCACTGCCTGTACCGCCTGAAGCAGCGATATCCTGATCTCCATATCAACCGCTATAGTCAAACATTTCCTGCACCCTGCGTACCAGTGTAGGAAGTACGGTATCATTAAACAGTGCATAAAGACCTGCCAGAAGCAGTGCTCCCAGCACAACTGCGATCAGGATCTTAATGGCTGTGTCCACATATCCCTCACCGGATGTATCCTGAAGCTTGTTTTTTACATTCCACATATGCATAACCATTGCATTTCGATAATTTACCAGCTGTCTTTTAATATTCTTCATTTGATCTCCTCCATTGATTTTCTGTTTTTGTTCTCTGTACCCCTTAAATCAGACCATGTTCTGCCCTGGATTTTGAGGGGGTGCTGTCTGTAAGGTAGATGCCTGTGCCATGGACAGTGCCTCTCCATAAGCTCCCAATACCGCCTGTTTCAGCTCGTTGCGGAATTCCTCCGTCACAGGAAAACAGATATCCTTGTATCCATCCTGTGTTTTCCGGCTGGGCATAGACATAAAGAGCCCATCCTTACCTCCCTCGACGATTTTGATTCCCCGGACGGCAAAACATCCGGCGATTGTGGCGGATGCATAGGCTCTGATCCCGCCCTGTACTCCTGGTGGATACATAGATGTAATCCGAACGTCTAAATCTGGCATACTGATTCTTCCTCCTTTGTTTTTTTCTGCTCATAAACCGTTCCTTTCTGGATCTATTTCAGTCAAGCAGACAGACAAAACTGCATGCTAAAACTGCATGGTGTGTATGAATTCCTCCGCCAGTTGCGACTCTGTAAAATCAATTCTCTTAAAGTCATAACGATCCACATAAAAAAAGGAACTCCCTGTTTCATCATAGAGTTCCAGCACATCACTAATGGATAGCCCATGACCTGTATAACCGGACGGCGGATGATACCGGAATTTATCATAGAGTTCTTCCAGGTCATTGGTGTCAGATGCCCCTTCATAGACTTTGATATAAAAATCCGGCTTGGGGGAGCCATATTGCTGCTCCATCTGGAAAAGTGCAAGGAACTTCATATGCACATCCACATCTCCTCTCAGTTGCCAGATGCGTACATCTTTTAGCCCCTTTGCCGATTCCATATCTTGCTGGCTATTTGCCAACCGGTCGTAGATCCCGTCCTGCCACTGAATTTTTTGGATATTCCTCTGCTTACGCAGGAAGCTTTCTAATGCTTCATTCTGAAACATGGGATCCACTACTGCACATCCTTCCGTCACACGACCTACCCGGTTCCCATAATACCGGATCACTCCATTTTCAATCTGAATCTGCTTCATTTCCCTTCCCTCATTTCTAAATCATCTCCATCCCCCCGTCCTTCTGTACCTGTTGAAACTGTTCCAGACTCTGCACATCGGGAAAGATCATCCTTCCCTCTAACATTTCCAGTACGGCAAAATCATCCCTGTCGCAGATCAAAATCCGATACTGGTAGTCCTTCTGCATCATTACATAGCTCCATACTTCCTCTGGATTTACCAGCCATACCCCTGACGCATAGCGTCCATCCGGCAGAAAACTGTATCCAGAATATTCAGGGGAATGTCCATGTAAATCCAGCGCCCCAAATGGACGGATCTGGGAGAGCTGGAGTCGTTCCTTTTCCCCCAACAGTTCTGGCCGCAGCACACCAACCACATCCCTGTTCCAGCAGTGCCATGCCTCCCCAGTAGATAGGGAAACCAGATGGGCAATGGAGTGTCTGGGATTTTCTGTTTTCTGGATATTCGTACAGAAAAAAAGCTGCCCTGTGTAATGCTCTGGTAATACCTTTGAGGGAAGAACCACCACCCGGTTCTGGATAGATGCCTCCTTTTCTGTCTGCATACAATCCTTTTCTGTGAATTCCTGCATGATCTTACCCCTCCTTTTTCTGCAGCAGTCTGCTCAGTTCTCCGATTAGATCCAGTCGGAGGCTGTCCGGCATAAACTGAAATGCAGTACGGACATATGCCTCCACTGCCTCCGGAGACTGATCTCCCACCTCGATAACCTCTACCTTCCGAACTGTAATTTTTCCACCCGCCATTCCCAGACAAACAATATCCCCATACTCCAGCTTTGCCGCTTCCCTCATAGATTTTGGAATCAGGACACGTCCCTTTCCATCCACTAAACGATACATCGGTTTACTCATCTGGTCCTTTTCTCCTTTCCCATCAATGCCTCCACTTCATTGGGTTCAATCCCCAGTTCATCGAACACCTTCAGATAAGGTTTGCAAACCGTCTGTACCGGAGCCTCAATACCAATCAGAATCACTCCGGGGACTGTTTCTATCATCAAATCACAATCAAGCGGAATCCCAGCCGTCAGTAACAGTTCACTAGGCACAGAAAGGACACCGTTTTCCTTTTTTTGCACCATTGTTTTTCTCTTGTTTTCTGTTCTCATAGCACCTCTCTTTCCGGACAGATTTCTTCCCGGATCTCATAATGATCCGTTTCTCCATCTCCCCACATTCCAAATAGATCCAGCTGTCTTGGTTTTGACCGCTCCCTCTCACCAGGATCATAATTGGTAATAATGACCTCTGGAAACTCACAACCGCCCTCATACCTCTGAGCCAGGTTATTGATGCGGGTAACAGCTGTAATAAAATATCCTGCATACAGTTCCCGGATGAAATCGCAGTCATTGTAACTGACCATCCACTTCCCCCTGCTCCCTGTCAGAGTGTCTCGGAGCCGTTTGTGATCCTCTTTTCGGAATACCACTGCATAATGACCTTCCGTCTCATAATAGGGCGGATCGCAATAAAAAAAGGCACTATCCCGGTCATACTGCCGAATCAGTGCCTCAAAGTCTTTATTTTCTATTACGGTATCTGCCAGCCTGCGGGATGCCTGCCAAATGGTGTCAAAGCAGTTTCTCACATCAAACGGACGGCAGCCAAAGGACGTGCAGCCACTTCCATAGCTGTACCGAATTAGTTTAAAAAATGCAGCCGCCCGTTTTACATCGGTTACCTCTGCATTTTCCAGCAGGATTTTTTTCACTTCCTCATAATCCGGCGGCATCAGATGCTTCTCTGCCAGCTCCAGCTCCTCAATTAAAAATCGGGTATCCGGTTCCTGCTTTTCAATAAAATTACGGATTACTGTAAATTCATCCCTGCTGTTTAACGGAAGAAATCCGAGTTCCTTAAGGAATGCCCCCGTGCGGTTCTTGACGCAATAAAACAGATTTGCCAAGTTAGAGTTATAATCATTATAAATCTCCATACACCGGTCATCTGGTGGTTTTCCAAATAGTACCCAACCACCTCCGCCAAACACCTCAATGTACCGGTCATAACTTGCAGGAAACATCGTGTAAATCAGGCTGCGGAGTGCTTTCTTTCCGCCAACCCATGAAATAAAACTGTTGATTCTGCATCCCTCCTAACATCCACAATACTCATGAAACATATAACTGAGTCCTACGAAAATACCGGTGACATCCCAGGTTCAAAGTCCAGCTTCTCTGCCTGTTCTACTGCCTTTTCCAGTCTTTGGGCTTCCCTATCAAATCGATAAACTGAATTCCCCAACTTCTCCTGTGGGGTCACGGCTTCCTCATTTACAGCTTCAACCATCGCATTCAGTTCAGTTACGCTTACATTCTCTGTTTCTTTTAGAATAATCGTTTCATGAATCGATGACGGAATCACGATCAAATCTGATCCCAGCTTTTCTGCAATAAGAGACATCACTTCTTCGTCACACATATAAACCGCCCCATTGACCTAATTTGAATTCGTCAGAACATACATCATTGCATTGGGATCCACATCCTCTAAATATTCCAAACTACCTGCTTTTACATCTCCCAGTTCATCAGAATACATTTTTGCCAGCATATCCTGTAAATCCAAAAAACAAGGAGGATTGCTCTGCTTCATGTTTTCCCAGGCATCCTGCTTTAACTGCTCCTCACTGACTCCCAACCACCTCAGCCTGTCATAATTAATAATGGCACTTCCGGCCTTTTCTCCATCCACCAACACATGAAATCCATAAACCAGTGCCAGATCCTCTCGTATTTCATGAGGACAGCTTGCCAGAAAATCTATATTTTCCTGTGCGTTGCGGACATAGACGGTCAGACTCTTCTTTATCGTTTCATAATCCCATTCCCTGCTTGAAATGCCATCTATGCTTATCTCTGCTTCCTGGCACTTCTGATAATCCTGAGCAATTTTCTGCCACACATCCTCCAGTTTCTTTCCATCCTCAAGTTCCTGATAATAGGATTCCAGATATAAAAGCGGAACGGATGTATAGCTTTTAGTGCCTGGAAGGTATACTCCCTGCAATTTGATGTTGTTATTTTTTAACACCTCCATGATTTCCACTTTTCTTTCCTGAAAAGATTCCGGAAAAAATCGTTTTAAATTCTTTTTTGTTAATTTCAAAAATTCTTCATATGTCATTTTCTATTCTCCTTCACACCTCATTCTTATTAGTTTCCTCCATTTGATCATCAAGCACGTTCAACGCTTCCCTTACTGCATTTTCATTCCCTGTTCTGTGTTCTGCTGTGTCTGTATTGGAAAATCTTCATTACGGGTAATCATTCCGTAGGTTGTCTGCACACTTTCCAACAGCCCAAGCTGACGTTCCCCATATCCTTGAAAATCAAATGTAGCAAATGCTGGATCATCAATATTGAACTCCAATTCCCGAAACAGATACCTTGCATACGAAGCCATGGAATACATCTGTGGATCATAGGAATAACAATCCAGGTTTTCCGCAATCCGAAGAGCCTGTTCCAAGCTATCGCATTGCTCTAGTTCCAAAGCTGCCTTGAATTTGCAAAGCGTTCTATCATCAGGAAATTCCTGAAGCTGTCTTGCCAGTTCATTCAATGTCTCAATGTCATCTGTCTGCTTAACGGATAATCCATGCACTGTGCTGATGCTCTCCGTAATGATACAGTCATCAAAAGTTCTCTCGTTTAATCTGTTCAGCGCCCACTGAAACCCCAAATCTGTAGTTGGAAGTTCCAACCAGGTTCCCTGTTCTTCTGGATATTGAGATCCGACCAGGCGAAGAGAAAAAATCCCTCCGGCCACTCCGTCAATATCGGGAAGGTGAATTCCATCATAAATATCTTGATACGAAAGAGCATTCTCAAATACATAACCTTTTGAGGTAAATATGCCCATTTCCTCCTTACGCTGATCCATCCCCACTCTTTGCGGATCCAATAATTCTCTTATATCCACTTCAAGCATATGGATCCACTCTAATCTGTCTTCCTCTAGGTAGAATTCTCCCAGTTTCCTGTCATCTATAATGCCTCGGAGGAATTTAAAGCACTCCAGGTTATAACAAAGATTGAGTAACTCTTTTATCCCAACTGGAACATCTATATTTTCTTCCTGACGCATCTGAATGGCGGCTTCATAAGTTTCTATCTGACTGGAGTCCATATGAGTAACCAGACAAGCTAATACATTGACTTCTTCTAAGGTAACAGACGCTGCCTTTTCCAATATATTCTTAAGAAAAGATGGCCAGTTCCCCAGAAGTTCAATCCGGTAAGGCTCATTTTCATGAATAAAGGCTCTCATCTTTGCATCCTTCAAAAAAGCGGGTTCTGCTGGAAGCCTCAGCTTCGCCCCTTGATAACTCCGCTCTGGGAAATATGCTTCTGAATAAATGGCAACATCCAGGGCTGGTTTTAATGTATGTGCCGTCCCTTTCAAAACCTCTTCCGGACATACAAAGTAATCCAGTCCCTCATTTCCAAGAAAAACCATAAGTTCTCCATCTGGTACCAGGATCCTTGTCTCTTGCATTTCTCTGATAAAGCCTCCAGCAGCAATCATTCCCCATGTTTCTGCTAAACTCTGAACCTCCTCATGTGTCAGTTTATCCTGTGAGTCTGCCTGCAGTACACTCCATAATCTTCCCTCATAAGCTTCCAGATCCAGTGATAGGCTAACCGGCTTATGCAGCCTCTTTGCATTATTAAAGTATGTCATCAATTTCTGATTTCTTTTTCCCAACAATCCTACACCTTCCATATGGTCGCGTATAAAAGACGAATAGTTTTCCATCTCATAAGCGGTCAGATGAATACCTTCCTCTGTACTATTCAGAGAATATATCTCTCCTTCTATGGGGCTGAACAATCGAAGGGTATAAAATTCTCCATCATAATGCTCCAAAAACAATCCCTCCTTTCTGAACGGCTGGTTCCTGCTCTTCTCCTTTCAAACCTTCTTCTGTGGTCAGAAAGAATTCATCTCCACTGTTCCAAAAGCTGACATACAGTTCTCCCTCTGGAATTTTGATTCCCCGCTGTTCAAATCCTTCTCCCCACCCATCACTTTCCTGACCTTCCCAGTACTCCTTTACTGCTTCAATCTCCCTTTCAGAAAGCTGGTTATGACTTTCTACTTCCAGAACTCCCCATAGTTCCCCCCGCCAGACTTCCACGGTAGGCTTCATACTGTAAATTTTTTCTTCTAACTTTGGATCATCCAGATAGACCGCCAGCCCCCTATCTCCTTCTTCCTCAAGATTTTCCTCTGCAATCCGTTTCAGGATCTCCGTCTCATAGCTGCACAACTCAGCTGGAAATACCTCCTCTCCGTATTCCTCCAAATTTCCCCAGTCATCTTTTGTATACATGGTAGCTATCAAAGGACTGAAAAACCGAAGTACAGAACGCTCCGTTGTTTTTTCACTGATGCTGTCCGATTTTACTCCTGTCAATACTTCTTTCCTCCTCTCGTAAAACTCTGCTTCCATGCCTGCGAATCACACAGGCCGTCATAATCCATTCAAATACTCGGTCGCTCACCAACTCTGGATCTGTAAGTTCTGATAAACGAATATGACTGCTTCCCTGATACAGATCCCTTGCCATATGAAACAAAACGTAGCCATCCAAATCAACACCGTGGATATGAATTTTGGAAAAATGAATCCCCTCCTGGTCAATTGCCGCTAAAGCTCTGCTACACAAAAATCGATCTGCGGAAAGAAGATAGACCGCAGAACAGGTCGCTGCTTCTTCAATGGCTCTGTTACACTTCTCTCCCATAGCCAAAAACCGTTCTCTATGACCACTTTGAAAAAAGCACGGATTTCTTCTCCCTGTCAGACGGCACACGCGGCTTACAAAGGTGCTGACAGCCACTTCCTCTGCCAACACCTCCAGAAGCTCATAAAACGGGACACAATCGGTAACACGGCGTTCACACGGGCTTCTCTGATTTTCCAGACAACCAGAAAGGTGACTGATAACCATTCCGCTCCTTCTTGGACGAAATCCTGGTATATGCTGCATTTCCTTTTCCAGCCCAGCATAACGTGTATCACTCATAAATCGAATCATTGTCTCCTACCTCCTCAATATCTCAATTTCTTCTACCCTAATGTCATTCCTCCATATCCTTGTTCTTTTGATTCTAATAATGTTTCAACCGCCTCCTCCCTTGTACGAAACATTCTCCACGGTGAAACTCGATGATAAAGTCCAGTATGACTTCGTACTCCAAAATACCTCCCGTCATAACTCTCTACCGTATATTCGCAGGTACTTTTTTTTGTTTTGTTTGTGATCATCACACAGGTATCTCCCTTATTCCATCCATAAGGAAAGCCCGAATCTTCTTTTAGCTTTTTTTCATCCATTTTCTTCAATTACCACACTCCCCTTTTCTTTGAACTTTTTAACGCCAAAAAGCCAACCATGTTCTAGTAAATAAAACATGATTGGCTCATCTGCTTCTAAATATATAAATACCAGTTATCCCCTTAAATCTTTTTCTCCTTATGATTTATCCACAAGGTTGTCCAGACTTACCTTTTAAGATCACACCTAAAGCGACAATACGAGTACAGATTCCAGATGTTGGCTAATATTGGATAATCTTTTCGATACTTGAACTTTGTTCTATACCTTATATTTTGTCTGGTGCACCAGCAATGAATATCCTTCATCATCATCGAATCTCCCATACCTATACGCTCGCCTAATATATTAATCTTATACTCATCCATCTCTGTTTTCGCAAATAAATAGAACCATACATTATAATATCTGATTCTATACACCTTGCAATCATCACTGTACTTCATACACACTCCTGTTTATACTGTTTCTCTATTTCCACTATTTCCACTGTATCTACATAATATATAGCGTGAATTAGGGGGTAAATATTCCCACCAGAATCAAAACGATCTCAATTACGCCAACTCCATCCTCCTGATGGAAAAATTCACAGATTTCATTTCTCAACATATCGATATCCTCCTTATCCCATCGTCATCATGGCCGGAGCCATGATCATTACCATTACAATGCCAAGCATCAAAAACAGCGGCGCAAGCAGCTTTGTTCCTGCCTCCTCTCCCATACGGCGGGCCAGGTTTTTTCTCATTTCAAAAGCATCCTCCATCTCTGTTCTGAGTATGGCTCTTAAATTTTTTGTTCCCGCCTTTCTGTTCTGCTCCAATACGCTGCTCAGCTTCAGGTAAGGCTGAAGCTTACATCTGCGGCCAAATTCCCGGTAAGCAGTCCCCTCCGGCATTCCATTTACCAGCTGGTAATATGTACGGCACATTTCCTCTCCTGCCGCCTGCTGCTTCTGCTTTCCCATTTCTCTTGCGTGTTCATAGTCCTTTACCATTCGTTCCCACGCGCTGCGAATCGTCATTCCTGCTCCAACCAGGATCATCAGCTTTGATACCAGTTCTGCATAGTCCAGAAGCAATTCCTTCTCCCGACGTTTCTCCCTTACCTTTTCTGCCTCCCTCTCCCGGATTACCAGTAAGAATGCAAGAAAAATTCCTAAAAAAGGCAGCGCAAAATAATTCTCTTTCTTTTCCCTGCGGTAGGAAATTGTTCTGCCATCCACACGCTCCGGAAGAACCAGATACTCATCCGTCTTCTGTTCCTCATTCCTTTTCTCTATCTCCTGCTGAAGTCCTGCCAAAAGCTGCTCATCTGGAGAAAGCGTTCTGGGAACCAGACGAATAGGAACCTGGAAATCTGCATGATAACCATCCACAGTCAATCTTGCAGAGAGAATCACCTGTCTGGGCGTTTCTGTTGATTTCATAATTTTTCCCATAGAAGAAAGCAGCTCCGGTTCTGAAGACTGCCACCGAATAGAAATCCCTGTTTCTTTATCCCTGGAAATCAATTCTAAATCCGATTCCACCTCCGTCAGAGAACGGTTTTCTCCCCGGATTCTGTTTTCAATATCATCCATCAGATGATAAAAGGCCTCCATAGCTTCTTCCTGAGTATACGCTCTGGGACTGACCTGTACCGTAACAGGAACCGCTTTCTGAGCCACTCCGTCTACCAGCAGCTCATACTGCTCCTCAAGTCCTGCATATCCATCTCGAAGAATTCTGTTTCCCGGCAGGCTTTCTGATGAACTGCTGTTAGAAATTTCCAGGACTCCATAAAGCGCCATACTTCCGACTATACAAACTGCCGGCAAAATCCACTGACTTTTTCTAGTAATCAAAAGTCCCCATCCCTCCTTTTTCAGGCAGCCTATATGCGGATATCCAGAATTCTTCTGGATAAAACCACTGAGATCAGATATCCTGCCATACATCCGGTCATCAAAATTCTTCCCAGTCCTGTTTCATACATCTGTGAAAAAAAACCTGGTGAAGAACCTTCCACATAAAATGCAATCAGAAATGGTATCATTCCCATAATTTTCTGTTCGAACTGCCGCGATGCTGTCATTGTCCGGATTTCCTCCCTCACCTGCATTTTGTCCCGAATCACTTCTGCCGTATGACGCATAATCCCGCTTAAATCTCCACCGCTGCGCTTGGCTACAGAAAATACCTCAGAAAAATTTTTCACATCCTCCAAACCGCTTCTCTCTGCAAAATCATTCAGCACCTCCTCTACGGTTCTGTTTGTTTTCAGCTGAGCGATCATATAGGAAAATTCTCTTGTAATCAGTCCATCTTCCCCATAAAGCATAGACAGTTCCTCCCTGCTCACTGCCAATGCGTTTTCCATGGCATATCCAGAACTTAAAGCCGATGCCAGAATCACCATGCTCTCCTTAAACTGAACAGCCAAAAGATTCCATCTCCTGTTTTTCAGTCTTTTTCTTTCCGAAACAAGAGCCACCGTCACCCCAACAGGAATCATCATCCAGAATGCCTTCATGCTTCTGTAAAACACTGTCGCAAACAGTCCGCAGGCAGCCACCCCCTTTCCCACTGCCTGAAGCAGTTCTGCCGTCGTCATCCTGTATTTCTCATACTGGATAACCTGCTGCTTTGAGTTTTTCCACTGACTGCAGAGTTCCTGTTTTGATAAGATGCCCCCTGAGCCGCCCTGTTTTCCTTTCCTCATCGACACTTCCCTCCTCTTCCTGAAAACGGAACAGAGAATTCAACTGGATGATTCCTTCTTCCACTGCCCCTACTTCAGCAATCTCCAGAACCCGACGGCTTTTATCCCGCAGACGTCCCAAATGCACCAGAATATCAATCGCTGAGGAAATTTGGCTCCGCACTGCTGCTAAGGGCAAATCCGCCCCCATAAGCGTCATAGTTTCCAGCCTGGAAAGCATATCTCTGGGACTGTTTCCATGTCCTGTAGACAAACTGCCTGCATGTCCGGTATTTAACGCCTGAAGCATATCGAGACACTCCTTCCCCCTCACCTCTCCTACAATAATCCGATCCGGCCTCATCCGCAAAGCTGCCCGAATCAAATCGCTGATTTCAATGGCCCCCTCTCCCTCTCCATTGGCGTTACGAGTTTCCAGGCGAACCAGATTCGGAACCTGGCGAATCTGCAGCTCCGCTGAATCCTCTATCGTAATGACACGCTCTGTGTTCGGAATAAATCCTGACATAGCATTGAGAAAGGTTGTCTTGCCGGAACCAGTTCCGCCGCAGATAAACAGATTGTATCCTGCCTGTACCAGATTTTTCAAAAACTGTGCAGCTTCCTCTGTTAAAGAACCTATGGAAACCAGCTTCTCTGCTGTAATCGGATCCGGAAATTTTCGGATTGTCACAACCGGACCATCCAGGGCAACCGGCGGCAAGACCACATGAACTCTGGAACCATCCTCCAGTCTTGCATCTGCAATAGGATGCGCAACATTCACAGACCGGTTAATACGGCTGACAATCTGCTGAATCAAATCCTCCAGCTCCTCCACCTGGTCAAATGTCCGTTCCCATTGGCTGATTCTCCCTTTTTTCTCCACAAAAATCCGATCTTTTCCATTGACCATAATCTCCGTCACTTCTGGATCATCTACCAGCTCCTGAAGAATATCAAGCCGGCGAAAGCTGTCGTACAGCCGTGTTTTTAATTCCAGCCGCCGCTGCAAAGGCAGATATTGTCTCTGGCCTTCCCTGCGAATTGCCCGATCAATACACTCCTGCAGATTTTCCTCCTCTATCTGGCTGATCCCCTGAAGCTCCATACGAATCTCCTGCTTCAGACGCTCCTGCACTGTCCTGCTTTCTTTCTGCCCGTCTTTTTCCATTCTTGGTAATATCTGCAGTTAAGCTTCCTCCTTTCCTGATTCTCCCCGTCCGGTGAGACTCCGCACAAAGTCCCCCATCTCTCCCCATAACAATTGCTCCAGATAATGTCCCTGCTGGACGAGATTTTTCTGATATGGCAGGCGAATCCTTCGAATCCGCTCCAAAAGCCCTCCATATCCAGAGACTTCTATATATTTTTGCCATTGCTCCAGCTTTACCAGAGATACCGGATCCTCCTGGACTGGTGTGTAAACCACATCGCACAAGGACAAAAACAGTTCCGTCCCCCAGAAAAAATGTCCTAGATCTACAACAATCGTCTCATAAAGCCCTTCTGAAGCAATCAAATCAATCAAACTAGCCAGTTCCTCTCCTTTCATCTGCGCCAAATCTTCTGGATATTCTGCAGGAGGAACATAATCCAGCTCTCCCCAGCTGTATGTTACTCCCCGCAGGCGAAGATGGCTGTATTCTCCCTGCCGGTAATAATAAAGCAGCTCCGACAGACCAGCTTCATATTCCGTTCCTGTAAGCACAGACAATGCACAGCACTCCTCCAGTGTCAAAAAAAGCGTCTTGCTGCTTCGAGACAAATCCTGTCCCAGTGTAAATGCAAACGCTGTCTTGCCGCATCTGCCTACAGGAGAATAAACGCCGATTATCCTGCTCTTCTGGCTTCCAGTTACCATCCGTACCGGCTGTTCCTTCACCTGATAGCAGGACATAACCTCTCTCAGGACACTGTCTGTGGCCTGATATTTGTAAACTGTTTTCGCCTCCTTTCCCGGAAACCCTGTTTCTCCGAGACGAATAAGCTGCTCCGCCCGTATTCCTTCCAAAGCTTCCTCCTCCACCTCATCACCAACCAGAAGCATCTCTATTCTCTGCTGTTCAGAAAATGCCCGAAGACGGGCCAGACTGGTAAATGCCACAGCATGAAACGCCGCCTCCTTCTGATTTACAAATTCTGCAAAGCGATCTGCATAAAATGGATCTGCATCATACACTGCCATAATCCGTTTCATAAAACACATCCTCCCAATCTGACTGCCGCTGAACCAAGCAGATACAAATATCCCCCAGCTGACAGACACGCTGCCAGAGGAATTCTGTGTCTGGCCTCCAGCCCTGTTAAATCATCGTAACTGAAACAGGTTCTCTGTCCCATCAGACTCTCTGCATAGTGAAGCAAATACCCCATACGCAGTCCAAAGCTTCTGTCTCTCCACATACGCCCCACTGACCACAAAGCTCCCAGAAACAGCCCGATCATTATCACGAACAGACCGTCCTGAATTCCCAGAAACCCTCCTGTAACAGCTGCCAGTTTTCCGTCTCCAGCTCCAATCATGCGGAAACAAAACAGCAAAAAGGATGGTATCAGAAAAAATACAGCTCCGGTAAAAAATGCAGCCCCTCTGCATAAAACACCTGCAGACAGGCCTAAAACAAGCCACCAGTTATACACCTTTCCGTCCCTCAGATCCGTAATTCCTGCGCCTGTCAGAACGATACACAAGATGCATCTGGAAAATAATTCCTCAGACAGACCTTCCCCTCCTCTCTTCTAAATCTTTCTCATAAAACTGTGTTGAAAATATTTTGCCGATTGGCTGATGCTTTCTTTTTCGAATCAACAGATCCGACACAGAAGCATAAATGAAATTGAATCACACCGCCTGAACTGGCGTTGACTGTACACTAATCATACCCAAAAATAACCCGGATGTCAATTCTATCAAACCGTTTTTCGATCGTCAAATTTCGACACCCCTCCAGAGAATCAATCCTCTGATATCGTAACAGTTCAGTTACCTGATATCAATACTGCAAATTTCTTCACAAAATCAACAAAATCTTAAACAATATAAAAAAATCATAAACTTTTTATAAAAAAATTGTATTGACTTTTGTACATAAACAACGTATCATGAAGACAAATGGAAAATTATTTTATGTTCGTACCACGAAATGGGAAATTTTGTTTTTTATTCTTGCTTTTATCCTTTCTCACATTAATTTTCCAAAAATAATACCTTTTATCAAGAAAAGGAAAGAAAAAAGGAGGAATTTTTTATGATGAAGTATCTGCAAAAACTTGGTAAAGCATTGATGCTTCCAGTGGCATGTCTTCCCATCTGCGGTATTCTGATGGGTATTGGATATGCACTCTGTCCGTCTACCATGCAGGGTGGTGAAGTAAATGGTCTTGTAGAGATTATTGGCTTCTTTCTTGTAAAAGCAGGCGGAGCTCTGATTGACAACATGCACTGGCTGTTTGTTATTGGTGTTGCCGTCGGCATGACGGATGACCACGATGGTACTGCCGGACTGGCAGGTCTTGTTTCCTGGCTGATGATTACCAAGCTGTTAAATCCCGGCGTAGTAACCACCATCATGCCGTCTATCGCAGACAATGCCAACTCCATGCTGGCTTTCGGAAAAATTGAAAACGCATTTATCGGTATTATTGCCGGTCTGATTGGTGCTTCCTGCTACAACAGATTTAAGAACACCCGTCTTCCCGATGCGCTTTCCTTCTTCTCCGGCAAGCGTTCTGTCGCAATTATCACTGCTGTTGTTTCCATCGCAGCTGCAGCAATCCTGCTCTTTGCTTGGCCGCTTATTTTCGGCGGACTGGTTGCACTGGGCAAGGGTATCGTAGGCATGGGAGCTGTAGGTGCAGGTATCTACGCATTCTTAAACAGACTTCTGATTCCTACTGGTCTGCACCACGCACTGAACAACGTATTCTGGTTTGATACCATCGGTCTGGGCGATCTGTCTAACTTCTGGGCAGGCAAAACCTCTGCTGATGTTACCTGGGATCTTGGTATGTACATGTCCGGATTCTTCCCCTGTATGATGTTCGGTATCCCTGGCGCTGCACTGGCAATGATTCAGACCGCAAAGGACAATAAGAAAAAAATTGCCATTGGTCTTGTAGCTTCCGCAGCAGTCTGCTCCTTTATCTGCGGTGTTACCGAGCCCTTCGAGTTTGGCTTTATGTTCCTTGCTCCGATTCTGTACGTTATTTACGCTCTGCTGTACGGTATTTTCACCACCATCACTGTACTCCTGGGCTTCCGGGCAGGCTTCTCCTTCTCCGCTGGTTTAACCGACCTGGTATTCTCTGCTTCCCTTCCGGCAGCACAGAAAACCTGGCTGATTCTTCCTCTGGGCGCAGCAGCATTTGTAGTATTCTACCTGGTATTCCGCTTTGCTATTACTGCATTTGACTTAAAAACCCCGGGTCGTGAGGACGATGATGACGAGTTGGATGCAAAGGCTGTTCTGGACACCAGCGATTTTGACGGTGTAGCAGCTATTATCCTGGAGGGTCTTGGCGGTAAAGAAAACGTTGTTTCTCTGGACAACTGCATTACCCGTCTCCGTCTGGAGGTAAAAGATCATACTCAGGTAAATGAGAAAAAGATTAAATCTGCAGGCATTGCAGGCGTTATCCGTCCCAGCAAGACTGCCGTTCAGGTTATTGTAGGCACCAAGGTACAGTTTGTAGCTGATGCCATGAAGAAAATGCTTTAATACATATCCTTTTTCTATTTTTTTAAAACAGGAGGACTGCAGAAACGGTCCTCCTGTTTTTGTTTTCTCCCATTTATTCCCCTTTTCTTTTGTGAATAATGTCTGATTTTACCCTTTTAATCCCCCTGTTTTTCGTTGACATGTTCAGAAAACCGTGCTAGAATGGCATTAGTTTAAATTTTTAAACCAAGGAGGATTATTATGGCAGACGGCAAGGATCTGGAACAGCAGTTTCATGACTGTATGCCCCTTTTCATTGCTCTTGGCGATGAGATGCGGCTTACCATCATAAAGACACTGGCCCATGCCGTCCGGACGGATCATCCGGAGGGACTGAATGTCAACGAGATTACACGCCAGACAAGCCTGTCCCGGCCTGCAATCTCCCATCACCTGAAAATATTAAAAGACTCCGGGCTTTTGGAGGTTCGCCGCAGAGGCACCTCCAACTACTACAGTCCCAGACTTTTAAGCGCCACCCGCAGGCTGATGCAGATGGGCGCTCTCGTGGAGGATTTTTTCAGGCAGGACTGAAGCATTTCCTCTTTCTGTATAGTTTTCCAGTTTCCGGTGATACTGAAACCAAAGCCAGATATTATCTGCAATCTACGTCTTTGGAGGCAGCATTTTATGAAAACAAAATCAGGTTATCAGAAGCGACAGCGCACAAAATCGACCGACACACTGGAAAATCTGGAACTGAAAGCGGAAATCGACCGGACCAGACACCGGCTGGAATCGGTTCGAAACCAGTTTGAGGAGGTGGTGGATCCCACCTTAATCGACTGTTATATTTATGAACTGAAAGCCGTTCAGCTGCGGTATCAGTTTCTGCTGCGGCGGTTTAAGCTTCTGGAAAACTCTTAAACACCGCAAAATCAATACATCAGGAGGACTTTACTGAAGCTATGGTTACTTGGTATGAAAAAGCTGTATTTTATCACATGTATCCTCTGGGGATGACAGGGGCTCCCCTTGAAAACAGCCCGAATACTCCCGTTGTTCACCGTTTTGAAGAGCTGAACAAATGGGTTCCCCATATGAAGGATTTAGGCTGCACCGCCCTCTATATTGGGCCGCTGTTCGAATCCTCTTCCCACGGCTATGACACCCGGGATTACCGCCTGACCGATCGCCGCCTGGGGGATAATGAAGATTTTATCCATTTTGTCAAACTATGCCATCAGGCCGGCATCCGCGTTGTAGTAGACGGAGTCTTCAATCATACAGGACGTGAATTTTTTGCTTTCCGCGATATTCAGGAAAAACGGGAACACTCCCCCTACTGCGGATGGTACAGGGGTGTAAATTTCGGCTGGGACAGTCCCTTCCACGATGGCTTCAGCTACGAAGCCTGGCAGGGCCACTATGAGCTTCCCTGTTTGAATCTGCAGAATCCGGAGGTAAAACAGTATTTATTTGATGTGATTCGTTATTGGATTGATACCTTTGATATTGACGGAATCCGTCTGGACTGCGCCAATGTAATGGATTTCCAGTTTATGAAGGAGATGCGTGCAGCCACTGCTCCCATGAAAAAAGATTTCTGGCTGATGGGAGAAGTTATTCACGGAGAATACTCTCGATGGGTCAATGATGAAATGCTTCATTCTGTGACCAATTACGAGCTGCACAAAAGCCTCTATTCCGGTCTGAATGATCACAACTTTTTTGAAATTGCCCACAATGTACGACGCCTTCAGAATATCGGCGCCAGACTTTATACCTTTTTAGACAATCACGATGAAAACCGGATCGCCAGCAAATTAAAAGAAAAAGCTCACCTTCCTCTGGCATGGCTGCTGCTTTACACGCTTCCGGGCATTCCCTCTGTTTATTACGGAGATGAGTGGGCCATAGAAGGAGTCCGCACCAGAGACAGCGACAGAGCGCTGCGTCCGGCTATTTCCATGGAAAACGGTCAGAAGCTGGACTGTGAGCTGACAGAGCTGATTCGCCAGCTGGGCCAGATCCACACAGAGCACGAATGCTTTCACGGCGGACAGTATCAGGAGCTGCTTCTGACCAATCGCCAGTATGCATTTTCCAGGAGCAGCGAAAATTCGCTTACAATCACCGCCGCCAACAGTGATGACGGAGAAAGCACGCTTTCCATACCAGTTGGGGTCTCTGCCGGTCAAGCTGTCAATCTGATAGACGGCACAAGCATTCCTTTTGAGAACGGAAGACTCACACTTACATTACCGGGCAACAGCGGCGCTGTCCTGGAAATCAGGGAGGATTAGGATTATGGCTGCCAATACCAAAAAAGGAACCTCTGCCACAGGTATCATTTCAGAGATGGATCGATACCTGTTCGGACAGGGAACACACTATGAGATCTATGAAAAACTGGGCGCTCACCCCATGACACTGGATGGAAAAAGAGGCGTTTATTTTGCTGTCTGGGCCCCCCACGCTACTTCTGTCAGCCTGGTAGGCGATTTTAACAACTGGGAGCCGGAATCTCATCCCATGACCCTTCTGGAAACCTCCGGAATTTATGAAATCTTTGTACCAGGTTTGAAAGAAGGCAATCTCTACAAATTTTCCATTGTTACCCAGACCGGAAAGCTCCTGTTTAAAGCGGATCCCTACGCCAGAAGCGCCGAATTCCGCCCCGGAACCGCCTCGGCTGTCGCTTCTGACACCCCGTATAAATGGTCTGATTCCTCCTGGCTGCAAAAACGCCGGACCACCAATCCCAGAGAAGCTGCCATGAGTATTTATGAGGTTCATCTGGGCTCCTGGAGAAAAAAAGACAGAGAAGAAAAAAATGGATTTTATACATACCGGGAGGCTGCTGTTGAGCTGGCTGAATATGTGAAGGACATGGGCTATACCCATGTAGAGCTGATGGGTATTGCTGAGCATCCCTTTGACGGCTCCTGGGGCTACCAGGTCACCGGCTATTACGCTCCCACCTCCCGTTACGGTACCCCCGAAGACTTCCAGTATTTTGTTAACTACCTTCATAAAAAAGGCATTGGCGTAATTCTGGACTGGGTTCCGGCTCATTTCCCCCGAGATGCCCACGGACTGGCTGATTTTGACGGACAGGCTTTGTATGAATACGCGGATCCGCGCAAAGGGGAACATCCGGACTGGGGAACCAAGGTATTTGATTATGGAAAGCATGAGGTTTCCAACTTCCTCATTGCCAACGCCCTGTACTGGGTAGACAAATTCCATGTAGACGGACTTCGTGTCGATGCCGTTGCCTCCATGCTATATCTGGACTATGGCCGCAAAGACGGCGAGTGGATTGCCAACCAATACGGCGGCAATCAGAATCTGGAAGCTATTGAATTTTTCCGCCATCTGAACAGCATCATGGCCTCTCGCGGACAGGGAGCCATGGTAATTGCCGAGGAATCTACCGCATGGCCTCTGGTAACACACGATCCCAAAGACGGCGGCCTTGGCTTTACCTTTAAGTGGAACATGGGATGGATGCATGATTTCCTAGAATATATGAAGCTGGATCCCTATTTCCGCAAATTCAATCACAACAAGATGACCTTTGGACTTACATACTTTAACAGTGAAAACTTTATTCTGGTGCTTTCCCATGATGAGGTGGTTCACTTAAAATGCTCCATGCTCAACAAGATGCCCGGATATTTCCCTGATAAATTTGCCAACCTGAAAGCAGGCTACACCTATATGATGGGACATCCCGGAAAAAAACTTCTGTTTATGGGACAGGACTTCGGACAGCTCCACGAATGGGATGAAAAGGTCAGTCTGGACTGGTATCTGACCGAAGAAGAGCTCCACAGCGATCTCCAGCACTATGTCCGTGATCTGCTTCATATTTACCAGAAATATCCTGCACTCTATGAGTCTGATGATGACTGGGACGGTTTCCAGTGGATCAATGCCAACGACGGGGATCGGAGTATTTTCAGCTTTGTCCGCTACGCAAAAAACAAGCGGAAAAGCCTGCTCTTTGTCTGCAACTTTACGCCCATGGAGAGACCTGAGTACCGGGTCGGTGTTCCCAAACGCGGAAATTATACTCTGCTGTTAGATAACGGCCACGGAGCTTATGCCCCATCAGAATGTCCTGTTTTCCGGGCAGTCAAAAAGGAATGCGACGGACAGCCCTTCTCCATCAGCCTGCCTCTCTCAGCCTACGGAACCGCAATTCTGCGTTTTTCCTGAAGCTTCTAAGCAGACGCCGCCGAACGCAGGCATTGGTATTCGCAAAAGCATGGAATTTAATGAGAAAAAAGAATTGTTAAAAAATTATCAAAAAGTAGATGACATTCTGAAACTTTTGTAGTAGAATAAGGATCGACCTGGTTGAGTAATCAACACCAAAAAAAGGAAGGAGAGTTTCGTATGGCAAGAGAGTTAATATCCAAGAACGCGACCAAAAGTGTCTACCGTGATGGTGATATGGCAATTAAGGTTTTCTGTAAGGGTTTTCCTAAAGCAGAAGTACTGAACGAAGCACTTGTCAGTGCCCGTATCGAAGAAATCGGCGGTATCAATATCCCTGCTACTCTGAAGGTAGAAGTAGATGATGATGGCTGTTGGGCTATTTACAAGGAATTCATCAACGGCAAGACCCTCAAACAGCTGATGGATGAGAATCCTGACAAGCTGGACGAGTATCTGAATCAAATGGTTGACTTACAGTTGACGATTCATTCTAAGACCTGTCCATTACTGAACAAGTTAAAAGACAAAATGGCGCGGCAGATCTCTGAGATTGAGGAATTGAACCCTGTCAACCGCTACGATCTTCTCACCCGGCTGGACAGCACCCCCAAGCATATAAAGCTGTGTCATGGTGATTTCCAGCCTGAAAACATTATCGTGAAGGAAGACGGCACCATGTACGTTCTGGACTGGGTTCATGCAACCCAGGGTAATGCCAGTGCGGATGTGGCCAGAACCTATCTGCTGTTCTGCCTGGACAACCAGGAGGCGGCAGACAAATACATGGATCTGTTCTGCAAAAAGACAGGTACCGACAAACGATATGTACAGCAGTGGCTTCCTCTGGTAGCTGCCGCTCAGCTTACAAAGAAACGGCCAGAAGAGGCAGAGCTGCTTCACAGCTGGCTGAATGTCTGCGATTATCAATAACCAGGTTGTTACAATTCGAGGTCTTGCCGATTGCGGCAGGGCCTCTTTTGTTGTATACTGATACCAGCAGGGGATTGTTTTCCTGCTGTATAAACATTAGAAAAGGAGGAACTTATGCAGACCATTTTAGTTTGTGACGATGATAAGGAAATTGTAGATGCCATAGATATTTACCTGACCGGAGAAGGCTTTCAGGTGATCAAGGCATATGACGGCTATGATGCCCTGGCTCTTCTGGAAAAAAATCATGTAGATCTGGTTATTATGGATGTTATGATGCCAGGACTGGACGGAATACGAACCACACTGAAGATAAGAGAAACCAGCAGCGTTCCCATTATTATCCTCTCTGCAAAATCCGAAGACACGGATAAGATTCTGGGACTGAATATTGGCGCAGATGATTATATTTCCAAGCCCTTCAATCCCCTGGAGCTGGTAGCCAGAGTCAAATCTCAGCTGCGCCGCTACACTCAGCTGGGCAATCTTAACCAGCAGACCAGCGATCAGGTTTTCAAATGCGGCGGACTGATGATCAATGATGATACCAAGGAGGTCTGGGTAGACGAAGAGCCTATCCGTCTGACTCCTATTGAGTACAACATCCTGCTGCTTCTGGTAAAAAATGCAGGAAAAGTATTTTCCATTGATGAGATTTATGAACAGATCTGGAATGAGGAGGCTATTGGCGCAGATAATACCGTAGCTGTCCACATCCGGCATATCCGCGAAAAAATTGAAATCAACCCGCGGGAACCACGCTACCTGAAGGTTGTCTGGGGCGTTGGCTATAAAATCGAAAAACAATAGGAGAAATTATGAAGCGGAAAACCTATTCTCTGCAGATCCGCAAAACTCTTGCTGTGCTGCTCCATCTGATATTTCTGACTCTGACCGTATCCAGCATCAGTTTTATGTATCTGCATACCCGAATCGGAAGCGGCCTTGGCTGGATCCTGGAACGACAGTATGAGGACACACCTCAGTTTCAGCAGCAGTTTCAGTCAGATCTGGATCTGATATTCAAGTACGTATCTTACCGTGACATTTTTGAGACAGACGGCTCTCTGGATTTATCCAAAGAAATGTTTGCCGTATCTCACGGCGACGGCCCGGAAATCACCTATACCCTGGAGGAAGTACTCCGCTACGCCAAAAGTCAGGGCTTTTACTTAAACGATCAGTTTGAAGTAGTCAATGATCTTTTCATTTATGACAACGTCTCCACCACCCGGGATCAGCGCGTGATCTGGCGGGCCTACGAGCCCAATCCGATTTTGACAGAGCCGGGAGATGCTTACTCCTCCCTGCTGGATCTGTCCAGAGAGGTTCTGGACTGTTTAAGCGACTACTATACGGCCACCTATCGGTTTATGGCTAATCCGTCCAACCTGTACTATTCCATTGCCTATCTGGACGGAGATACCCCAGATGCTCTTTATACCAATGCCTCCGGCATTACGCCCGAAGAGCTAATGGAGCTGGGCCGCTACTGTTCCCTGACCAGCGAGTCCATTATTATTGATACCAACCTGTCAGAAATTCCAAAAAACATTGCTACCTCTATGGAGCAGAATAATACCTCCAATTCGGATCGCTATTATATTACTGTTGCGGTAGATACCGATTATCTGGCTGATGATCTTTATTCTGATCAGTCTATTGCCTACCGCCATCTTAGAAGCCGATTTGCAGAATCTCTTCTGGGACTGGCCCTTGGCATCATCGGATGCCTTGCAACCCTCTACTATCTGGTTATTAACTCAGGTTACAGGACTGCAGACAAAGCGATTCCCTATCTCCACGGCTTTGATGGAATCTCTACAGAGGCGTGCCTGATTATGACTGGGGTTTCCACTTTATTCGCCCTGTTTCTCGGCGAAAAAATCGGATACCGGCTGATTCATCTTGTTACAGCAGAGGCAAGCTGGAGTTTTCTGGAACGGATGCTGCGGGCAGTTCTTATTTATGGCTGCTGTATGATCAGCGCTTTCAGCCTGCTGCGGCGCTACAAATGCAGAACTCTCTGGAGCGGCAGCACGGCCTGCCAGTTAAAGAAAAACCTGGAGCTTTATTTCACAGACAGAAGCTTTTCCTGGCGTCTGTTATGTGTTTATTCTGGCTTTATTGGAGCTCACTTACTCCTTCTGGGATTGATGGCCGCAGCCTTTCACTTCCGTATTTATGCGGCTGCAAAAGCCGCTCTCCTGCTTCTTCTTGCAGGACTTTGTATTCTGGATTACCTGGTCTTTCACAAGCTGTTCTGCATTTCCGGACAGCATGACCGAATTGCCGATGCCATTGCAAAAATTGCAGGCGGAGATACGTCTTATCAGATGGATCTGCAGGGGCTTTCCGGCAAGGAGCTCCAGATGGGAAAAATGATTAACAGCATCGGAACCGGTCTGGAACAGGCGCTTCAGGAACAGGTAAAAAGTGAACGGCTGAAGGCGGATCTGATTACCAATGTATCGCATGATATCAAAACGCCTCTCACCTCAATTATAAACTATGTAGATTTGCTGAAACGGGAAAAGCTGCCTGGTGAAAAGGTTCAGGAATATCTGAATGTCCTGGATCAGAAGTCCCAGCGGCTGAAAAACCTGACAGAGGATCTGGTAGAGGCCTCTAAGGCCAGCTCCGGCAATGTCAAGCTGGAAATGGCAACCCTGGATCTGGTGGAAATGATCTGGCAGACCAACGGAGAATTTGAAGAAAAATTTGCCCAGCGCCAGCTGGAGCTGATTGCCGCCCTCCCGGCTCAGAGCATTCTGATTCACGCTGACGGGCGACATCTATGGCGCGTTCTGGAAAATGTATATAACAATGCATTTAAGTATGCTATGGAACACAGCCGTGTATACACAGAAGTGATTCAGAAAGAAAATCATGTGTTTTTCACTATAAAAAATGTTTCCGAATCTCCCTTAAACGTACAGGGCTCCGAACTGACAGAACGTTTTGTCCGGGGTGATGTATCCCGAACCACCGAGGGAAGCGGACTTGGTCTCTCTATCGCTCAAAGTCTGACAAGACTTCAAGGCGGAACCTTTGAAATTCTTATTGACGGAGATCTGTTTAAAGTTCAAATCGGCTTTGAGGTAGTGGAAAAACAATCCTAAAAAAAAGAATCGTCCCAGCTCCGGTTCAGCACCGGAAAATGGGTCGATTCTTTTTTCTTTATCCAAAAATACGCCAGCCGCAGATAAAATTATTGGCCCACCAGGAACTTAAAGAACGATGTACCACCTTGCCGTTACCGGAAGATGCGTCAATCACCGTTCCGCCATTTGCAACAATACCTACATGGCCGCTTACTACAATAATATCTCCTGCCCGCAGATTGGAAAAACTGGTAATCTTCTGATACTTTCCAACACTGCGCCAGCCGGAGGAGGTCAGATAACTCTGACGGACTCCAACCTGATTCAGACACCAGTATACAAAACCGGAACAGTCAAATGCATTTGGCCCCTTAGCGCCCCATACATAAGGACAGCCCAGCTTGGAGCTGGCTACAGAAATCAAAGCGCTGGCACTTCCGCTGGCTGTTCCTGTACTGGGAACTCCACCACCTCCGGAGGAGCCTCCGCCGGAATTGCCGCTCTGGCTGGAACCGCCTGTGCTGGGTCTTCTGTTTCCTCCGCTGGAGGTGCTTCCTCCCCTGGAGCCAGACGGCGCTTTCTTGGCATCGCTGCTGGTCAGCTTTGCCATCGTCATGGCGCCTACGGTTCCGTCTGCGCTGAGGCCGTTGATCCGCTGGAAGGATTTTACTGCATCCTCCGTAATCTCACCATAATAGCCGGTTGCATTTCCTGAATTTAAGTATCCAAGTCCGCTCAGAAGGCTCTGGACTCTCTGAACACTCTCGCCGCTGTCACCAAGGCTTATGCCGTTTGGTACTGCGGAATCACTGTTTAAGGCAATACGGGTATCTGGTCCCAGGAAGCCGTCTACAACCTGGTCATTTCTTGACTGGAACTGCTTCACTGCCATAATTGTATCATTTCCATAGGTTCCGTCCGGCTCTGTTGTCATATACCCCAAAAGCTTCAGACGTTTCTGCGCTTCCAGCACCACATCACTTTTCTCACCGTAGGAAAGCAGGTTGGGCTTTACCTCATCGCTGTACAGCAGGTTCATAGTTTTCCGGCCTACCTTGCCGTCCTGCTCCAGCCCATTGACACTCTGCATCTTTTTCACAGCAGCCTCTGTGGCTTCTCCAAAATTGCCAGTTACCTGGTTTCCATAAGCCAGATATCCCATCTGATACAGACGATCCTGAATCCGCTTAATATCATCGCCCACATCTCCCATCTGAGCTGCGTAATATTTGGCATCCGGCGACAGAATGGCCTCCAGCGTCTCCGGACCGATAATCCCGTCCTGAGCCAGCTTATTCTGCCGCTGATAAATCTTCACGGCACTCTGTGTTACCTCACCGTAAAAATCCGTTGGTTCATCGTTGTCCATAAATCCCAGATCCATCAATCTCTGCTGCAGCTTTGCCACAATCGGATGGTGCTCGCCAATCCGCAGATAATCAGGAATCGGATCCGTATACTCTGCATCCACTCCTGCTACAGAGGGCAGCAGCGGTCCATCCGGCGTCAGCGCCATAACTGTTTCATCTGCAGCTGTCTGAGGCAGAGTCTCTTCCATCAGAACCACTGGAGGAGCCAAGGACGTTGACTCATTTAACGCAGCTTCCTTGCTGCCGCAGGCTGACAGCGCTCCGGCACTCAAAAGGACTGCGCCGGCAAGAAAGAACCGACGCAGGCTGTCTCTGTGTTTTCTCCTTTTTTTCATATTCATATGTAATGTCATAAAGGCCTGATTCCTCACTTCCTTTGTCGAATAAACAACATTTTAGCACATTTCACATTTCGTTTCAACGTGTGAAGGAAAATTGAAAGAACTTTCCATCTTCGTTCAGATATGGGAAACTTCAGGCAGGAAAATACATTGAAAGCTTGTATGAAAAAAGCCCCTTCAGCGCCAGCTGCTGAAAGGGCTTCGGAAATCTCTGTTTCCTTTTTATGCGAAAAATGAAATAATCAATGCTGCGATGAAGCCGTTTCCTCCTACCAGTGTCTCCATAATGGTCCAGGTTTTCAGAGTTGTCTTCTCATCCATGCCAATCAGAGACTTCACCAGCCAGGGAGTCCAGAATAATCAGTACCAGAGGAATCATAATAATGCCTACAATCGTTCCAAAGGACGGCAGCTTAGACTCATCAAAATCTGCCTGATTTGCTACATGCTCCGGAATCGCAATGTTATATTTTTTCCCGCAGAAAGCGCCAAACACAGGGCCTGCCACAATCATGGCAACCGTACCGCACAGAATACCGGCATAGCAATGACCAGACCAGTAATTCCAAGAGCCCAGACCGCTTTTTCATCTCCAAATTTCTTTACCATAGTTACAGCGATACTCTGGGCACCGCCTGAGGTTTCCAGTATCGCTCCAAACATGGAACCAAGACCAACCAGCCTTGTCGGATTTAATGCTGTTTCCATTTGTGTACCCCTTTCCTTATTCATTTTCCCGTTTTCCCCTTCCGCCGGACAACTGCCTTTTATCAGAATCCGGCGGACCGTTTTCAAAAGCCTTATTATTTATTGTAATAGTTCCGCCATGGTTCTTCTTGCCGCCTACAGCGGACAAGAAGCTCCGGGCGGCTGAAGGATTTATTCCATATATCCGCCCTTCATGGGAGATACTGCGTGCTGAGAATAAATCTTCATCACGCCCCTGGTATACTTAGCCGGCTTTGGCTGCCATTTCGCCTTTCTCTCCGCCAGAACCTTTTCCATCTCAGCCTCTGACAGCTTCTCGCCCTTCACGCCTACAATTTCCAGCTTTCTGTTTACCACATCAATATGAATCAGATCTCCATCCTCAACCAGAGCAATGGGGCCGCCTGCTGCCGCCTCCGGGCTGACATGGCCGATAACCGGTCCCCGGGATGCGCCTGAGAAACGGCCGTCTGTAATCAGCGCTACGCTGGAAGCCAGCTCCGGATCTGAGCAGATTGCCTCACCAGTATAGAACATTTCCGGCATACCGCTTCCCTTGGGGCCTTCATAACGGATAAAGATAGCGTCGCCCGGTTTCACCCGTCCCTTCAGGACTGCGTCAATACACTCCTCCTCACTGTCAAAGGGTTTTGCATTCAGAGTTGCCTCAAACATATTCTTCGGACATGCCGTATGCTTGATTACGCATCCCTCTGGAGCCAGATTTCCCTTCAGAATAGCAATGCTTCCGTCCGTTCCCTTCGCATCGTCAAAATCATGGATAATCTCTGTCCGTTTAATCTCGCGCCCCAGCAGCTTCGCCTTTTCTTTCAGGATGGCATCACAGTGCTCATAAAAGCCATTGTGCTTTAACTCCTCCAGATTCTCTCCCAGGGTCTTTCCGGTTACTGTCATAACATCCAGATGAAGCATTCCCTTAATCTCCTCCATTACTCTGGGGACGCCTCCTGCATAGTAGAAATACTGAGCAGGCCAGTCACCGGAGGGACGGATATTCAGCAGATAGTGAGCGCCTCTGTGCATCCGATCAAAGGTATCTGCATCAATCTCAAATCCAAACTCATGGGCAATGGCCGGAATATGCATGGTAGCATTGGTTGAGCCGGAAATCGCTGCATGAACCATAATGGCATTTTCAAAGCTCTTCATTGTCACAATGTCCTTCGCCTTGATTCCCTGCTCCACCAGCTTCATCAGCTGCACGCCGGCATCATAAGCTGCCTGCTTCAATTCCGGAGCTGTTGCCGGCATCAGAGCCGTTCCCGGAAGCATCAGGCCCAGCGCTTCTGCCATAATCTGCATCGTAGAAGCAGTTCCCATAAAGGAACATGCTCCGCAGCTGGGACATGCATGCTGTTTGTAATAATCCAGCTGCTCCTTGGGAATCTCTCCTCTCTTTTCCTGCGCGTCAAACTTTCCAATTTGCTCCAGAGTCAACAGCTCATTAATGGCGCATGAGGGATCCTGTTCCACATATTTAGCCGGAATGGTATGCGCCTCCATAACTCCGCCGGTTACTACAATCGCGCTCATATCCTTTAATTTTCCGATTCCCATCAACATGGCCGGCATGGATTTATCGCAGCTTGCAATAAACAGACCGCCGTCATAACCGGTTGCATTTCCATGAATTTCCACCATATTCGCCATCATATCCCGATGAGCCAGGGAATAATTGATTCCGTCATGGCCCTGGGCGATTCCATCGCAGATATCGGTTACATAATTGCGTGCTCCTTTTCCTCCGTTATCGGCAATTGCCCGCATTCCCTCTTCCACAAACTGATCCAGGTGGGCGCTTCCCGGATGACTGTCTCCAAATGTGCTTTCCACAAGAATCTGCGGCTTGGACAAATCCTCTACCGTCCATCCCATACCGATTTTCAGCGGGTCATTTTCCGGTGCAAGTACTCTGATTTTCTGGCTGTGCAGTTCCATTCGTAAACCTCCTCGATTAAGTAAAAACTTCTCCAAAGTCATCTGATGTCTTATGCCTAGATTCTACCATTTCTTTGTTTTTATTACAAGCCATCAGACATTATTTCTACTATATTTACAGGTTTTCTCTATTTTTATTGTGTATATCTTACAAATATCGTGTGTTTTTCCGTCTTTTATCCTCTTTTTAATTGTCTGATGTCTTATTTTTGGCACAAATACATCAGACGTCTTATCTTTGACTTGATTTTCCCAGGGAAATGCGTATACTGAATTTATAGACATCTTACTACATCACAGAGAAACGGAGACACCTTTTATGAGCGAACTGTCCAATATCAAAAGCACACTCCTGGCAGAGCAGGTACAGGAACAGCTGTATCAATATATTCTTGATAATCATTATGAAATCGGGACGAAAATCCCCAACGAATTTGAACTGGCAAGATATTTTGGAGTAGGAAGAAGCACCATCCGGGAAGCTGTAAAGCTTCTTATATCTAAAGGCGTGCTGGAGGTGCGGCGAGGCTCCGGAACCTACGTCATCAGCACAACCCCTGCTGATCTGGATCCTCTGGGCCTTCAGAAAATCGAAGACAAAATGGCTCTGGCCCTGGATCTGGTAAATGTACGCATTATGCTGGAACCAGGCATTGCAGAAATGGCTGCCTTAAACGCCACTCCGGAGGATATTAAAAAGCTTCGCGACCTCTGCGATCAGGTAGAAATCCGCATAAAAAATGGTTCCAGCTACATCAAGGAAGATATCGCCTTCCACACCTGTGTGGCAGAATGTGCCAAAAACAAAGTGGTGGAACAGCTGATCCCCATTATTGACACGGCTGTACTGATGTTTGTCAACATCACTCACACTCGATTAAAAGAAGAAACTATTATGACCCATCGGGCTGTTGTTGACGCCATTGCAGATCACGATTCCATCGGAGCCCGGTCTGCCATGATGATGCACATGACCTTTAACCGAAACATGATCCGAAAGCTAATGAGGGAGAAAGCCCAGCCGCCTCTTTCCTAAAAAAGAAAGAAGCTCGCGAGCTTCTCCGCCTGCGGCGGGTCGCTTCTGCAACAAAATTTTCTTCCAACCCATGGCGATTCCCGCAGAGCGTTTTTATTTTATAGGACGTAATTTCCTATGGAACAAAAAAAGTACCAGCCCCGCAGCTTCTTGTCTGCAAAACCAGTACCTTATCATGCGCCCTCGGGGGCTCGAACCCCGGACAAATAGATTAAGAGTCTACTGCTCTACCAACTGAGCTAAGGGCGCATATCCTATTTTCTTTTACCGGATAACTTACCGTATTACCGGCACGACTAATATCATACCTCATTCTTCAACAAAAGTCAACTATAAAATTCACTTTTTTTTAAATTCACAACGTTTATACTATTCCAAAATTTTCTTCCAACCCATGGCGATCCTTGCGAAGCATTTTTGTTTCATAGGACGTAATTTTCTATGAAACAAAAAAGCACCGGCCCCACAGCTTTCTATCTGCAAAACCAGTACTTTAAAATGCGCCCTCGGGGGCTCGAACCCCGGACAAATAGATTAAGAGTCTACTGCTCTACCAACTGAGCTAAGGGCGCATGTCTATAATTGTTTGATGTCCTCATCAACAAGACGAATATTATTTTACATCTAATTTTTTTAAATGTCAACACTTATTTTCATGTTTTTTTAATTATTTTTATATTTTCTTCTTTTTTGTATATTTTCCCGGACGCTCTGCCTCTTTCAGGCTGGCTGCAGCAGGGAATTCCGGCGAAAACGCCTTCCCCTGCCGCAGTCCAGAATCCATGCTGCATTCCAAAAGGCTGCAGCCCTCCATTTTTCGGAATAACAGGCTTACGCCTCCTTCACCAGCTTTGCTACTGTATCCTTCGGCTGTACGCCAATCAGCTTGCCTGCCGGAAGTCCATTTTTAAATACCATCAGCGTGGGAATTGTCATAACCCCATACTTCATGGCAATCTCTTCATTGTCATCTACATTCAGCTTTCCAACATAGGCAATGCCGTCTAATTCGCCAGCCAGCTGCTCCACAACCGGAGCCATCATTTTACAAGGGCCACACCAGTCTGCATAAAAATCTACCAGCACCGGTTTATCTGCCTGCAGCACCTCGTTGTCAAAATTCGCAGTTGTAAATGTCTTTTCCATATTTTCTACTCCTTTCAGCCCCTTACCTGCACCGTCCCCGATTCAGAATCCTTTCCACCTCTCGGAAGCACCGGCACCAGTTTAAAATCTTCCGGTTTAAGGCTTCCTTATCACAGGTAGCGCTTTGCAGGCTGCGGGTTATCTTTGTTTTGAAGTCCATCTGCGGCTCCGGGAAATCCTTTTACTATCATTATATGCAGTTTAACGGCTGGCTATCAGCTTGCAGATAGGATTTCCCATGGCAGAAAACTTCATTTCATATTCTGTCATCACATTTCCCTCTGCCATAGGGCTGTGATGAAGATCCTCTGTAAATGCATCAATTCTCCAGCCTGCTTCCGGAATTGCCTCCAGGGAATAAGCGAACAGTCCCTGATTATCCGTTTTAAACTCTACAGTTCCATCTCCACAGAGAACCTGATCATACACCTTCATAAAATCCGGCGATGTCAGACGGCGTTTTGCATGGCGATCCTTTGGCCATGGATCAGAAAAGTTCAGATAGATCTTTTCTATCTCCCCTGGTTCAAAAATTTCTGCCAGCTCCTTTGCATCCACACACATAAAGAAAATATTTGGAAGCTCCAGCTCTGCCCGTTTCTGCAGCGCCCGCAGCAATACGCTGGAATACCGCTCGATCCCGATAAAATTCACCTGGGGATTTCTGGCAGCCATTTCCATAATAAAACGGCCTTTTCCCATGCCTACCTCAATGCGGATGGGATTGTGGTTGCCAAATAATTCATGAAACCGGCCGCGGTACTCTGCCGGCTGCTGAATCACATAGGGACTGGAAGCAATGGCTTCTTCTGCCCCGGGAATGTGACGTAATCTCATATCTGTGTTTCCTCCAAACCTGCTTTCATGCTGTGGTTTTATTCTACCAGACGAAAATATTCTTTGCAAGCAGAAAGAAAACTGAAGAACTTTCTCCCTATCACAAGTTAAAAATCCTTAAAATGTTACAATATCTTTAAAATTCAATAGTTTTTCATTTTTTGAGTGCGCAATTCTAACTAATGTAGTATAATATTCACAAAAGCACGACCGCTTATATAAAGAATCAAAAAAATGTGTTCCCACAGCACATTCCCATACAAAGGAGGTTCCCATGGCAAACAATACCAATACTAGCTGGGAGAGAATCCAGCAGGGTGTCAGTGATACAGAGCGGCTGATTGGTCAGAAGGAATACAACGCTTCTATGATCAAAGCTCGCCAGACTCTGGAATTTATGGTTAAGCTGCTTAGTGAACGGGCCGGACTGGATGATGGCTGCGATCTGAAAACCCAAATTGATCTGCTCTACCAAAACCGCTGGATCAGCAAGTCTGCCTGCGAGCACTACCATAAAATACGGATTATCGGCAATGCCGCCGTTCACGACGGCGATTCCAATGCATACAGTGCCAACCAGGCATATCATATGCTTTCTCAGGAAGTTTATGCTTTTACAGACAGTAAAAATGCCGGACGTACAACGGGACGTTCTTTCCAGCCATCGAAAGCTGCCCCTGCCTCTGGCCGTTACAGCTCTGGCTCTTCTCAGAACAACTCGGCTGCTCGTTACGGCTCCGGCCAGAGTTCTTCAACTGGACGCTATGGCTCTAGGCCCTCTCAGAGCCCTTCGGCTGGGCGCTACGGCTCCGCTTCCGCCCAGGGCGGCTCACAGATTTTATCCGGCGCCAGCTCCACTCAGGCGGGACGCTCTGCTTCCTCCCGAAGCACTCAGCCAGCCCGTTCTTCCCAGAATGCTCGCTCTTCGCAAAACAACAGGCGAAGCTCTTCTCCAAGCAGGCGGCGCACCCCACAGAAACGTCAGACCATTACTCTATACGATTTATTAAAGCTTCTGGTCCCTGTTCTCTGTATCATTCTCCTGTTTTTTGTTATCCGTCTGTTTAAACCAGGTGAAGATACAAAGGATACCACCGCAGCAACCACTCCTCCCGTAGAGTATATGACAGAGTCCACCTCTGCAGATGCAGTTCCTGACACTACTGCAGCAGACAACGCTGCTCCTGTATACAAAACCACCGACACTCTGAACGTCCGCTCCCAGCCCAATACCGACGGAGAGCGAATCGGCCAGCTGGCTGCCGGAACCACAGTCGAGTATATCAGGGCGCATGATGCCGAATGGGCAGTAATTCTTTACAACGGACAGGAAGCCTATGTTGCCAGCCAGTATCTGTCAGCAGAATAGGATTTGCTCCCCCCGCAGCTTAATAAGCTGCACAATTTCCTTCTGGGCCGCGGCCGTCATATTCCGGCGCCGCGGCCCCTTTATCTTTCTTCCAATTCTCCGCGGTCTTTCACCGTATTTTCTTTCCTTATACATAATGAATGAAAATGCCTTGTTAAAATTTTGTTTTTCTTTCGTTTTCACTATGGTAATTCAAAGAAAAACGAGTATGATGATACGTGTACTACATAATACCCTGTATAGGGACAGATCTATAGCGCTTCTTTTAGATAGAGAATGTCTCTCTGCAGGAAAACAATAATAAGACAAGGAGGATTGCGATGGACACTGTCATTAAGCAAATATCGGAAATTGAGTCCGCAGCCGCCGCTGTCATGGATGCGGCCAATGGGCGAAAAAAAGCCTTTGCCGAAGAAATGGCGGAAAAAACTGCTGCCTTTGACCGGGAACTGGATTCGGAAACCGAAGCCAAGCTGCAAAAAATTCGGGCAGAAATGGAAGTTGAAATGGATTCCAAGTTGTCAAAACAAAAATCCGATGCAAAGAAGGTATTGGCATGGATGGAAAAAAATTATGAAAACCATCACACAGAATATGTCATACAGCTGTTTCAGTCCATGATAAAGGAGTAGCTATGAGTCTGCTGACCTACAGTGGAATTACCACAAAAGTACGAGCCATGGAAAGCCGCCTTTTCACAGAAGAACAGTTTCGTGAAATGGCTGCCCTGGAGGACGTTCACAGCGCCGCCGATTATTTGAAGCAGCAGCCCGCCTATGCCGGTATATTTTCCGGTCTTGACGACTCCATGCTGCACAGGGGCAATATCGAGCGGCTTCTGACCCTTTCCCTCTACCGGGATTTTGCCAGCCTTTACCGGTTCGGCAGCCTGAAACAGCGGCGTTTCCTGGATCTCTACTTCATGCATTACGAAATTGATATTATGAAACGGGCTCTGCGGCATGTGTACAGTAAACAGCCTGCAGAAATGGATTTATCCGAATTCCGGGAATTCTTTGAAAAGCATTCCTCGATTGATCTGGTTGCCCTTTCCCAGTCAGAAAGTCTGGAAGAATTTTTAAGCAGTCTGAAAGGTTCTATTTATTATGACCTGCTTGCCGGACTGGCGGAAAACGGAAAATGCAGCAGCTTTGACTATGAGCTTCAGCTTGATTTGTTCTACTTTAAATCTCTCTGGAAAATCAAAAATAAGATTTTATCGAAAAAAGAATTGAAAATTCTGGACGAGTGCTTTGGCTCTAAAATTGATCTGCTGAACATTCAGTGGATGTATCGATCCACTCAGTATTATCACCTTCCGGCAGCAGATATTTATTCTCTGCTGATTCCCATTCGTTACCGGCTGAAGCCGGAACAGATCAACCGGATGGCGGAGGCATCCACAAGAGAAGAATTTCTGGCAGCAGCCAGTCAGACCGTTTACGGAAATCTGGCCAATACCTTTCTTCAGAAAAATCCGGATGCCGATGGGCTCTACCGCCAAATCATGGCGCGGATTTACAGTACGGCAGGAAGAAAAAATCCCTATTCTATTGCTATTCTCAATTCCTATCTTTTCTTTAAGGAACGGGAAATGCACAGAATCATTACCATTCTGGAGGGAATCCGCTATGGGCTGAGCGCCAGCGAAATAGAAGGGCTTGCAGCAAAACAATAAGGAGGTTTTACCTGTGATTGAAAAAATGAAGTTTTTAAGCATCGCCGGTCCCAAGGACGATATTGACAGGGTTGTTGAGCAATATCTTTCCAAATATGAAATTCATCTGGAAAATGCCCTGTCTGAGTTAAAGACCGTCGCCAGCTTAAGACCCTACACGGAAACCAATCCGTACAAGGCTGAACTTCAGACGGCAGCCGGGCTTATGGAAAGCTATCACAGCCATCTGACTCAGACCTCTTCCAAAAAGCTTTCTCTAAAGGAAGCCGTGGAAACAGTTCACAGCCTGGACGGAAAATTGCAGACGCTGACAAAACACAAGGAGGAGCTGGAAAAAGAAGCTGATGTTATCCGCAACTCCATCAACAATGTCATCCCGTTTGCCAATTTAAACTACAATTTAAAAGATATTCTGCATTTTAAGTATGTAAAATTCCGCTTTGGCCGAATGCCCCGGGATTATTACAACAAATTTATGACCTATATTTACAACACTATAGACACGGTGATTCATCCCTGTATGGAAGATGCCGATTACATCTGGGCCGTTTATTTTGTTCCCCAGGCCCTCTGCGACAAAATCGACGCCATCTATGCTTCCATGCACTTTGAGCGCTTCTTTTTGGCCGATGAATATGAAGGTACACCTGAGGTTGCCACCCACACCCTGGAAAGCCGCCTGTCCGACATCTGCGAAAGCATCCGCTCTGTGGAGCAGCAGATTGTCTCTGCCATTGATGAGCAGAAGGAGCAGCTGGCAGCTGCCTACGAAAAGCTCAGTACCTATTCCACCAACTTTGATGTAAGAAAGATGGCAGCCTGCACCAAGCAGGATAACCACACCTTCTACATTCTCTGCGGGTGGATGAGCCAGTCCGACGCAAACGCCTTTCAGCAGGAGGTGGAGCAGGATGAGGATACCTTCTGCTTCGTAGAGGATCAGCATGAAAATATTGTCAGCAAGCCACCGACTAAGCTGAAAAATCCAAAGCTCTTCAAGCCTTTCGAAATGTTTATTCGAATGTATGGTCTTCCCTCCTATGACGAAATCGATCCAACGATCATTCTGGGACTGACCTATTCCTTCCTTTTCGGATTCATGTTTGGAGATGTCGGACAGGGACTCTGCCTGATGATTGGCGGTTTTCTGTTATATCGGGCAAAGAAAATGAATCTGGCAGCGATTATTTCCTGCTGTGGCTTCTTCTCCACAATTTTTGGCTTCATGTTCGGCAGTTTATTTGGATTTGAAACCATTCTGGAACCATTGTGGCTCCATCCCAAGACAGCTATGACGAAGCTGCCCTTTATCGGCAATCTGAATACTGTATTTGTGGTTGCCGTAGCTATGGGTATGGGCATTGTGCTGATGACCATGATCATCAATGTTATTAACCGTCTCCGGTGCCACGACACAGAAAACGCCTGGTTTGATACCAACGGCGTTGCCGGAATCGTCTTTTACGGGGCCCTGGCCGCTACTGTGACCCTTTATATGACCGGTCACGCCCTGCCTGCCACTGCTGTTCTGGTGGTAATGTTTGTACTGCCTCTGGCTGTCATTTTCTTCAAGGAGCCTCTGGCCGCTCTGATAGAAAAGAAGGCGCAGGTTATGCCGAAAGAAAAGGGAATGTTTTTTGTTCAGGGATTTTTTGAACTGTTTGAGGTATGCTTAAGCTACTTCTCCAACACCCTGTCCTTTGTCCGTGTAGGCGCTTTCGCTGTCAGCCACGCCGCCATGATGGAGGTTGTTTTAATGCTGTCAGGCGCTGAAGCAGGCAATCCCAACTGGCTGATTGTCATTCTGGGCAACCTGTTTGTCTGCGGCATGGAGGGCCTGATTGTAGGAATTCAGGTTCTTCGTCTGGAATATTACGAGCTGTTCAGCCGTTTCTACAAGGGAACCGGACGGGAGTTCCGCCCCTACGGCAAAAAAGAACAGGCACAGTAACTGCACTTATTTATTTTACACATAGTAAAGGAGATTAAAATCATGACCTTATTAGCAAAAATTACATTAGCAGCCGCATTACTTTTAAGCATTGCCATTCCCTTTGGCGCCTTTGCCGCAGGGGAAAAAACAAAGGGACGCTATAAAACCGCTCTTGGCATCAACGCACTTCTGTTTGTAGGCACTCTGGTTACAGCCGGTACCCTGATGTTTACCGGAAATGCATTTGCAGCAGAAACTGCTTCCACTGCCTCTAATGCAGCCGGCTGGGGTTATCTGGCAGCCGCTCTTTCTACTGGAATGTCCTGTATCGGCGGCGGTATTGCCGTATCTGCAGCAGCTTCCGCAGCTCTGGGCGCTATCAGCGAGGACGGTTCCATTCTTGGTAAATCCCTCATCTTCGTAGGTCTTGCCGAAGGTGTTTGTCTGTACGGACTGATCATTTCCTTTATGATCCTTGGTAAACTGTAATTTATGAAAATGTATCTCATCAGCGACAACATCGACACCTGGACCGGCATGAAGCTGGCCGGGGTGGATGGCGCTGTTGTCCATGAAAAAGAAGAACTGAAGCAGGAGTTAGATAAGGTTCTGGCCGACAGGGACATCGGAATTGTTCTTCTGACGGAAAAATTCGGACGGGATTTCCCGGATCTGGTAAACGAAGTCCGGTTAAATCACCGTCAGCCGTTATTTGTAGAAATTCCCGATCGCCATGGCACCGGCCGCAAGCCGGATTTTATCACCTCCTATGTAAACGAAGCCATTGGGCTGAAGCTCTGATTATTGACAGAAAGCAGGTGACTGTTTTGACAACTGAGGAAAAATTACAGCATTTTCTGGATACCTGTATGGAGGATGCCAGAACCAGAAGTAACCGGATGCTGGATGAATATATGACCGCGCTGGAGCAGACCTTTGAGGAACACAAGGCCGATGCCCGCCGCCATGCAGACATGCTTCTGCGTCAGGAAACGGAAAAAAACCAGCGGGAAATCAACAAAAAGCTTTCCTTCGAGCAGATAGGAATTAAGCGCACATTGGGTATGAAACAGGAAGAGTTAAAAGATAAGCTCTTTGTGGAATTAAAAGATAAACTGGCTTCCTTTATGGAAACTCCAGATTATCAAAAGCTTTTGGAAAAACAGATTCAGGCAGCTGTAGAGTTTGCAGACGGCGCTCCCATTACGATTTATCTGGATCCGGCTGACAGCGACAAGCTGAACCGTCTGGCCCTTCACCACGGAGCAGCTGATATCCAGATCAGTGAATATTCCTTTTCCGGCGGCTGCCGGGCAGTAATTCCCAGCCGTCATATTCTGATTGACAATTCATTCCGGACCAAGCTGGAAGAGGCCCGGGAAAACTTTCATTTTGATTTAAGTCTTGCGGAGGGAGGTACGGTTCATGACTAAGACCGGTGTTATCTACGGAATCAACGGCCCCATTGTCTATTTGAAGGGCGATCCCGGATTTACCATGAATGAAATGGTCTATGTCGGCAAAGAAAACCTGGTAGGTGAGGTAATCGGCCTGACCTCCAAGGGTACTACCATTCAGGTTTATGAGGAGACTACAGGAATCAAGCCGGGAGAGATCGTGACCGGAACCGGTGCGCCGGTATCTGTTACCCTGGCCCCTGGTATCCTGACCAACATTTTTGACGGCATCGAGCGTCCTTTAAGTGAAATTGCAAAAACAGGCGGCGCTTACATTAACCGCGGCGTCAGCGTAGATTCCCTGGATACAGAGAAAAAATGGCAGGCTCACATGACAGTCAAAAAAGGCGACCTTGTATACGGCGGCACCATCATTGCCGAGGTACCAGAAACTCCCGCCATTGTACACAAGGTAATGGTTCCTCCGGACAAGGAGGGCTATGTACTGGATGTAGTTTCTGACGGGGAATATACAATCAACGAGCCTCTGGTTACCATTCAGGAACCGGACGGTACAGAGACAAAGCTTACTATGACTCAAAAATGGCCCATCCGTGTGGCCCGTCCCACCAGCCGGCGTTTTCCAGCTTCCCAGCCGTTGATTACCGGACAGAGAATCCTGGATACCCTGTTCCCCCTGGCAAAGGGCGGTACCGCTGCTATTCCCGGCGGCTTCGGTACAGGAAAAACCATGACCCAGCACCAGATTGCCAAGTGGTCTGATGCAAATATCATTATCTACATCGGCTGCGGCGAGCGAGGCAATGAGATGACTCAGGTTCTGGAAGAATTCTCAGAGCTGATCGACCCGAAAACAGGACGGCCTCTGATGGATCGAACCACCCTGATTGCCAATACCTCCAATATGCCGGTAGCTGCCCGTGAAGCCAGTCTGTATGCTGGTCTGACCCTGGCTGAGTATTACCGGGACATGGGTTACCATGTTGCCATTATGGCTGACTCCACCTCCCGATGGGCAGAGGCCCTCCGTGAGCTTTCCGGACGTCTGGAGGAAATGCCTGCTGAGGAAGGCTTCCCGGCTTACCTGGCCTCCAAGCTTTCCGCTTTCTATGAGAGAGCCGGAATGATGCAGAACTTAAACGGAACCGAGGGCAGCGTTACTATCATCGGCGCCGTATCTCCCCAGGGCGGAGACTTCTCCGAGCCTGTAACCCAGAACACCAAGCGTTTTGTCCGCTGCTTCTGGGGTCTGGACAAGAGCCTGGCTTATGCCAGACATTTCCCGGCTATTTCCTGGCTTACCAGTTATTCAGAGTATTTAAACGATCTGGGGCCCTGGTACACTGAGCATGTGGATAAAAAGTTTGTGGATTACCGCAACCGGATTGTCTATCTTCTTTCCCAGGAAAGCAGCCTGATGGAAATTGTAAAGCTGATCGGCGGAGACGTACTTCCAGATGACCAGAAACTGATTCTGGAAATTGCAAAAGTGATCCGTGTCGGCTTCCTTCAGCAGAATGCCTTCCACAAAGATGATACCTGCGTCCCTATGGAAAAGCAGTTTAAAATGATGGAAGTGATTCTGTACCTGTACAAGAAATCACGTTCTCTGATTTCCATGGGAATGCCCATGTCTGTATTAAAGGAGAATCCGATTTTCGATAAAGTCATTGCCATCAAATATGATGTTCCCAATGACAATCTGGCTATGCTGGATGATTATAAAAAACAGATTGACGCCTTCTACGATGATGTCGTAGAGAGGAATGCGTAAGGAGGGGTTAGAAATGGCAATTGAATATTTAGGTTTAAGTGCAATTAACGGCCCCATGGTAGTGCTGGAAGGCGTTTCCGGCGCTGCCTACGATGAAATTGTGGAAATGGTCGTAGACGGAAACAAAAAGAAGCTGGGCCGTGTCATTGAGGTTTATGAGGACAAGGCCATCATTCAGGTATTTGAAGGCACAGAGGGACTGGGACTGCGCAATGTTCACACCCGCCTGACCGGACATCCTATGGTTCTGGGCGTTTCCGAGGATATGCTGGGCCGCACCATGAACGGAATCGGCGTTCCCATTGACGGACTGGGTGAAATTGTTCCGGAGAAAATGCTGGATGTAAATGGCCAGCCCTTAAACCCGGTTACGCGGGAATATCCCAGAAACTATATCCGGACCGGTATCTCTGCGATTGACGGACTGATGACTCTGATCCGGGGACAGAAGCTTCCGATTTTCTCCGGAAACGGTCTGCCCCATGATCAGCTGGCTGCCCAGATTGTGCAGCAGGCTTCTCTGGGCGATGACTCTGACGAGGAATTTGCCATTGTCTTTGCCGCCATGGGTGTTAAGCATGATGTGGCGGATTTCTTCCGCCGGACCTTTGAGGAAAGCGGTGTTTCCTCCCATGTAGCCATGTTTTTAAACCTGGCCAACGACCCGGTGGTAGAGCGTCTGATTACTCCCAAGGTTGCCCTGACCCTGGCTGAATATCTGGCCTTTGAAAAGAATATGCACATTCTGGTAATCCTGACGGATATGACCTCTTTTGCCGAGGCCATGCGTGAGGTTTCCTCCTCCAAGGGAGAGATTCCTTCCCGAAAGGGCTTCCCCGGATATCTCTACAGTGAGCTGGCCGCTCTGTACGAGCGTGCCGGAATTGTAAAGGGCATCAACGGCTCTGTCACCCAGATCCCCATTCTGACCATGCCCAATGATGATATTACCCATCCTATTCCGGACCTGACCGGTTACATTACAGAAGGACAGATTGTTCTGGATCGCTCCTTAAATGGACAGTCCATCTATCCGCCCATTAACGTACTGCCCAGCCTGTCCCGTCTGATGAAGGACGGTATCGGCGAGGGCTTTACCAGAGCCGATCATCAGGCTGTAGCCAACCAGCTCTTTTCCTGCTACGCCAAGGTAGGCGATGCCCGTGCTCTGGCTTCCGTTATCGGTGAGGATGAGCTGTCGCCTCTGGATAAAAAATACCTTGTTTTCGGAAAAGCCTTTGAGGAACAGTTTGTGGGACAGGATCCCCATGACAACCGGAATATTATCAAAACTCTGGATATTGGCTGGAAGCTTTTAGGCCTCCTTCCCAGAGAAGAGCTTGACCGGATTGACACCAAGATTCTGGATCAGTATTATCAGCCGGCTTCCCCGGAGGAACAGGACGGTTCTTCCGATGTCCGGTAAGCAGGAGGGATCGCCATGAATCCGAATACATTTCCAACAAAAGGAAATCTGATTCTTGCAAAAAATTCCCTGGCTCTTGCCAGCCAGGGATATGAACTGATGGACAAGAAGAGAAATATTCTTCTGCGGGAGCTGATGGGCTTAATCGATCAGGCAAAGGACATCCAGTCTGAGATCGACTCTACCTTCCGCGAAGCCTATCAGGCTCTTCAGAAGGCCAATATTGAACTGGGAATTCATTATGTGCAGGATATTGCGGCCTCTGTTCCCTTAGAACAGTCTATCCGCATCAAAACCCGCAGTATTATGGGCACTGAAATTCCCCTGGTTCAGTCCCAGTCTGACTGGCCCAATCTGACCTATGCCTTTTACAGTTCATCGGAGGCTCTGGATCGGGCCCGGATGAATTTTGAAAAGGTAAAGGAACTGACTATCAAGCTGTCTATGGTAGAAAATTCCGCCTACCGGCTTGCCAGCAGTATCCGCAAAACCCAGAAACGGGCCAATGCTCTGAAAAACATTACCATTCCGACCTATCAGAATCTTGTCACTACCATCAGCAATGCGCTGGAGGAAAAGGACAGAGAGGAATTTACCAGACTGAAGGTCATTAAAAGAAGCAAGTCTTCAGATAATTAAAAATGAGGGCGAAGCCCAATCAATTCACGGTTGATTGGGCTTCGCCCTCAGATTTTATCCTGCATTGAACACATACTTATCCAGACGTTCAAAAGCTTCTTTAACACGAGAAAGAGGCAGAGCCAGATTCATACGCAGATGGAAAGGACCATGGAACATCCGTCCATCCTGAACCGCTACTCCCACCTTCCAGGCCGCCTGCTCAACCTCATCAATGGTCTTGCCATGAGCTTCACACCACCTGGTACAATCGATAAACAGCATATAGGTTCCCTCCGGCCTGCTGACCTCCAGTCCCTCAAAATGCTCTTTGATATAATTACAGGCATAGTCTACATTTTCTGCCAGCACCTGACGAAGCTCATCAACCCACTCATATCCTTCTGGCTGGTAAGCCCCCAGCAGCGCATGCATGGAAAGCACGTTCATGCTGTTGTAATGACTCAAAGAAGACTCCTTCTCCACACGCTCTCGAATCCACGGATTATAAATAATATGATAGCTTCCTACCAGACCTGCCAGATTGAAGGTCTTTGAAGGCGCATACACAGCGACAGTACGGCTGCGGGCATCCTCACTGACCGACTGAGTTGGAATATGTCTATGTCCGTCCAGAATCAAGTCAGACCAGATCTCGTCAGAAACAACGTAAACATCGTGCTTCTGATACAGTTCCATTGCCCGTTCCAGTTCCCATCTCTCCCATACACGGCCGCATGGATTATGAGGGCTGCACAAAATTGCCGCATGGATTCTGTTCTCAACAATCTTTTTCTCCATGTCCGCATAGTCCATGCGCCATACGCCGTTTTCATCCTGAACCAGCGGGCTGTGAACAATGTTGTAGCCGTTATTTTTGAGAGATTTGGTAAAACCAATATAGGTCGGCTGATGAACCAACACATTGTCGCCTCTGGAACAGAATACATTCAGAGCGCTGATAACGCCTCCTAACACGCCATTTTCATAGCCAATATGCTCCGGTCTCAGGCCGGTTACTCCATTTCGTTTCTCCTGCCATTGAATAATTGCATCAAAATATTCGTCTGTCGGATCAAAATATCCGTATGCCGGATGCTCTGCCCTCCTGATAATTGCCTCTGGAACCGTCGGTACAGTCGGGAAATTCATATCTGCTACCCACATGGGGATTACATCAAAGCCTTCCTCCGGCTTTTCCGGTGCAAATCCATCTCTTGTTCCCAGCCCGTCCACTGCGATTGCATCTTTTCCGTGGCGATCCATAATTGATGTAAAATCGTACTTCATCCTCGCGTCCTCCTCATATGTCTATATGATAAATGTCCCTTTTGCAGCTGTCAACAGATAGGAGAGGGGACCACTTCTCCCGCAGCTATTTTTCATAGCGCCCGCGGCAGATTCCACTTATAATGGCGGGCCAGAACTCGGATCACCACCACCAGGGATGCACTGAGAATCAGATCCCATTCGCTTTCCAGAACCTTCTGCAAAAGCACATAGCTGACCGCCCCTGCCAGAGACGCGCAGGCATACACATGGCGGCGCAGCACAGCCGGAGTTTCTCCCGCCATAATATCACGGAGAACGCCTCCGCCCACACCGGTAATCACTCCCAGGAAAATCATCAGGAAGTTATATTCCCCAAAGCCTGCCGTAATTGCTGTATCAATTCCCACTACCGTAAAAGCTCCCAGGCCAACAGCATCCAGAATATTCATAACCCGCTCATACCAGAGAGAGCTTAACGCCTCTATGGTAATACGGCGGCACTTAATAATCAGAAACAGGCAAAGGACAGCAACAAACGCGGCCATCACATAAACCGGATTCGTAAACAGAGCCGGCGGATGAATCCCTATCAGAATATCGCGGATCATGCCTCCCCCTACTGCTGTTGTCACACCCAGCACAATAATTCCAAGCAAATCCAGATTTTTCTTAATTGCCACCATTGCTCCGGAACAGGCAAAGGCCACAGTTCCGATAATCTCAACAATAAAAAATACTGTAATTGTTTCCATCTCATACTCTCCTGATGTATTAATTTCCCATCTCTCTGTTCAATATATAGTTCCCTTTCTGAAAAGTCAACCCGGCTTTTGCCGATATTGTTCGTTTTTCTTCATGGATCCTTAAGGTCCCCTGCCGCCGTTTTGGTAGACGATGATTAAAAAATATAGTATACTTGGAATGAAAATTAGGAAAGGAATACTTGCTCATGAAGCTTTTCCACAATCTGCTGGGACTGATCTTTTCCTTTGCTCTCATGGCGGTTCTTCTGATTACCTCCATTGAGGCAGTTACCTACTGGACTCCCAGCTATTATGAGAAAGAATACACAAAATATCAGGTTTTAGAAGCTGTTGACATGGAAATGGACGATCTGCTGGAGGTTACCGATGAAATGATGGCCTACCTGCGGGGAGACCGAAAGGATCTCCATGTTCCCACGATTGTAGCTGGCCAGCCCCGGGAATTTTTCAATGAACGGGAAATTGCCCATATGGAAGACGTTCGGGGACTTTTTCTTGCGGCCATTACCATCCGCCGCATCTGTTTTCTGGTTATGGCCGCCTGTGCAGCTCTGCTGATTGTTCTGAAGGCAGAGACAAAGCGGATTCTGCCGCGGATGATCTGTGGAGGTACCGTTCTTTTTTTTACCATCCTGGCGCTGTTGGCAGGCATCATATCCACAGATTTCAGTAAATATTTTATTATTTTCCACAAAATCTTCTTCACCAATGACCTGTGGATTCTGGATCCCGCTACAGATTTGTTGATAAACATTGTTCCGGAGCCGTTTTTTGTGGATACTGCAGTACGGATTGCCGTAACTTACGGAATTTCCGTCATTGCCGTTTTTTCTGCCTGCGTTATTTGGCTGAAAAAACAGAAAAAACAAAAATAAGAAAGAAAAACCTGTTTTCACCAAGGAGGTGCTATTATGACCCATTTGTTTGACCCGATTACCATTGGCAATACTACCTTAAAGAACAGAATTGTTTTTGCCCCCTCCAGTTTTGGCCCCGACGGTGCAGAGTGGTACGAAGCTCTGGCGAAAGGCGGCTGCGGCATGATTGTTGCAGCAGATCTGTCCGTAGTCCCCTCTATGTTTGGGGGAATTGCTCTGGACAGCGACGCCTCAGCTGCGCCTCTCCGAAAGGCCATAGAAATCTGTCACCAGTATGACTGCAAAATTTCCGCCCAGCTGTTTCATCCTGAGTATGATGTTATAAAAATCCGAGAGCTCTATCGCCTGGAAGGGCGGACAAACCCGCAGAAGGTACGGGCCGAGCTGGCTCTCAGCACTAAGACCTTCTGTGATACGGTTTCCCCGGAACATATTCAGGATATCCTCGCTGCCTACGAGGCTGCTGCCCGTCGGGCAGCGGACCTGGGCTTTGATATGATTCAGATTCACGGCGATCGGCTGACCGGAAGCTTTACCTCCCCCAATTTCAATCACCGGACTGATGAATGGGGCGCCTGGGATCGGTTTGCCCTGGAAGCAGTCCGGGCTGTGCGGCGCGGCGCTCCGGCGCTTCCGCTGGACTACAAGCTGACTGTCCGCACTGAGGATCCGGCGTATGGGCGCGGCGGAATATCCATGGCCCAGGTGCCTGAATTTGTCCGCAGCCTGGAGGAAGCATCCATTGACTGCTTCCATGTTTCTCTGGCTAATCATACAGTCACCGAGGATACCATTCCCCCGGCAAAGCATCCGTATTTCCAGGGCGAAGCCTGCTTTTCCTTCCTTGCCCGTCTGGTTAAAAAGCACACCGAAAAGCCGGTCTGCTGTGTTGGAAAAATCCAGTCCCCGGAAACTGCCGAGGCCCTCTGCGAGGAAGGAATTGAGCTGATTGGCATGTGCCGTCAGCTGATTGCAGATCCTCAGTGGCCGGAAAAGGTCCGCACCGGCCGCGCCGGAGAGATTACCCGCTGCCTCTATTGCAACAAAAAATGTGTAGGGGCTTTAAAAACCGGACAGACAGTGGGATGTGTCCTTCATTCCTGATAGAATCGCTGCTGTCTCCGGTTTGTCTTATGGAGAATAACTATGAAACGATTTACAGCCTTTTTTCTGAGTCTGGTCCTTCTGTGCAGTTCCTTCTGCAGCACAGCCTTTGCCGCGGCAGAATGGCCGGACAATATTTCCATTTCCGCAGAGGGCGGAATTGTTATGGACGCCGGCTCCGGCGCTGTCCTCTACGGGAAAAATATCCATACCGCCTATTTTCCCGCCAGTATTACGAAAATACTGACTGCGCTGATTGTGATTGAAAACTGCGATATGGACGATATTGTAACCTTTTCCCGCAATGCGGTTCACAATGTAGAGCCGGGAAGCACCAGCGCCGGTATGGATGTGGGCGATCAGCTGACTGTCCGTGACTGTCTGTATGCCCTGGTTCTCCGCTCTGCCAATGAAGTGGCCAATGCCCTGGCAGAGCACACTGCCGGTTCCATAGAAGCCTTTGCTGATATGATGAATGAACGTGCCGCCTCCTTAGGCTGCACAGATTCCCATTTCTGTAACCCCAGCGGACTAAATAACCCAGATCACTATACATCGGCCTATGACATGGCTCTGATTGCTCAGGCCGCCTTTCAGAATGAGGCCTTTGTCACCATTGATTCCACATTGTACTATGATCTTCCGCCCACCAAGCGGAATCCTGACGGCTTTCGTATTTATCCGGGACACCGGATGATGAAAAAAAATGCGCCTCAGTATTATCCCGGAATCATTGGCGGGAAAACTGGCTACACCTCTCTGGCAGGAAATACTCTGGTCACCTGCGCGGAAAAAAACAACACTCGCCTGATTGCTGTTGTTTTAAATGGACATCAGACTCACTATACAGATACCAAGGCACTGCTGGATTTTGGATTTTCCAGCTTTCAATCTCTGAAAGCCGCAGAAATAGATACTGCCCATTCATCCGTGGCTAATGATATGACGATTGCCGGACTGCCTACTACGGATCTGTCCGTACTCTCTATTCAGAAAGACTGCCGGATTTCCCTTCCGAAGCTTGCCGATCCGGCTAATATTACCTCCTCCATCTCCTACGAGCTTCCTCCCGCAGCGCCTCAGGATGCAGTAGCACAGATTTCCTACGAATACGGAGGACACGCCGTCGGCGCCGCCTATCTAATCCGCCAAGAGCCGGATACTGCTGCACGGGAAGCTGATATCGCCATGGCAAGAGCCATGACCTTTGATGAAACTGCCGCCCTTTCTCCAACAGGCGAAGACAACGCTCCGGCAGCTCTTTCCGGAGATCTTCCCGTATCTTCTGAAGAAGAGGAATCCGGCAGTACCGAACCGTCGGACACTCCCGCTTTCCAGCTGTACATTCCTCAGGGCATGAAAACCGGGCTGATTCTGTTTGTCGTTCTGGGAATTGTGGGCGGAGGACTTCTTGTTCTGAAATTCCATATTGAAAAACAGGAAGCCGTTGAACGGGCCGCCCGCTATCAGCGCCGTCAGAAACGCCTGGAGGATATTGGCATGTCCACTGCAGAATTTGATCTTCTCATGGAAAAAAAGCGGACTGATTCAGCTCTGAAACAAAGTCAGCCAAAGAAAAGGCCACGAAATCATCCGTCCTTTCTGGACAGAAAAAATTAAAAGAAAGAGGAATTCCAAACCTGTTACTGATTCGGAATTCCTCTTTCTTTTTTTGCTTTTTTACCTTTTTTCTTTCTTGTTTTATTGGCCGCCGCCTCCTGGCGCTGCCGCTGACGCTTTGCCCTGCTGCGCTCAGCCCGCTTCTTTTTCAGCTCCTCTTTTTTATTGATAACAAAGGCTGCGCCTTCCTCATCTGTCAGCTTCAGAGTCTTTACTACAAACACCCGATCCCCGTCTGCCTTTTTGATGTGGATTTTTCCTTTCAAATATCCATGCTCCGGACAGACTGCCAGAGAAAAATACATTTTCTGGTTGGCCGTAAACCACCGGATCTTTTTTCGCAGGCTTTTGCCGCAGAGATAACATTTCGTAGAGGTGACTCCCCGATCCTTCATGGCATCCTCACGGGACTCAAACACACGGGACACATATTTGGAATAGCCGGGAAATGTTACCTGGATCTCCTCTTTTTTGTTTCCCGGAAGCCGGTAATAATCAACCGACTGAAAAGGAAGGAGAGCTTCTGCCCCTGTTTTTTCCACCAGACAGGCCAGAACCCGACCGGTGTAATAGGCATCATCCAAAGCCCTGTGAAACGGCCGTTTCTCTAAAAGCCCCTCCTGTTCCACTGCCGCATCCAGAGACAGTCTGGCTCCCTCTGCTGTAAATAGTCCGTACAGCTTCTGCACATCATAATAAAACAAAGGGAAGGGAAAGGGAGCTTCCATTCCGTAATATGCCATATTTCTCTGCAGCTCTGTCAGATCCATGGAACCCCAGGTACCATATACCGGCTCTTCACCGCACCAGCAGAGAAACTGTCTGGCTGCCTCGGGAAAATCCATCCCCCGGGCCTTCAGCTCCTCCATATTCATATGAGTCACTTCTGATATCATATGATGCATCTGGCCATAGACCTGAGGCCGAATCAGTCGGTGAAACTCATCCACCATCTGAAAATTCTCATCCAGCTTTACTGCACCAATCTCAATAATCTCAAAAGGGAAATCTGCTACCGAATCCTCCCGTCCCCGGGGACTCTGATTCCACTCTAAATCAAATATAATATAATTCTTCATAATGGACGATTATATCATAAAGAAATGATTTTGCATAGGCAGTCCTCAATGGCTTTCGGATCTCCCTGAACCGTACCCTGAACCATTGGTCCCTTGCCGCCTCCTCTTCCTTCAAAATGGCTGTAAAACTCCTTTAAAACCTGCTTTAAATCTATGGAATTGCTTCCCAGATTAAACTGGTATCCGCCCTCTTCCTTTCCCAGGAAAATCCCGCAGACGCCGCTGCATTTTTCTTTTCCTGCATCTACAAAACGGCGGGCCGCATTCTTGTCCAGATCCTCTTCAAATACAAAATAGTTGACGGTTCCTTCCGGAAGCTCCTCCAGCTTTTTCTCCAGATACCGGGTCTGCATCTGAATTGCCCTTCCCTTCCAGAGAAGCGCCTCCTCCCGGAGACGTTCAACCGCTTCCGCCGCCTCATAGGGCTTTGCAGACAAAAGCCGGGAAATCTCCCGCACATTGTCCTCCTTCATCCGGTAATCCTCCAGAGCCCGGAAACCACATACCATTGTCACACGGGTTCCGCCCTTGTAATTGACTGCATCCACCAGCTTAATCAGGCCAATTTCACCGGTTCGGGATACGTGGGGTGCACAGCAGGCGCATACATCGTATCCAGGTACCGTCACAATCCGCACCTGTCCGGCCAGTTCTTTTTTACTCCTGTACTCCAGAGCCGCCAGCTCTTCCCTAGTGGGATACTCCACCCGGATCTCCAGATTGGCAGCCACAGCCTCATTGGCCTCTGTCTCAATGCGGCGCAGCTGCCCCGGCTCAAAGGTTCCGTTAAAATCCAGAGTCACCGCTTCATTGCCCAGATGAAAGCCCACATTGTCATATCCAAAATACCGGTGCACCAGACCAGATACAATATGCTCGCCGGAGTGCTGCTGCATTCTGGAAAATCTTTCTTTGTAGTCGATTTCGCCATGTACTGTTTGTCCCGGCGTCAGAGGCTTCTTCATCATATGAATCACCTCACCCTCCCGCTCCTTTACATCCTCTACGGGAATACCGTCAATTACACCGGGATCCGCATACTGGCCTCCGCCCTCCGGAAAAAATACCGTCCGGTCCAGAATCACCTCATACCATTCCTTTTTTTCATTCCACTGACAGGATACCACCTGAGCCTCAAATTCTTTTCTGTGGCTGTCCTGATAATATAATTTCTCTGTCATAATCTTTTCTCCATATCTCGCCATGCCTCTGCTTCTGCAGAATCGCTTCTTTCTATTGTAGCAGGCAGGAGCCGTTCCGTCCAGACCTATCCCTTAACGGTTATCCTGCCCTCCCTTACGCTTCCTGATGCCTCCGACATAAATCTCCAGATTTTTATGGCTCTTGCGGTATCCGGAAGGCGTCATTCCCGTCACAGCTTTAAACACCCGGTTAAAATGCGTCAGATTAGAAAACCCCATTTCCCTGCTGATCTCCGTGATACTCTTATCTGTCTCCATAATCCTTCTCTGAGCATTCATGATTCTGGTAACATTCACATACTGAATCACCGTACTGTTGGTATATGCCTTAAATTCCCGGCAGAGATAATAGCTGCTCACATAAAAGCGTTCCGCCAGACTTTCCAGAGTAATATTCTCATCAAAATGGCGGTGAATATAATGCATTACCTGCCCCATTCTTGTTTTCTGCTCTGTTTTTACCGGTTCCGCCACCCGCTTTTGACGGGCCAACAGATACAGAAGAAGATTCAAAAGAGAGTGCTGACATTCTCTTTTGAAATCCGCTTCCTCCTCCTGTTCCCGCAAAAGCTCTCCGAGAATTCGGTGTATCATCTGGCTGTCTCTGAGCCCCATACTGTACATGCCGTTGGCCTGATCCAGCAACGAGGCCAGCTCCGGTACATCCACGTCCTCCCTGCGAAAATACAGCACAATTCTCCGGAAAGGCATATCCTTTTTTCCATAAGAATAATGCATAATGTAGGGAGAAAACAACATCAGCTCCCCCGGCTTAAGCACATAGAGCTCATCCTGAAGACGCTGATACCTCTCTCCTTTTTCCAGATAATACAGCTCATAATAATTGTGATAATGGGGCTGGGTCATATTGTCATTGACCCCTGCAATCCGCTCACAGGCAATCTCCGCCCCCTGCGCCATCATAATTCCCGCCTGATCAATCATAGCCCTTTCTCCTCAGCAGTATCTGCATAAAAACACTGTTAAAATTTGTAATTTCTGTCAATGCAAAAGCAAGATATGTAAAATATTATACTATTCTACGCAAAATCTGTCTAGTTTTGATGCTTTCAATTTCTTATAATACAGGCACATCGACTTCAAAAGATTTACCAAGGAGGTTTACAAAATGAAAGTTTGCACTACTGCATTTGCCGTAACAAAACAGGGCTCCGGCTTTTCCATCGCAACCAACTGTGTGGAAATCCGCCTGCTGTTTCTGACAGATTCCATTCTGCGGATCCGGGCCGGTTTTGAAGGAGATTTTGCAGAAGAATCCTACAGTCTTGTTATGACTGCATGGGAAGATCGCATGGATGGTTTTCTGAAAAATTACAGAAAGCGGATCCAGCCTGCTGACGCAATTCTGGAGGACGGAGAAGAAAAAGCAGTCATCCGCGGAAAAGAACTGACCGTAGTTATCGAAAAATCCCCATTCCGCATCTGCGTATATGATCAGGACAATACTCTGCTTCATGCCGATATTGTGGATCTGGCCTACCAGGAAGACTCCAACCGCCGCCGTATTCATACCAGCGAAATCACCCCCCAGGACTGCTTCTATGGATTTGGCGAAAAAAGCGGTGACTTCAATAAAGCGCAAAAATTCATGGGCATGAGCCCCAAGGACGCTATGGGCTACAACCCGAAGGAAACCGACTCCCTTTACAAGCACATTCCCTTTTATATTAAACTGAACCGGGATACCAGAAAGGCTGTCGGCTATTTTTACCACAATACCTGCGAATGCGATTTTGACATGGGACGTGAAAAAAGCAATTACTGGAAAATGCACAGCCGCTACCGTACAGACGGCGGTGACATTGATCTCTTTTTAATCGCCGGTCCCTCTGTCCGTCAGGTTGTGGAACGCTATACCGACCTGACCGGAAAATCCGCTCTGCTCCCCCGCTATGCCCTGGGTTATCTTGGTTCCTCCATGTACTACCCGGAACTGGAAAAGGACTGCGATGACGCTATCACAGAATTCATTGATACAACCAGAGAAGAGGGCATTCCCGTAGACGGATTCCAGCTTTCCTCCGGATACTGTACTGTAGAAACGGACAAAGGCGTAAAACGCTGTGTATTTACCTGGAATAAAAAAAGATTTAAGGATCCTAAGGATTTCTTCCATCAGATGAAGGTCCGGGGTGTTACCGTAACCCCCAACGTAAAACCCGGTATTCTTCTGATTCACCCCATGCTGGAAGAAATGAAGAAGAAAAACATGTTTGTCAAGTCCAGCACCAGTGAAGAACCAGGCGTAGGAACCTGGTGGGGCGGACAGGGTGTGTTTGTGGATTTTACCAAAGAATCTGCCCGCGAAGACTGGAAGTCTCTGCTGAAGGAAAATGTGCTGGATTACGGAACCTGCTCTATCTGGAATGATAACTGTGAATATGACAGTATGGTAGATAAGGACTGCCGCTGTGATTTCGAGGGCAAGGGAGGCACCATCGGACAGCTGAAATCCGTTATGTCCAATATTATGTGCCACGTTACGGACGAAGCCATTCACGAGACCTTTGAAAATACCAGACCCTATATTGTCTGCCGTTCCGGCCACTGCGGAATCCAGCGGTATGCCCAGACCTGGGCAGGCGATAACCTGACCTGCTGGGATTCCCTGAAATACAACATTGCCACCATTCTTGGCATGGGTCTGTCCGGCGTAGCCAGTCAGGGCTGCGACATCGGCGGCTTTTACGGTCCGGCTCCGGAAGGCGAGCTCTTCCTGCGCTGGGTTCAGAACGGAATTTTCCAGCCCCGCTTCTCCATCCACTCTACCAATACGGACAACACCGTAACAGAGCCCTGGATGTATAGTGATTACAAAGATGAGATCCGCCGCGCCATTGAATTCCGTTATCAGTTAAGCCCTTATCTGTATTCTCTGACAGACCGGGCCCACAGAATCGGACTTCCCATTATGGAAGCCATGTGCAGCGCATTCCAGAATGATCCAAACTGCTATGATGAAGGCGTTGACTTTATGCTGGGAGATTCCCTCCTGGTTGCAAACGTAGTAGAAAAAGGCGCGTCTTCCAGAAGCATCTATCTTCCGGAGGGCAATACCTTTTACGATTTTTATACCAGAACCCCCTATGAAGGCGGACAGACTATCGAAATTCCTGTTACCTTAAGCAGCATTCCTCTTTTTGTAAAAAGCGGAGCCATCCTGCCCATGGCAACGAATCCCATGACCAATCTTGCCACTCAGCAGGCCACCGGTCTGACCATTCTCTGCGCGGCAGATAAGGACGGCGAATTTGAGCTTTACGAGGATGACGGTGTTTCCATGGATTACGAACAGGGCGGCTGTCTGAGAACTCATATTTCCATGAAAACCGGCGAAAGAACCTGTCTGGACTTTACGCAGGAAGGACATTATGAGACAGCTGTGGAAACCATGGCCATTGACATGATTCACAGAGAAAAAGCGCCCTACTGGGTAACCCTTGACGGCAAAGAGCTTCCTCATTTCCTTCACAGAAGAAAATTTGAAGAGGCAGAATGCGGATGGTACTACAGCCAGCGGCTGAAATCCGTTCAGATCAAATACAAAAACCCGAAAAAGGATTACCGTCTTCTGGTTTCCTTTGAACAGTTTGATTTAATTGGAATGTAAGGGGGTACTTGTTTTATGAAAAAATTAGCAGCATTTGCACTGACACTGAGCCTTGCAGCAGCTTCCCTCACAGGCTGCGCCTCTGGCGGAGCCGCCACAAGCGCCCAGGCAACCGCAGAAAATCCCATGGTTCTGACTCTGGCTCACGGCCTAAGTGAAACCCATACCGTACATATTGCCATGACCGAGTTTGCAGAAAAAGTAGAAGAAGGCACAGACGGAAGAATCCAGATTCGGATTCTTCCCAACGGCCAGCTGGGATCTGAAAATGAAAATATGGAGCAGCTTATGGCTGGCGTTATTTCCATGACTAAGGTATCTGCCCCTGGTCTGGCTACCTACAACGAGGCCTATCACACCTTTGGCCTTCCCTATATTTTTGATGATACGGAAAATTTCTATCATGTCATGGATTCCCAGCCCATGCGTGACTTTTTCCTGTCCACTGCCGATGACGGCTTTGTTACTCTGACCTACTACACCTCCGGCGCCCGTTCTTTTTATACTATTAATAAGCCAATCCGGACTCCGGAGGATTTAAAGGGATTAAAAATCCGTGTTCAGGATATGAAATCCCAGACTGATATGTTAAAGGCTCTGGGCGGCATTCCTGTTGCCATGTCCTACGGAGATGTTTATACCTCTCTTCAGACAGGAATTATTGACGGAACTGAAAATAATGAAACTGCCCTGACTACAGGAAAGCACGGCGAAATCTGCAAGGTGTATTCTACCGATCAGCATGCCATGATTCCTGATGTTCTGGTTATGAGCGCCAAAACATGGACTTCCATCAGCCCTGAGGATCAGAAGGTCATTCTGGATGCAGCCTATGCATCCACAGAAAGCCACAAGATCGCCTGGGATGCAGCCATTGAGGAAGCCATTCAGGAAGCATCCACTCAGATGAATGTGGAATTTGTCAATGATGTAGATAAAGACGCTTTCCGAAATGCAACAAGCGGCATGGTAAATGAATACTGCCAGGAATATCCGGGTGTTCAGAACCTGATCGATATTATCAATTCCGTTAAATAAAGGGGGAGGATTTCCATGAAAGAACTGTTAACTACTGTAAAAAAATTCATGATAAAGCTTCTTGCCGGTATTGCCACTGTCCTTTTGTCTGCCATGACTCTCCTGGTTCTGTATCAGGTATTTACCAGATATGTCCTGAACAGTCCGGCTGCTTTTACAGAAGAACTGGTGCGCTACTTCCTGATCTGGACCGGATTTATCGGCGCAGCCTACGCGTTTTTTACCAGACAGCATATGTGCCTGGTACTGGTTCGTGACAGCCTAAATCCTGCGGGCCGGAGGATTCTTATGACCCTTGTGGATCTGCTGATTCTTCTGTTTGCACTGTTTGTTATTACCATCGGCGGCTTTAAACTGGCTCTGAGCGCTGAAAAGGTATATTCCGCTCTGCTGGGTATTCCCAGAAGTCTGGTTTATGCCATGGCCCCTGTCTCCGGCCTGTTCATGATTGCCGCACAGATTATCAATCTGTACGAAGATATTACCGGAATTACCATTGAAGGAGGGAATGAAGCATGAGTATCGGAGTAACTGCCATTATCCTGTTTGCAGTTTTTGCACTGCTTTTGTTTGCAAGCTGCCCTATTTCCGTAAGTATTGTAATTTCTTCCATTGTTGCCGCAATCTCCTCCCTGTCCTGGGATCAGATTACCTTTATTACCATGCAGAAAATGAACAGCGGTGTGGAGAGTTTTTCCCTGCTGGCCATTCCTCTGTTTATTCTGGCCGGCAACATTATGAATAACGGCGGTATTGCCAGACGTCTCGTAAACTTTGCCAAGCTCTTCGTTGGCTGGATTCCCGGCTCTCTGGCTCAGGCCAACATTGTGGGAAACATGCTTTTCGGCGCTCTGTCCGGCTCCTCTGTTGCCGCAGCCTCCGCTATGGGCGGCTGCATTTACCCTATCCAGAAGGACGAGGGCTATGATCCGGCTTTTGCCACCGCTGTCAATATTGCATCTGCCCCCACAGGACTTCTGATTCCGCCAACCAGCGCATTTATTGTATACTCTACCGTAGCAGGAGGCGTATCCATTTCCACTCTGTTTATGGCCGGATATATTCCCGGTATTCTCATGGGTCTTGGTTCTATGGTTGTTGCTTTCCTGTATGCGAAAAAGCACAACTATCCGGTATCCGGAAGAGCATCTGCTTCGGAAGCTCTTAAGGTTACGCTGGAGGCTCTTCCCAGCCTGCTGCTGATTGTCATTGTAATCGGCGGTATTGTAGGCGGTATCTTCACTGCAACAGAAGGCGCAGGTATCTGCGTACTGTACTGCCTGATCCTGTCTGTCTGCTACAAGAGCCTGACTGTACAGTCCTTTATGAAAATTCTGGTCAGCAGTGCCTGCACCAGCGGCATTATCCTGTTTCTGATTTCCGCTTCCTCCGCCATGTCCTTTGTTATGGCATACTCTGGAATTCCGGCGGCAATCAGCTCAGCCATTATGTCTGTATCCACAAACAAATATGTGATTTTTCTTTTGATGAACATTATTCTGCTGATTGTAGGTATGTTTATGGATATTACACCGGCTATCCTGATTTTCACCCCCATCTTCCTGCCTATTGCAGAAAGCCTGGGCATGTCCAACATTCAGTTCGGCGTTATGCTGATCTTTAACATGTGCATGGGCAACATCACTCCGCCGGTAGGTTCTGTACTGTTCGTAGGCTGCGGAATCAGTAAGATCAGCATTGAGGAGGTTACAAAAACTCTGCTTCCCTACTTTGCTGTTCTTCTCCTGCTGCTTCTGGCTGTTACCTATATTCCTGCTCTGTCTCTGGGCATTCCATCTATGATGGGACTTCTGTAAAAAAGGACAGGCATAAGGGCGCCGTTCCATCATCCACACCAGACAATGATGGAACGGCGCCTTTTTTCACAGCATCTGAGCATTTATTTTGTTTATTTTCCCTTCCCTTTCATACAGCTCCTGCACATATCCCATAAACCTGGTTATCTGTTCACTGAGAATAAACTGGTTCCGCCAGACCAGATACAGGTTCCTTGCTGCCCCCAGCCCAGGCAGAGAAAACGAAAGAAGCTTCCCCTCCTGGCAATCATTTTCTGCCGCCTTTGCCGATATAATAGAAACTCCCAGGCCGCAGGAAACCAGGCGCTTTACTGCCTCCTGATCGTTGAGCCGGGCCGCCACATGAAGATCCTGTTCCCGGATTCCTGTCTGAAGGAAATAGTTCTCCATGCATTTGCGGCTTCCGCTCCCCTGTTCCCGCAAAAGAAAAGGCTCTGCAAGAAGCTTCTCCATAGAAACTCCCCCCTCATCCTTCCATTTCCGATAATACTCTGTCGCCGGAGTAATCAAAACCATCGTGTCTCTGTAAAAAGGCAGAAACGTAAGATTTTCATCAGAAACCTTCATTCCAACCATTCCCAGTTTAATATTTCCCTCCAGAACCTGGCTGATAATCTCTCGGCTGTCTCCCTGGTGAATATGAATCTGAATCCCGGAATTTGCTTTTAAAAAGCCGGGAAGCACCTCAGGAAGAATATAGACGGAGGGAATCGTAGAGGCTCCCAGATTAATGACTTGCTCTGTTTCCATCTGCCAGCTCTCCACCAGACTGTCCCTCAGCAGGAATATTTTCTCTGCACATTGATACAGCTCCCACCCTCTCGGAGTAATCTCCACATCCTTGGTGGTGCGCAGCACCAGGCGGGACTGCAGCTCCTCCTCCAAAGCACGAATATGGGTGCTGATAGTAGGCTGAGAAATATAAAGCATCTCTGCCGCTTTCGTAAAACTCTGATATTTTACAACTGCAGCAAATGACTGAAGCTGTTTAAAATCCATACCCTTTCCTCCTGCAATCTTCCATTATGACAGCTCGTCCAGCGCCTGAAGCGCCAGCACGCCTTCCTCTATGACAGCTCGTCCAGCGCCTGAAGCGCCAGCGCAACCTCCTCCCTGGTATTCCACCATCCGAAAGAAAAGCGAATGGTTCCTGTGGGGAAGGTGCCCAGAGTCTGATGAGCAGAAGGTGCACAGTGAAGTCCCACCCGTGTCATAATTCCATACTGGACATCCAACTCATAGGCTGTTTGGGCAAGCTCCCGCCGCACCGTCTGAACAGACACCACTCCTGTCCGTCCCTCTGTATCCTTTTTCCCCACAACGCGAAGCCGTTTCTCATACGGATCCATAGATTTCAATCCCTCCAGAAACTGTCTGGTCAATGCAAGCTCATGACTGCGGATCTGTTCCATCCCTGTTTCACGGATCCAGCCAAGTCCTGCATGAAGCCCCACAATTCCCGGCAGATTCATAGTTCCCGCCTCAAACCGATCCGGCATAAAATCCGGCATAACCTCAGTATGGCTGATGCTTCCTGTTCCTCCCGCAATCAAACTCTCCATCTGAGGCAGAAGCTTCTCGCCCAGAAGAAAGCCGCCGATTCCCTGGGGGCCCAGAAGCCCCTTATGGCCGGTAAAAGCCAGAGCGTCAATCTTCATGTGTTCCATATCCAGCGGCCACACTCCGGCTGTCTGGGCTGTATCAGCAATAAACAAAAGACCGCGCTCCCGGCAGAATGCTCCCACCTGTTCATAAGGCATCATCGTTCCGCACACATTGCTGGCGTGGGTCATTACCACCGCCCTGGTTTCCTTTTTCACCAGAGGAGCCATTTCCTCCAGAATCAGGCTTCCATCCCTGCGGCAGGGAATCCGGGAAAAAGAAATCCCCTGCTTTTCCAGCTGCACCAGGGGACGCATCACCGCATTGTGCTCCATAGAAGAAACCAGCACATGGTCTCCCGGCTTTAACAGCCCCTTTAAAATCACATTAAGGCTTTCTGTTACATTTTTTGTAAATGCCACATTTCTGCAGTCTTCCCCGCCAAATAAGCTGCAAAGCATCTGTCTGGTTTCATAAACCAGCTCCTCAACAGCATACGCACGATCATAACACCCTCTATTAATATTACTGCCAGATCTTGTCATATAATGATACATGGCCTCTGGCACCGCCTTCGGTTTGGGAAAGGTTGTGCTTGCATTGTCCAGATAAATTGCATCCATCTCCTCTTTTTCCTCCTCTTCTGCAGCGATTAGCCTGACCGCAGCTTCCCCGCTGCGCTTTCTTTTGCCGCGGTTTTCTTTCTGTGTTTTTCTTTCATCATAGCACACACTTATTTAATAATCAAATAAATCAATCCAAAATATTAATAACTGCTATTGGACTTCATTTTTTATGCATGTTATCATAAGATTAATGAATTTATGACATTTTTTTCACTATTTTTACGAAAAAGCTATTGTCATAAAAAGAAAAAAGGAGTGTAGCGTTATGTCTCAGACAAAAGAAAAACAAACAATCATAGCTGCTGGCTGTATCATCGGCCTTATCTCCGCGGCACTGGTATTTCTGGGGAATCCATCCAACATGGGCTTCTGTATTGCCTGCTTTTTGCGGGATCAGTCCGGCGCCCTGGGCCTTCATTCCGCAGCTGCAGTCCAGTACATCCGTCCGGAAATCATCGGACTGGTTCTGGGAAGCCTGATTCTGGCTGTAAGCCGGAAAGAATTTCAGGCAAAAGGAGGAAGCTCTCCTGTTACCCGTTTCATTATTGCATTTTTTGTAATGATCGGCTGCCTGATGTTTTTAGGCTGCCCCTTCCGTATGATTCTTCGTCTTGCAGGCGGCGATTTAAACGCGCTGTTCGGTCTGGCCGGTTTCGTATTTGGAATTCTTACCGGAATCTTCTTCCTGAATAAGGGCTATACCTTAAAGAGAACCTACCGGCTTCCCAAAACAGAGGGAATGATTCTCCCTGCCATAGAAGCGGCCCTTCTGATTCTTCTGGTTGCCGCTCCGGCCTTCATTCATTTTACAGAAGCTGGCGGCGGTCCTGGAGGCAGCCACGCTGCCATTGCAGTCAGCCTGGGAGCAGGCCTGATTGTAGGCGCTCTGGCTCAGAGAACCCGTCTCTGCATGGTAGGCGGCATCCGTGATATGGTACTGTTCAAAGAATCTCGTCTGCTTCTGGGATTTATCTCTGTTTTTGCAGCTGCTCTGGCAGGCAACCTGATTCTCACCGCAGCCGGCGGAGGAACCTTTTTCCAGCTGGGCATGGAAGGACAGGCAGTTTCCCATACAGACGGCCTCTGGAACTTCCTGGGCATGTTCCTGACCGGATACGGCTGTGTTCTGCTTGGCGGATGTCCCCTGCGTCAGCTGATTCTCTCCGGTGAAGGCAACACAGACAGCGCCATTACCGTTATCGGTCTCATGGTTGGAGCCGCATTTGCTCACAACTTTGGCCTTGCTTCCAGCGGAAATGGCCCTACCGCCAACGGAAAAATCGCTGTTCTCATCGGCCTTGCCGTTGTTACTGCAATTGCCTGCTTCAATACATTTCAAAAGGAGGATTAAGCAATGAAAACCTTAGATGCAAGAGGACTTTCCTGTCCTGAGCCGGTTATTATGCTGAGAAAGGCCCTGGCTGGCGGAGAGCCCTGCCAGATGATCGTAGACAACCACGCTGCCAAGGAAAATACATCCCGCTACGGCAAGTCCCAGGGATACCAGGTAGCTGTTCAGGAACAGGGCAGTGAATACACCCTGACCTTCACGAAATAATGTATATCGCTACTTTTTATTCCCATTTCGGCGCCATCCGCTATAAGCGGCTTTGCGGGGAGCGGAATATTCCCGCCCATGTTATGCCGGTTCCCAGGGACTTAAGCAGCAGCTGCGGCACCTGCGTCTGCTGTGAGGGAGCATATCTTACACCGGACGGAGCTTTTTTGGAGGAAGTGGAACAAATCGTTGAAAAAACAGAAACCGGCTATCGCCGGATCTATCAGGCAAAGGACAGCTGAACGCTGTCCTTGACACAACTATAAAAGTATGATAGCATAAGAAACACAAAAGCTATATTTTTCCTTGTGGCTGAGATAAACAAGGGGAAATATAGCTTTTTCTTTTAGCTTTTCAGCCGGATCCTAGGAGCGACAGGCGTATGGCATGGATTTTGATTAACATCTGGAGAGCTAATCCAGCTGGCTGAAAACCATATAAGTCAGTCCGGCTTTTTATAGTTCAATAAATTGATATAATATTTCAATAAATAGATATTGCAATCCTGTCTGTTTCTTAGTAACATGATCATATAGTTCCACATCAAATACAAAGGAGGAAATATTAAGTAATTAAAATAATTGATATTAGTGCTTAAAAGTGTTTAAATATGCCCGTGTAGGAATTATTTATGAACATTTCTAATATCACTAATCAAATCGTACTCCAACTGATAAACGTTATTACACTTATGACCAATACCTTCAGTTTAAAGGCATTTATACAGAACACGATAATCGTCAGATAGTTATTTATGCCAGAGTATCTACAAGAATCCTTCAAGTATTCTCCTGTAGGTTGTATGGACTTCGTAAGTATAAAAAACAAATAGAAGGAGATGGGGAGATTGCTAAAGAGCTTCAAGACGGAAATAAATCCAACCGAGGAGCAAAAGGTTAAGATTCGTAAGACGATAGGAACCTGTAGATTTATCTATAATTTCTATCTTGCTCATAATAAAGAACTTCATGAAAATGGTGAAAAGTTTATGAGCAGTCATCAATTCAGAGTCTGGCTTAACAATGAATATATACCAAATCACCCAGAATATGCATGGATTAAGGAGTCTTATTCAAAAACAGTCACACAGTCAGTAAATCATGGAGAAACCGCATTTAAAAAGTTTTTCAAACATCAAAGTGGTTTTCCTAAGTTTAAAAAGAAGGGAAAATCAGATGTAAAAATGTATTTCGTAAAGAATAATCCAAAGGATTGCCGCTGCGAAAGACATAGAATTAACATTCCATCCCTTGGATGGGTTAGAGTGAAGGAAAAGGGATATATCCCTGTTACAAAAGATGGATATGTCATAAAAAGCGGTTCGGTTTCCATGAAAGCTGGCAGGTTTTATGTTTCAGTTCTGGCAGAAATACCGGATAGCAAGATAACTACCAATGATTACAGTGAAGGAATTGGCATAGACCTTGGGTTAAAGGATTTTGCCATTATTTCAAATGGTAAGACATATAAAAATATTAACAAATCGGCAAGATTAAAAAAACTTGAAAAACGACTGATTCGGGAGCAGAGATGTCTCTCCCGTAAGTATGAAAATTTAAAGAAAGGAGAGTCCACTCAAAAAGCAAATATACAAAAGCAAAAGCTTAAGGTACAGAAGCTTTATCATCGGATAGACAATGTCCGCACGGATTACATGAACAAAACAATCGCTGAGATAGTAAAAACCAAGCCATCTTATATAACGATTGAGGATTTGAATGTATCAGGAATGATGAAGAACAGGCATCTTTCAAAAGCAGTTGCTTCTCAGAAGTTTTATGAATTTAAAGTGAAACTTCAGGCAAAATGTAAGGAGAATGGTATTGAATTACGAGTAGCAGACAGATGGTATCCATCATCAAAAACCTGCCACTGTTGTGGAACTATTAAGAAAGACTTAAAGCTTTCAGATAGAATCTTTCGATGTAATTGTGGTTACGTCGAAAACAGGGATATGAATGCTGCTCTCAATTTGAAAGATGCGAAGACTTACGAAGTTGCATCATGAAACGCAAACGTAAGTATGTACCGAAGACTATTTCGGGAATTGACGACTGTGGAGTGTACAGGAACCTGTGAGTAGATATGGCTTTAGTCAATCAAAAGCATACACGAAGAAGCAGTAAGTAGAACTTGCGAAAGTCTACATTATCTCGATGTGAGTATATTTAATCACATTTTGAGTGGCAGCCACGCCTATGAAACCTGAATCCCATCTCATGCAGGAACGCCGCCTGCTGGAAAACCACATTCAAGCCTTCTTCGGCAGGTTTGAAACAATACTGCACGAAACCTCCTTTCCTGGTATCTCCACAGATATCTGTGTGATTCCTCCTTCTGGAGATCGCAATTATCACACACTGGTTTCTCTGGGAGAATACAGCACTCCCTCCGCCCAGACTCAGGAACAGGAAAAAAATGACAGCATCCTGCTTCTGCTGTTCCTCCCCCCAGACTGGAATCCCAATGATGACTGCAAAGAACAGCGCTGGCCCGTTCAACTGCTGACCGAGCTGACTGCTGCTGCAGGCTGCTTTTCTGAGCCTCTGGCCCATGGCACGATCCTGAAAACTGCTCCTGCTTTCCAGGAAAAAATACCCATGTCCCATGCCATTTTGCTTACGCCTTCATTTTCTTCCCATGATGGCTGCTGCTGCAAGCTTCCAGAAGGAAAAACCATACATTTTTATCAGGCAGTTCCCCTCTATCCTGACGAGGCAGAATACGGCTATGCCGTCGGAGCTGCAGAACTTCTTAACCGGCTGAATATCCAAAAATCCATCCTCTTTCCTTTCCGTGAAGACTTTCTGGACTGGGATGAAATCAGCCAGGAGGAGGCAGACGGAATTCTTCTGGACGACGTTTCCTGGCATCTGGAATCTATACAGGAAAAGCAGCTTTCTGCAGGCACACTTTCTGCCTGCAGCCACATGGCCGCCTGGCTTCACTGGTTTCAAAAACATCAGTTTTTAAACCCGGCTCTGGAGCAAAAACTCCCGGATGACTGCGGCAGCCTCCGGGAATTTATTCTGGATCAGCTCAATGGACAGCTTCTCCGCTCTTATTTTGTAAACGAAGTTCAGGACTTTGCAGACAGCTATTACAGCGGAGAAAACGGTCCCTGTTTTCTCTCTGATATGGACTTCCTCGCCCGGGAATATTCCCATTCAGATGATTCCAAATACGCTGCCCTCTACGCTTCTTTTCCAGAGGAAGCTTATCTTTTCCTGCCTTATTGCGATGACTATATCAGCTCTGTTTCCTGCATCATAGAACAGAGATGGGAAGAGTGGAAACAGCATAATAACAGCTTGTAAAAATCCAAAAGAGAGCTTGTGCCGCAGTTCTATTCTGCCAGCTTTCCTGTTACATTTAACGGAATGGTAAAGGTAACTGCTCCCATATATCCGGGGGCCACCTCATACTCATCAAAGCTGATGACAAGCTCTCCATTTTCATTAAAATAATAGCTTTCCTCTCCTGTAATTCCCTTAAAATCGGAATCCGGCAAATCGCTGTTTAAGAAATAAGCAATATTCTCATCCGCATCCATCTGGGCCTGCATCTGCTGCTTAATATTCTCACTGATTGCTTCCAGCTGTTCCTTATTTCCGCCCAGAAGGCTGCTGAGAGAAACCACTTCGCCTGTGGCCTTATTGACCGTAAATACCTTTACATACTGGGTTCCGCTGGCCATAATTACTGTTGTATTAATACGGATAGATATATATTTTTCATTCTGAAATACTACATCATAAGAAGATTCCAGCGCATAATTTCCCTGCCCCTCAGACTCCTTCAGATCATTTTCATACATGGCAATCAGAGAGTCCGCATACTGCTCCAGCGCCTGATTGGCTGCAATTTCTGAACCATTTTCGCTGTCTATCCGGGGAATATCTACTTTTCCTTCAAAGCTTCCCTGACTGTCTTCAAAGGTACGGAAGGTCATAACCCTGGCCAGTGCGCCAATAATCGGCAGATTTTCCATCGCATTTGCTGTTATGGGACTTGCATTTGCCAGAGTACCTACTGTTACCAGAACTGCCGCTGCCGCCGCTGCTGTTTTCTTAAAAATTCCGTATCGTTTCATACTGTTCTGTCCTTTCCTGATGTCTTTTTTCTGCTCTTTTCCAGTCATTATTTCCTGCTGCTGTCTATGATTTTCTGCCTGTTTTTTATCTGCAGAAGCTTCTTTTTTTATCTGCTTAGATGCTTCAGCCTGACGCTGAATATCCTGGAAAGAAAGAATCCTTTCCTTTTCTGCTTTAGCCTGATGGATTCCAGAAAGAATTCTGTCTCTGGCTGCTTCCGGCACCGGAATTTCTCCATATTTTATTTTCATATCCAATGTCCTCTGCTTAAATTCCTTTTCCAAAAGCTCCAGCTCTTCCAGATATTCTGTCCCTTCTTTTTCTATTTTTTCTTTTTCTATTTTTTCTTTTTCTATTTTTTCTGTTCTCACGTTTTCCCTTCTCTCCTTCATACTGCTTTCCTCCAATATTCTATGCTCATGCCAGTTTCTGCTTCAGTTCCCGCAGAGTACGGTACAGCCTGCTCTTTACGGTATTAACGTTTTCATCTGTCATTTCTGCAATTTCCTCCAGTTTCCTGTCCTCAAAAAAACGAAGAAGAATCAAGGTCTTCTGTTCCTCTGTCAGACTGGCCAATGCGTTCTGCAGATCGGAATTTTTGTATTGTGCATAAACAGAAAGAGTTTCCGCCTCATCAAGAGATACCATCTCCCGCCGCTTCCTCAGCTGACTGATTGCTGTATTGATTACAATTCTGTAAATCCAGGTTTTTGCAAAAGCAGGGGTTTTCAGCTTATCTGCCTCCCGAATGGCTTTATATGCGCTTTCCTGAACAATGTCCAGGGCATCCTCCTCATTTCTCACATATCCGTAGGCCAGCCGATAAAGCTGCCTGTAATTTTCCGTCAGCACATCTTCTATTATTTTTTCACAGCTGTTCATGTTATTTTGTGCCTTTCTTTTTTGTTTTCTATTTATTTGACGCTTCCGCCTCCGGGAAAGTTTCATCTTGGCTTTCTTTTTTTCTGATTACTGGTACAATAGAAGTAACTGATATGGAAGCATTTGTAAAATCTCACTCTGACCATGGAGGGGCTGATGTGGTTCTGGAGGCTGCAGGGGCAGAAAACACCTTTGAAATGGCCTGGAAATGCGCCCGCCCCAATGCCATTGTAACTGTTGTTGCACTTTATGACCGCCCTCAGCTTCTGCCGCTTCCTGATATGTACGGAAAAAATCTGACCTTTAAAACAGGAGGGGTGGACGGCTGCGACTGCGAGGCCATTTTAAAGCTGATTGAAGAAGGCAAAATTGACACCACGCCGCTGATCACGCACACCCTGCCCCTGAACCAGATTGAAGAAGCCTATCAAATATTTGAAGAAAAAAAGGACGGAGTAATCAAGGTCGCTGTAAAGCCCTGATTCCCCATCCTGAACAGTTCCAATTTACTCAGCAAAGAAGCGCTCTTCCACCTCTTTTACTGGCATTTCCTTTCCAGTAAACAGCCGGAATGCAGCGGCGCCCTGCCAAAGCAGCATACCGATTCCGCCAATTACCTGGCAGCCTGCCTCCTTCGCCTCGCGAAGCAGGCGGGTTTCCAGCGGATTGTAAACCGTATCGGCCACAATCAGCCCCGGATGGAGCAGTTCCGCCGGAATCAGTGTGTCTTTGTCCATCGGTTTCATGCCAACCTTTGTTGCGTTGATCAGAATATCGCTGTCTCTTACCGCCTCCGCCAGACGCTTCTGATCCTCCAGATCACACATCTCTGCGCGGCAGTCCGGAACCTCTCTGGCCAGCTTTTCTACAATTCTCTGACCGCTGGCAAAGAACTCATCTCTGCGGTTGAAAATCGTAATTTCAGCTGCACCTTCCAGGGCAGTCTGAATGCTGATAGCATTGGCTGCACCGCCGGTTCCCAGAATCAGCAGCTTCTTTCCCTTCACCTCTACGCCGTGGGCGCGAAGGTTGTCTGTAAAACCCTGGCCGTCTGTATTGTATCCGATCAGCCTTCCATCCTCTGACACAACTACAGTATTGCAGGCGCCAATCAGACGGGCCGCCGGACTGATCTCATCGAGATAATCCATCACTGCCGTCTTGTCCGGCATGGTAATATTGAAGCCCTTTACATGAAAAGTTTTGATCGCCTCAACAGCCTTTCCTACCTGATCCAGCGGTACATCAAATGCCAGATATGCGCCGTCCTCGCCTGTACGGGCAAAGCTGTAATTGTACATGGCCGGGGAACCGGAATGACCTACCGGAGAGCCAATCAGGCAGTAAAGCTTCGTATGTCCTGTAATTCTGTTTTCCATCGCAAACTCCTCCTCAAATCCTTTTGTTTTCCCATTTTACACTGAGAAAGGATTTTTTTCCAGACCTGTTTTTATTTTTCTTTTGTAACTTTATTTTTCTCTTGTAACTTTACTTTTCTGTCTTCCCCCCTGCTTTAACGGTTTACATATCTCCACAAGGTTGTTCTGCTGATTCCCAGCTTTTTTGCCGCCGCAGTCTGATTTCCTCCACACAGATTCAATACATGAAGGACAATTTCCCTGTTCATGCTGTCCAGCGACTGCTCCAGATTCAGAGAAAAATCCTGGCTGGCCGGTTTCTCTGCCTTCTGTTTATCGGCAGTCTCAACGAAAAATTCTCCCTCCTCCTTCAGAATCCGTTCAATGGTTTCTCCAGAAATATAGGCCTGCTCTGTCTCCAGCACCGCCTTCTTCAGAATTCGCTTAAACTGTGTAATATTACAGGGATAATCATACTCCTTCAGCATCCGGACTGCATCCTCGTCCAGACCTACCGCCTGTCTGCCCAGCTCCTGATTTAATGTGTCAATATAAATGGCGGCAGATGAGCTCAGATCCTCCCGCTGCTCCCGCAGAGGCTTTGCAGTCACATGGATTCCTCCCAGCATATTCGTATATTCCAGCGCTGTGTGAGGAACCCCCTTTCCCCGGGGCTGTGTGCAGGAAAAAATCAGCCGGTTTCTCACATGAAGGTTGGTATCCAGAATAATGGACAGCAGACGCTTCTGACGCGCCTGGGAAAGGGATTCCAGGTTGCAGATATAAATGGTATTTCCGTTGTCTGTAAAAGGAGAATTGTAATGGTTAATCAAAAATTCCCAGGTCTTGTCATTGAGGAGAGAACAGTTTACCACATAAAGAGGGCTGTCTCTCCAGGCACTTTTTGCATAATAAATACAGGCCACCCGGTCCTTCCCCGTCCCCACCTCGCCTGTAATCATCAGCGGCGAAGCATTGGCTGACATCATTTCTGTACTTGCAACAATCTCCCTGGCCCGTTCTGTATTACTGTAAAAGCTCTCCAGGAAATTTTGGAGAGCCCTTTCCTTATCCAGAATCGTAATTCCGTATTTGGAATAGGCCATGGGAATTTTAGAGGGCATAACCCGGAAAATCACATAATCCATATCTCCTGTATCAGACCGCTGAGAGCGGACAGAATACATCTGTCCCCCCAGAGTCACAAAAAAAGAGCGCTGTTTTCCGGAACGACACCGGGTCAATTCTTTTCTTAGCTGCTGCGCCATCTCCTCTGCCGTCTCCTCCACCAAAGTAGAATAAAGATTTTTTCCCTCTATATCCAGAATCAGATAACGGTTTGAACTGCTGCGAACCAGATTTTCCAGCATAGAAAAGGAATCATACAGCTTTTCATGCTTCGACCAGCTGTCAACCGCATGGTTAATCGCTGATTTCAGACTCTCCACACTGGAGGTCAGTAAAATCGGGGTGATTCCGATAAGCTTTGCATATTCGTAGGGAATCATATCACAAATCACTGTCTCATATCCCTGTTCCTTCATTCGATCCAGTAAGCTTCCGGAATCTGACCAGTTATTGATAGAAAAAGAAAAAATATCAATCTTGATTTTCAGCAAATCGCAAAGATTTTTTGCAATATCTGTTAAAGAATGGAATCCCAGAATTGCAAATTTTGTTCCCGTATTTTCTGCTATTTTAATACATCGAAGAACATCATAATAATCAATTCCAATATCCACCACCGGCACAGGAACTGCCTGGGAAATCATACTGGCTGTATTGGCCCGGGAAATAATCATATCATATCCAGAATAATATTTCTTTGCCAGCGCCAGCCCCTCCTCCATATTTCCCAGCATGGCGTTCAACTCTATGTCCGGATAATGGGCTGCGCACTGATTCATCAAATGAACAAGTCCCCGATACGGTGCAATTCCAAGAATTCGTACTTTTCTCATTTCTCTCCCTCTTTCTGTTTGTTATCGTTCATGTACAAGCTTTTGTTTCAATTATAAACAATATTATACTGTATTATCCTTGAAATTGAAAGAAAAATTGAGTTATATTAGAAGAAATGATGTGTTTCATTTATAACTGTTTCATTTTTAAACACTTTAGAAAGGCAGCAAAACCATGGATAATCGATATTTAATCATTGCAGATGATTTTACCGGAGCCAACGATACCGGCGTCCAGTTAAGAAGGCGGGGATTTCCCACAGAGGTTCTGTTCAGCGGAAAGCCAGTCTGCCAGGATAAATCCGTTGTAATTGACACAGAATCCAGAACGGTTCATCCGGATCACGCCTATGAAATCGTGTCCCATGCCCTGGAGCAGGTTGATTTTTCCCAGTTCCGCCATATTATTAAAAAAATTGACTCAACCATGCGCGGAAATATAGCCATGGAAATCCGGGCAGTCGATGAGGCCTTTCACCCGGAGCTTATCGTCTTTGCTCCTGCCCTTCCGGCTCTGGGCAGAACCACTGTGGACGGGGTTCAGCGCCTGCATGGTGTGGAAATCTGCAAAACAGAGCTTTCCCGGGATCCAAAAAATCCTGTGGTAGAAGACAATCTGGTCAGCCTTCTGGGGCGGATTTATGAAGAGAGGATTCAACTGAAACGCCTTCCTGAAATCAGAAGCAGCTCCTTTTCTCTGACTGACAGCCGTATTTTTGTATGTGATGCAGAAACAGACGAGGATCTTTCCCGCATTGTTCAGGCTACCAGAAGAAGCCAAAAAACAGCTCTCTACATCGGAACCGCAGGCATTGCCGACAGCCTTATGGAGCTGGAGCAGCCGTCCCTCCCTTCCCTTGGAGTCGCCGCCAGCATCAGCACCGTAACCAACCGCCAGATGCATTTCTGTGAACAGCAGGGCATTACCTTAATCAAGCTTCCTGTAGACAAAATCCTGCAGGGAAGCGACACGGCAGAGCATTATGTTCAGAAGGCTGTTGAAGCCCTGAACCGCGGCGAGGACACCATCTTTCTCACAGACACTGCCTATGATCGAGAGTTTCTGGAGCTTTCCTATCAGGCCGGTGACACCCTGGGTCTTACCCCTCTGGAAATTGGTGATCGGGTTCGCTCAATTATCGGTCACGGAGCCACGGAAATTCTCAGGCAGGCAAAGGTTTCCGGAGTTTTCCTTACTGGCGGAGACACCGCTCTCGGCCTGCTGATGAACATTGGGGCTGACGGATCGGAAATCCTGTCAGAAATTATGGTGGGAATTCCCCTGATTCAGGTAAAGGGCGGCGAATTTGACGGGCTGAAGCTGGTTACAAAAGCCGGAGCCTTCGGCGCAGATAACGCCATTGCCTTTGCCATGAGAAAATTAAAGGAACATTTATAAATATCACACATCCATAATACGAGGAGGTATTCACATGAAAGAATTTTTACTGCCCTATGGAAAAGAAAAACTGACCGCAGCTATTGAAGAAGAGCATCTGGCCGGCGTCCTGCTCTCTGAGCTGCACAGCTACAAGGCCCCAAAAAGCGGTTCTGAACTGGTTCAGGACGCTCTGGAACACCCTATCGGTACTCCCAGACTCTGTGATATGGCTATTGGAAAGAAAAACATTGTAGTCATCTCCTCTGACCATACCAGACCCGTTCCCAGTCACATTATGATGCCGCTGATCCTGGCTGAAATCCGCAAAGGCAATCCGGATGCAGACATTACCATCCTGATTTCCACCGGACTTCACAGAACCACTACCCAGGAAGAGCTGGCTGACAAATTTGGCTCGGAAATTATGGCAAATGAAAAAATCATTGTTCACAACTGTGATGACAATGACAACCTGGTATACTTAGGCAAACTTCCTTCCGGCGGCAACCTGATCATTAACCGCCTTGCTGCAGAAGCAGATCTTCTTGTGGCAGAGGGATTTATTGAGCCTCACTTCTTTGCCGGCTTCTCTGGCGGAAGAAAGAGTGTGCTTCCCGGCGTTGCAAGCCGTGAAACCGTTATGTACAACCACAACTCTGGCTTTATTGCCGATCCTCATGCCCGCACTGGAGTGATTGAAGGCAATCCGATTCACAATGACATGCTGTATGCGGCACGGGCTGCCAGACTGGACTTTATCGTTAATGTTGTTATTGATGCTGCCCACGATCCCATTTTTGCTGTTGCCGGCGACTGCGATCTGGCTCACAGAGTTGGACGTGAATTCCTGGCTTCCAAGTGTCAGGTAGACGCGGTTCCTGCTGACATTGTTATTTCCACTAACGGCGGATATCCTCTGGATCAGAATATTTATCAGTCTGTAAAAGGTATGACTGCCGGTGAAGCCACGGTAAAAGAAGGCGGCGTAATCATTATGCTTTCCAAAGCTGCTGACGGACACGGCGGCAAATATTTCCATGAGACCTTCCGGGACGAAAAGGATCTGAACCGGATGATGCAGACTTTCCTGGACAGAAAGCCGGAAGAAACCATCATCGATCAGTGGCAGTCCCAGATTTTTGCCCGGCTTCTGCTGAAAGCAACTGTAATCTTCATTTCCTCCTGTGATGATCAGCTGGTAGAGGATCTTCACATGGTTCCGGCACACAGCATGGAAGAGGCTATGGAAAAGGCAAAAGCTATCGTTGGAAAAGAAGACTATAAGGTAACGGTAATCCCGGACGGTGTTTCCGTCATTGTAAAAGAATAAAATCAGGGAGGTTCTGTGCTATGAAATTTATCCTGATACCGGACTCTTTTAAGGGTACATTAAGCTCCGCTCAGATTTGCGGAATTATAAAAGAAAAAGTGGATCTCCATTTTCCCGGCGCTGAGTCTGTCAGCGTACCGGTTGCCGATGGCGGAGAAGGCTCTGTAGACGCCTTTATCACTGCCGTTGGAGGCACAAAAGTTATGGTTCCTGTGAAAGGCCCTTATTTTGAAGACATAGAATCTTATTACGGGCTGATCGACAACGGAAACACTGCTGTCATTGAAATGGCTGCCGCCGCAGGCCTTCCTATGGTGGAGGATCGGAAAAATCCGAAAAAAACTACAACCTACGGCGTAGGCCAGCTGATCCTGGCTGCCGCAGAAAGCGGCGTTAAAAAAATCATTGTGGGACTGGGCGGTTCCTGCACCAATGACGGCGGCTGCGGAGCTGCCGCAGCTGTCGGCGTAAAATTCTACGACAAAAACGGGGAATCCTTTATTCCCACCGGCGGCACTGTTATCGATATTCAGCGCATTGATCTGAGCCAGAAAGCAGCAATTCTGAATCAGGTAGAGATCGTAACCATGTGCGACATTGATAATCCCATGTACGGTCCCACCGGCGCTGCCCATGTTTTTGCACCGCAGAAGGGCGCAGACGAAGCTATGGTTCTGGAACTGGATGAAGGAATTAAAAATTTAAGCCGCGTGATTCTGGATGCATCCGGTCAGGACATCAGCCAGATTCCGGGAACCGGCGCTGCCGGAGCTATGGGTGCAGGTATGATTGCCTTCTTTGGCTCCCGGCTTCAGATGGGAATTCAGACTGTTCTCGACACCGTAAAATTTGACGAAATGATTGCTGATGCAGACTATATTTTTACCGGAGAAGGAAAACTGGATTCTCAGAGTCTCCGCGGAAAGGTTGTCATTGGCATAGCTGAAAGAGCAAAGAAGCAGAACAAAAAGGTTATCGCCGTGGTAGGCGGCGCAAATGACAGCGAAATTGCCCGGGCTTATGAGATGGGAGTTTCTTCTGTATTTCCTATTAACCGTCTGCCTCAGGACTTCTCTGTCAGCAGGCATCACAGCCAGGAAAACCTTGCCTACACCACAGACAACATTCTTCGACTGATTGCTGCCAAATAGAAATACCGATTACCAATTGAATTTGTAAAGGGGGATACTTTAATGAAGATTTTACAGACTGTGAAAAAAATTCCCGGAGGTCTTATGGTTGTTCCGCTTCTTTTGGGCGCCATTGTCAATACCTTCTTTGGCGGAACCATATGGACCATGTTTGACGGAACCTTTACCACTTATCTGTGGAAATCCGGCGCTATGCCGATTCTGGCCGTATTTATCTTCTGTAACGCTACTACCATTAACTTTAAAAAAGCCGGCGTAACCGTTTATAAAGGCGTTGTTATCACAGCCGTAAAAGTAGGACTTGGAATCATTATCGGCCTGATTTGCGGCAAGCTGTTTGGCGAAGCCGGTTTCCTGGGTCTGTCCACGCTGGCAATCGTAGGCGCTCTGGCCAACTCCAATGGCGGTCTTTACGCTGCTCTGGCCGGTGAATACGGAGATGCAACTGACGTAGGCGCAGTTTCTATTCTGTCCATTAACGACGGTCCCTTCTTTACTATGGTGGCCCTGGGCGCTGCAGGCGTTGCAAAGATCCCCATGTCCATTCTGGTAGGCTGTATCATTCCTGTTATTGTGGGCTGTATCCTTGGAAATCTGGATGAGGATATTCGGAAATTCTGTGAGCCGGGTGCTTCCATGATGATTCCCTTCTTCGCTTTCCCGCTGGGAGCAGGCTTAAATATCATGAACCTGTTAAAGGCAGGCGCACCTGGTATCCTTCTGGGTATTGCATGTACCCTGATTACCGGTATCGGAGGTTATCTGGTATATAAGCTCCTCCACATGGATCGTCCGGAGGTAGGCGGCGCTATCGGAACCACCGCAGGCAATGCCGCAGCAACTCCCGCTTCTGTTGCTGCAGTTGACGCAACCCTTCTGGCTGTTGCTGAAGCCGCAACCGCTCAGATTACCGCAGCAATTATCGTAACTGCAATCTGCTGTCCGCTTCTGGTTTCCTGGCTCCATAAATTCGAAGAGAAGAAAAGAGCTGCAAAATAACCGGAATCCGGAATGTATTTCTCTGTGAACCAAAACCAGCCGGAACAGTACCTGTTTACTGCTCCGGCTGTGCGTATTTCAGGAAAGGAATGAAAACTCTTATGAACAATAAAAAAATCATTGGAATTACTATGGGGGATCCGGCCAGCATAGGACCGGAAATTACTGTGAAGGCCTTTGCTGATCCGTCATTATATGAGCTTTGCTGCCCATTGGTTGTCGGTGACGCCGATGTTATGGAAGCCGCCCTCTCCATTGTAAATCATAAGGAGCTGCAAATTCATCGGATTCAAAATGTCTCTGATGCCCTCTTTCGCTTTGGAACCATTGATGTTTTCGATATGGGGCTGATTGACGCCGCCCAGCTGCAGCGCGGCCAGGTATCCGCAGAATGCGGTGATGCTTCCTTCCGCTATGTTACCAAGGTGATTGAGCTGGCCATGGAAGGAAAAATTGACGCTACTGTTACCAATGCATTTAACAAAGAAGCCGTCAACCTGGCTGGCCATCATTATTCCGGACATACAGAAATCTATGCCGATCTGACTGGAACCAAAAACTATACTATGATGCTGGCCCATGAAAACCTCCGCGTGGTTCATGTTTCTACTCATGTTTCTCTCCGCGAGGCCTGCGATCGGGTAAAAAAACAGCGGGTTCTCGATGTGATCCGCATTGCAGATCAGGCCTGCCGCGATCTGGGAATCGAAAAGCCCCGCATTGGAGTTGCCGGGTTAAATCCGCACAGCGGTGAGCACGGCCTGTTCGGACGGGAGGAAATTGACGAAATTATTCCTGCAATTGAAGCAGCTCAGGCAGAGCGCATCTGCGCAGACGGCCCTGTTCCGCCGGACACAGTATTTTCCAAGGCCCGCGGCGGCTGGTACGATATCGTTGTCGCCATGTATCACGATCAGGGACATATTCCCTTAAAGGTCGTAGGCTTTGTCTACGACCACGACAAAAAAGCCTGGGACGCCGTAGCCGGAGTCAATATCACACTGGGTCTGCCCATTATCCGGGTATCCGTCGATCACGGCACAGCCTTCGATCAGGCCGGAACCGGAACCGCCAGTGAACTGAGCCTGCGCAACTCCATCGAGTATGCTGTAATGTTTGCGGAAAATCGGAAATAACTTTGTGTATTTTCCATAAAGAAATAGTGAAATCCACCAAAAAATATACGAAACCGTGAAATTGTGCTGTGAACCATAGAAAAGTCTTCTTGTAGAAGGAGTGCTTACAATGATATGCTAAGCTTATCAAATGAATCAAGCGCGCGTATTCAAAATAATTAAGAAGGGAAGACAGTTATGAAAAAAGTAATCAGTTTATCTATGGCAGCAGTCATGACTGTAAGCATGGCTGGATGTGGCAATAATCAAACCACACAGGAAAGCACCGTTTCCGAATCTGCGGCAACAACAGCAGCAACTGAAGCAGAAACTACGGCTGCAGAAACCTCTCCATTTGAAGAAAGCAACAGCGAAGCGCTTTCCTGGGATATGGCAGAGGAAATCCTCACTCATATCAGTGATCCGGAATTTCCTGACTATGAAGTAAGTGTTCTGGATTATGGCGCTGTTCCTGGAGATGGAAAACTGGATACCGCCGCCATTCAAAGCGCCATTGATGAAGTAAGCACCAAGGGCGGCGGAAAGGTAAGCATTCCGGCCGGAGATTACGACACCGGAGCCATTACTTTAAAAAGCAATGTAAATCTTTGCCTGGAAGAAGAAGATACGATTCTCAAATTTACCAGGGACATTACCCATGAAAACTATCCTCTGGTATTTGCACACTATGAAGGTTCCAAGCTGTATAACTGGAGTCCGTTTATCTATGCTTATCAGCAGGAAAACATTGCCGTAACCGGAAAAGGAACTCTGGACGGACAGGCAGACAAGGATACCTGGTGGAACTGGAGACAAAAATACAATGAAGACGGCACCACATCTAACCCATCCTCTGCAGATGCAAAGCTTCTGCGTAAGATGACCGATGACGGTGTTCCGGCAGAGGAACGAGTTTTCGGCGAAGGTCATTTCCTCCGTCCCAACTTCTATCAGCCCATTGAATGTGAAAATGTACTGATTGAAGGCGTTACCATTTTAAACTCCCCTATGTGGGAATTAAATCCTGTTCTTTGCACCAATTTTACAGCCAGAGGTGTTCATATTGACACCCACGGCTACAACAATGACGGCTGTGATCCGGAAAACTGCAATTATGTGCTTATTGAAGACTGTTACTTTAATACCGGCGATGACTGTATCGCAGTAAAGGCCGGACGAAACCGGGACGGACGTGAACTTGGCGAGGCCGGCTTCCCAACTCAGAACCTGATTATCCGCAATAACATCTTTGCTGACGGCCACGGCGGCATTGCCTGCGGCAGTGAGATGAGCGGCGGTATTAAAAATCTCTTTGCTGATAACAATACCTTTGACAGCCCCAACTTAAACTATGCACTGCGTTTTAAAACCAATGCGCAGCGCGGCGGATCCATTGAAAACGTATACCTTCGCAACTCTAAAGTAAAATCCGTAGGAAATGCCGTTGTACATGCGACCATGCTTTACGATGTAGGACGCGACGGTGACTATCTGCCTCAGTTTAAGAATATCACGATTGAAAACCTGACCAGCAGCGGCGGTGAGTATGGTATTTTCATGGAAGCCTTTGACGAGGTTCCGATTACCGGACTTGTTCTGAAAAATGTGGATATTACCAATGTAGGTACTGATATCCGTGCACTCAACTGGGAAGATCCGATTTTGGAAAATGTCTCCATCAATGGAAAGAGTTATCCCAGACCGGTAGAAACTAAGATGATCGGCACTCCTGTTCCCGGCGAAAAAATCGAAGGCAGCTCCGTTCTTCTTGGCGGCGACAGCTCTGAACTGACCTATGAATGGAAAATGGCTGACGCTGTTGACGGAACCTACGAAACTGTTGGAACAGACAAAACATTTTCCGTTCCTGCTGATGCAGCTGGCAAATACCTGACTCTGACAGCAGCAGACAAAAAAGGGAATACTCAGACCAGCATGGCTTACAAAATTTTGAAAGAGAAAAAGGCCGCCGGTGTTACAGATGATGAGGAAGTGATCCGTGCAGCTGTAAAAGGCTATATTGATGAAGATGAGGTTCTTGATATGAACCGGGAAATCACCAACCGTGACTGTGCAAAGCTGCTTGGCAAGCTGTGGGGTCTGACTGCTCCCAAGGAGCCAGTTATCATCTCCGATGTTCCGGAATCTGACCCGGATTATGGTGTGATTGCAGCAGTTGTTGAAGCTGAAATGATGAACTTAAAGGATCCCAACGCTGCAGGCGCCCAGGGTACCCTTTACAATGCAGGCGTCACTCAGGATGAGGCTGCAAAGAGAACCGCTTTCCTCCCGGACGCTTCCATCAACCGCGATGAAATGGGCTACATTGCTCTGCTCTCCTGCGGCGTTCCTTACAACGAAACGCTGGGAACAGAACCAAAATTTGATGATGCGGCAGAGATCGATTCCGCATACGAGGATAACGTCGGCGCCAGTCAGTATTTTGGTTTCGTAGAGGCAAAGGAAGGGAATAAATACATGCCTAAGGACAAGACTACACTGGGCGAATTAATCCACATTGTAACCCGCATTTCTGATTTTGCCAACAAATAAATTTCTCCTTTTACTGCAGGGCCCGAAGACCTTTGTCTCCGGGCCCTGTGTGACTCTCCGTCTGGCAGAAGCATGCTTTCTATGCTATAATAACCTCAGACTGCAAAGGAGGACTTTAATTATGAACCATATAAAAACAATCCGCCAGCATTTATCCTCTGTTAAGGTACGTGTTCTGATTTTCCTGTGTTTTATGAGCGCTCTGTTTGTATTTTCCAATGTATATTCCATTTATCATGGCCTCCGTTCCGAACAGCAGTTTAACCGGGTGCTGACAAAATATTACTCCATTAATCAGTTTATGACTGTCTTTTCTGACAGTCCTGTTCTGTTTGAAGAATATATTGAAGACAAATCGGAAGAAAACTGGATGCGCTTTATCAATAATGAGCTCCATGTTCAAAATGCCTTGCGGAAAATGACACAAGAAGCAGATGGTATGTCTCTGGATAGCTTTCTGCTGATGCAGTCTGTTAAAAATACCTATCTGAACTACTATTCCATTGCCAGAAATGGACTTCCTGCCAACCATGAAATCCGCCAGCTGATTCTCATGAAACAAGCTGCTTCCCAGATTGAAACCTATACTGCAGAGCTTCTCCAGGACAGCCTTACCTTTGGTACTGATGTTCACCGGGAAATGCAGCGCCGCATGAATCAGGAACAAAAAATTTCCATGGTTCTCGTAGCTGTGGTTTTTGCTGTTTCTGCTCTTTGTCTGACCTATATGAAAAAGAGGATCCTGGATCCCCTAAATCGACTTTCTGAAACAGTAGAGGAAATTGCAAAAGAGAATTTTCAGGCAGACGATCTTCCGACAGGGCGAAAGGATGAAATCGGTAACTTGAATCTGGCAGTTAACCGAATGAAGCTGGCTATGCGTGATACCATTGGCGCACTGAAAGAAAAGCAGGCTCTGACTCAAAAAGTCCATACTCAGGAATTGGCCCTGATCAACCGTCAGAAAATGCTGGAAAAAGCCAGATTTTCCCTTCTTCAGTCCCAAATCAATCCCCACTTTCTTTTTAATACTTTAAATGTTATTGCCGGAGCAGCCGCTCAGGAACAGGCCAGAGACACCGGCGAGCTCATCCGCAGTCTTTCTGATTTTTTTCGCTATACCCTAGAAAACAAACAGGAACGGGTTCTTCTATCCCAAGAACTGCAGATGACAGGACGCTTTATGTATATTCAGCGAAAACGCTTCGGCAAACGGCTTCTGTACCGTTTGCGGGTAAATGTCGAGCCGGATCACTACCGCCTACCGCCCTTTACTCTCCAGCCACTCATTGAAAACAGCATCCGTCACGGAGTTCTTGTCAAGGAATCCGGCGGTTCAGTAGGCATTCATATCCGGGAAAGCAGAGGCGATCTGGTTATCCATGTACTGGATAACGGCGTTGGAATGGAAAAGGAACAGGTTTCCGCGCTGCAGGCTGCAGCCTCTCAGACACCTCTGAATCCGGAAGCTGCTGCCAGCAAATTCAGTTCTGCTGTCAGCTTTGGAAGCACGGGACTAGGCGTCTGCAATGTTTTTGAACGACTTCACCTGAGTTTCCCTAACAGCCGTATGCGTATTTACAGCAAACCCGGTTCTGGTACCTGTATCGAAATCAGACTTTCTCTGGAGGAATGCAAAGATGTTTAAAATACTGATTGCAGATGATGAGGAACTGTCCCGTTCCGTAATTCGCTGTATTCTGGAATATTATTTCAAAGGAAAATTTCTTTTATTTGAGGCATCCAACGGCCGGGAAGCCGTATGTCTTGCCCTGGGAGAGCGGATTGATGTCGCTTTTCTTGACATTGAAATGCCCGTTATGGACGGACTGACTGCAGGATGGGAAATCAAACAGCAGCTTCCCTCCTGCAGCATCATATTTCTGACCGCTTACGCTCAGTTCAGCTATGCCAAACAAGCCATTTCCATGGGCGCTGCAGAATATTTGGTAAAACCTGCTGGAGAACGCGAGGTTGTAGAAATCATTACACGGGAAATGCAGCGTCATCACACCAGTCACAGCCCGGAGGCGGCTCTGACCCCCGCTCTTCCTAAATCGTCCTCAACAGCTCTTCCAGCTGAGCCCAGCAGTCCGGCCGGACAGGGCCGAGCTGCTAAAATCGCTGCCGAGGTTCGTCAGTTGATTGACACACAATACCGTCAGGAATTATCCGTAGAGGAAATGGCTGACCGCTATCAGCTTTCTGTCAACCATTTCAACAAAATATTCAAAGATTTTAACGGAATGCCCTTTCGAGAATATTTAATCAATGTGCGGGTAGAAAAAGCCAAGGAGTATCTGGGCAATCCCCAGATGAATATACGCGAGGTTGGAACTCTGGTTGGCTATGTTAATCCCAACTATTTTTCCAGAATTTTCAAAAAGAAAACAGGGTTTACCCCCATTGAATACCGCAATCAGCTATTCTTTATGTAAAACGGAGGAATATTATGGACAAAAAAAGAACTCGCCGCAGATTGACAGGACTGTTTTTTCTGCTTCTTGTTCTGGCTTCTGCCGGAAGTTTCTTTTCTGCGCTTCAGAAGAAAAAAGCTGCAGAAGACAGCACCGCATCTGTTATTTCTGGCATCCAGACTGATTTTCTCACAGAACCTATGAAGCGAGACGGACAAATTATTCTTCGTCTGGCAGACAACCAGAGAGCCGAGCATCCTACATCTGTGGCCTGCGACTATTTTGCCCGTCTGGTCGAGGAACGCAGCAACGGACGAATTCACATTATTACCTATCACTCCTCTGCTCTGGGGGATGAAAAGACTGTTCTGCAGCAAATGCGTTTTGGCGGTATCGACATGGTTCGAGCCTCTGTCGCTTTAATGACTGACTACAATCCAGAGCTGACTGTACTGGAAATGCCATATCTTTACCGAAATTCTGATCATATGTGGCAGGTTCTTGACGGCGAAATTGGAAATTATTTTCTTCAAAGTATGCGAAATAACGGCATAGAAGGCCTGTGCTGGTATGATGCCGGAGCCCGAAATTTTTATACTATGGATAAGAAAATCACGAAATTATCTGATTTGAAAGGACTTTATATCCGCGTCCAGCAAAGCGCCTTTATGATGGATCTGGTCAGTATGCTGGGGGCCAATCCCGTAGAAATGCCTTATGAAATGGTAGGAAGCCAGCTGCGGGAGCACATTATTGACGGAGCAGAAAATAACATTCCCAGCTTTGTCAGCGCCCGACATAGTTCACTTGCCCCCTATCTGGTGCTGGACGGACACACGCGGATTCCAGAAATGATTGTTATGAACCAGAAGGTTTTGGAGTCCCTGCCTTTTGAGGATCAAAAAATCATTCGTCAGGCTGCTCTGGAATCATCCGTTTATCAGAGAGAGCTTTGGAAAAAAGAAGAAGAAAAAAATTACCAGGCCTTTCAGGAGGCTGGCGGAACCATTACAGAACTGGAAGATCTCAGCGAATTTGTGAAAAAGGTTCAGCCAATCTACGATCAATATGTTCCCCGATACGGAAACGTAATCGAGCGGATTCGTGCAGTAGGACTTACTGACTGAATCCGCTCGAAAGAGCATGGGGGTATTATACTGCCCCTGTATTACATCATTCCTGCAATCCCATAGACTGCCAAAGCTGCAATCCATGCCAGAACGCACTGGCCAATCACCATAGCCACTGCCCATTTGCCGCCCAGCTCCCGCTTCACAGACGCAATCGCTGCCACACAGGGGGTATACAGCAGACAGAATACCAGCAGAGACGCTGCTCCTGCAATCGTCAGACTGCTGTAAAGGGCCTCTGTACTGCCAAACAGCACAGTCAGAGAGGATACCACACTCTCCTTTGCCATAAATCCAGAAATCAGGGCTGTTACAATCCGCCAGTCTCCAAAGCCTACCGGTGCAAACAGCGGAGCCAGCCAGCCGGCTGCCAGAGCCAGAATGCTGTTGTGGGAATCTGACACCATGTTCAGTCCCATATCAAAGTTCTGCAAAAACCAGATGGCAATGGTTGCAAGAAAAATAACGGTAAAGGCTCTCTGCAGGAAATCCTTTGCCTTATCCCATAAAAGGTGAAGCACATTCCCCGCCCCTGGCATACGGTAGTTGGGCAGCTCCATAACAAACGGCACCGCCTCTCCCTTAAAGGCTGTTTTCTTGAAAATCAAAGCCATAATAATTCCCATAATAATTCCAAACAGATAAAGCCCAATCATCACCAATGCTCCATGCTGCGGGAAAAATGCCGCTGTAAAAAATGCATAGATGGGAAGCTTCGCCGTACAGCTCATAAAGGGCGTCAAAAGAATGGTCATTTTTCTGTCCCGCTCAGAGGGAAGAGTCCGGCTTGCCATAACTCCCGGCACAGTACAGCCAAATCCAATCAGCATCGGCACAATACTTCTTCCGGAAAGTCCCAGCTTTCTCAGAAGCTTATCCATAATAAAGGCAACGCGGGCCATATATCCGCTGTCCTCCAGAAGAGACAGGAAGAAGAACAGGGTTACAATAATCGGCAGGAAGCTCAGTACGCCGCCAACGCCGTTAAATATGCCGTCGATCACCAGAGAGTGAACCACTTCATTCACCTGCGCCGCCTGCATGGCCTGATCCACCGCATCTGTCAGTGTTGTGATACCCGACTCCAAAATGCCCTGGAAAAATGCTCCAATTACATTAAAGGTCAGCCAGAATACCAGACCCATAATTCCAATAAACGCAGGAATTCCCGTATATTTTCCCGTAAGGAACTGGTCAATCCTTCTGCTTCTGGTTCTCTCCCTGCTTTCTCTTGGCTTGACCACTCCCTCCCTGCACACATCTTCAATATAATCAAACCGCATCTGAGCCACTGCTGCCGCCCGATCCATGCCGGTTTCTTCCTCTGTCTGCCGGGAAATTTCCTCCAGAATCATGGCTTCCTTATCTGTCAGCTTCAGCTGCTCCAGAATCTTTGGATCTCCCTCCATAACCTTGCTTCCTGCAAACCGGACCGGAATCTCCGCCTGAGCGGCATGATCCTCAATCAAATGCATCACTGCATGGATTCCTCTGTGAATCCCCTCTTCCCGCTTGCAAAAATCAATCTCCAGGGGACGCTCCTGATACCGGGCCACATGAAGCGCATGGCGAATCAGCTCCTCAATGCCCTCTCCCTTAGCAGCAGAAATGGGAATAACCGGAACTCCCAAAGCCTCCTCCATCTCATTCACCTTGACAGAGCCGCCATTTTCCCTCAGCTCATCCATCATATTCAGAGCCACTACCATGGGAATTTCCAGCTCAAGCAGCTGCATGGTCAGATACAGATTCCGTTCAATATTCGTGGCATCCACAATATTGATAATGCCCTTCGGTTTTTCCCGGATTACAAATTCTCTTGTTACGATTTCCTCGCTGCTGTAGGGAGACATGGAATAAATTCCGGGCAAGTCTGTAATCAGCGTATTTTCATGGCCGCGGATAACCCCGTCCTTTCGATCTACAGTAACTCCCGGGAAATTTCCCACATGCTGCTTGGAACCGGTCAGCTGATTAAACAATGTGGTTTTTCCGCAGTTCTGATTTCCCACAAGCGCAAAGGTCAAAACCTCACTGTCCGGAAGCGGCTTTTCCTCCTTCCGGTTGTGGAACTTTCCGCCCTCGCCGTATCCCGGATGAAGCTTCTCCTTTTTCTGGGGATTTTTCCAGCCTTCTCTTACTTTTGACGCCTTTCCATTTTCCGCCTGCTTTCCGGAAAGCTCCCCATGCTCCCGGGCCTCGTGGGGTTCGCTGATCTCAATATTTTCTGCATCCTCCAGACGAATCGTCAATTCATAGCCATGAATGCGCAGCTCAATGGGATCTCCCATCGGTGCATATTTGACAACCGTTACCTCTGTTCCCTGAATCAGTCCCATATCCAGAAAGTGCTGGCGCAGCGCACCGCTTCCGCCTACTGCAAATATGGTCGCTGTCCTTCCAATCTGCAATTCACTCAGTTTCATGCTTCTTATCCTCTCCATATTAGTCTTATCTAACTTTGCGCTTTTACTATACGCTAAATGAGAAAAAAAGTCAATATGCTCTTTACAGGCTTATTCTGTCAGATACACTCTCCCGGACTACCAGTCTGTTTTCCAGTTCTCGATCCGGCGGCCGTACTCCATTTTCCATATATCCAAGCAGCATTTGGGCGCCTGCTGCCGCAATCTGGCTGGCATTTCTCTCTACTGTTGTCAGCTGCAGATCCGCATACCGCGGCAGCTCCAGATTATCAAAGCCAACCAGAGAAATCTCCTGGGGAACCCTGAGTCCCCGTCTGGCGAGGGCATTCTTTGCAGCCACTGCCATTTCATCATTAAAGCACAAAATTGCAGTAAGATTTGGATGTGCATCTATAAGCTGATTGGCCGCTGAATAGCCGCTGTTGTAACGGTAATTTCCATGAACCACAGGAAACTGATGAATCGAATATCCCCGTTTTCGCGCCGCATGAATCCAGCCCTGATGCCGAAAAATAGTTGCCTCCAGATTCGGCGGCCCTTCAATGATCCCAATATTTCGATGCCCATGATCTAACAGATACCCCATTGCCTTTTCCATTCCTCTGGATTCATTGGTTGTCACCACAGGAATATCAATCGGAACCCGGCGGCTCAGTGCTACCATAGGTATATGAAGAGCAAAGGCCTCCTCCAAAAAATCCAGATCCTGATCTCTCTGTGACATAATCAAAAGCCCGTCATACTGGCTGGGATTCAGACTTCCCGATTCATGCAGATCTATTCCCTTTACCACAATCTGATAACGCCCTCCAATCACTCCATAAACTCCTGTCAGAACACTGTGCAGCACATATGGAGAGGTCGCTGCACTGATACTGGAAAAATACAGGCCAATAATACGGGATTTCGAGTGTCTCAAATGAAGCGCTGCCTGATTGGGCATATATCCCATGGCTTGAGCCAGCGCAATAATCTCTTCTTTCTTTTTTGCCTTCACAGGGCCATTTCCTGTTAAGGCCCGGGATACCATAGAACGGGAAACTCCCGCCCTTTGTGCAATATCTGTAATCGTAACAGCCAATTTCTTCTCTCCTCCTGTTCAGATATCTCCAACTGCTGATATTAGAAACAGTATATCATAAAAAAATGCAAAGTGAAACGGATTTCACTTTTTCAGCAAAAAACAATTAATATTAAACAATATTTATTCCATATTCCTCTTTTATTTTGCATTTTACGCGACAAAATATAACAAATCCATATTATTCCATTCGATATATAGTATAATATGCATATTAATTTAAAATATTTTTGTTCACTTTTCCCCTTTCCCCATTTAAAAAAATATGTTAAAAAAATATTATCAAGTACGTTTGATTCAGAAGGGAGAATATCAATGAAAAAAAGAACAAAACAGATGATTTCTTTCAGTATAGCAGCTGCTATGGGACTGTCCCTGACTGCATGCGGCGGAAAACAGGCAGAAGCACCACAGACCACAGCTGCTGAAACAAAGGCTGAGGGAGCACAGGAAACTACAGAAGCTACAGCTTCCGAGGAACCGGTAACGATTCGTTTTTGCTGGTGGGGCGGCGATTCCCGTCATGCTGCTACAGAAAAAGCAGTGCAGGCCTTTATGGAAAAATATCCCCATATCACCGTTGAATGTGAATACGGCGCATGGACTGGCTGGGAGGAAAAGCAGTCCTTAAGTATTCTGAGCGGCGACTGTGCTGATGTGCTTCAGATCGGTTCTAACTGGGTTCATGATTACTCCAAGGGCGGCGAATCCTTCCTTGATCTGTACCAGTACAGCGACATTATTGATTTAACCCAGTTCCCGGAGGACAAATTAAAAGAGGACGAAGTAAATGGAAAGCTGATGGCTATTCCGATTTCTCTGACCGGCCGTCTGTTCTACTGGAATAAAACAACCTTTGATGAGGTTGGTGTTCCCATTCCTACCGATGAAGAATCTCTGATGGCTGCCGGTGCTGCCTTCAAGGCATATAATGAGGACTATTATCCCCTTGCTCTGGGCGAATACGACAGAATGATTTTTATGGTCTATTATCTGGAATCCAAATACGGAAAAGACTGGGTAACTGACGGAAAGATGAATTATACAGAAGCAGAAGTACAGGAAGGCCTGGAATTCATGAACAAGCTGGAAGCTGAGCACGTGATTCCATCTGTTGCAACCATCAATGGCGATATGTCTGACTCTCTGGATAAAAATGCAAAATGGATTGATGGAAAATATGCCGGCTTAATGGAATGGGATTCTGCTGTTACAAAAGTAAAAGACGCTATGGAAGGCAGTGTAAATAAACCCAATCAGGAATTTGTCATTGGTGATTTCATCAAATTCGGCGAATACCAGGGCGGCTTTACCAAACGTTCTATGGACTTTGCTATTAAATCCTCCACAGAGCATCCAAAGGAAGCTGCCATGCTTGTAAACTTCCTGTTAAACGAGCCGGAGGGCGTAGAAATCTGCTCCACCGAGCGCGGAATTCCCTGTTCAAAGGCTGCTATTTCTATTCTTGATGAAAAAGGAATTGGCGATTCCTTTGTAAAAGAAGCCAATGCAAAGGTTCTTGGCTACAGCCAGTTTTCTCAGGATCCTCAGTTTGACAACAGCGAGCTGAAGGCAAATCCTGACGGTCTGTACTACAAGGTATTCGGAACTCTCAGCTCCGGCGACATTACTCCGGAGGAAGGCGCGAAAACCCTCTGCGAGGGCATCACAGAAATTCTGGAACAGTAAATCCTTCTCTGAAAAAACTGTTCCGGGACACGAACTTAGTAAGGAATCTAAAAAAATGAACATATTAACCTGGGAAATTAGTTTAACAAAAGAACAGCTTGGATATGAAAAGCTGACACCTCCGGCCTCTGTAACCGGATACCTTCTGGATCCTGTCTCTCTGTCAGCTACAAGACGGAGACCGGCTGTAATCATCTGCCCCGGCGGCGGATACGGACATCTGTCCGACCGGGAGGGTGAGCCTGTTGCCATGCAGCTGGCCGCCATGGGCATTCACACTTTCATCCTGAAATACAGCCTCGCGCCGGATGTGTTTCCTGCCAGTCTTATGGAGCTGGCAGAAACCATATCCGAAATCAGGGCCCATGCAGATGCCTGGATGGTTGATCCAGACCGGATTCTGGTCTGCGGATTTTCTGCCGGAGGCCACCTGGCCTGCTCCTTAGGCACTTTCTGGAATCAGGATTTTCTCTGGAAGCCCTTAAATAAAAAGGCCGATGAAATCCGTCCTGACGGTATGATTCTCTGTTATCCGGTCATCACATCCGGCGCTCACTGCCATCAGGGCTCCTTCCAGAATCTGTTGGGAACACATGCCAATGACGAAAACCTTCGCCGCCTGGTTTCTCTGGAACATCAAGTCGGCAGCCATACGCCAAAAACCTTTTTGTGGCATACGGCATCTGACAGCAATGTTCCTGTTGCAAACAGCCTTCTGCTTGCAGAAGCTCTGACTCGCCATCAGGTCAGCCTGGAGCTCCATATTTATCCCGTTGGCTGCCATGGTCTGTCACTGGCAACCGAAGAGGTTTCCTCCTCTGATGGCCGCTACGTAGAGCCCCAGTGCCAGAGCTGGATTTCTCTTTTAAAAACCTGGCTGGAGCATTTTTAAATTTATCATTGGATCAAAAACCGGCGGAGCGGCTTTTAGCCGCTCCGCCGAATTTATCTTCAGTCCTTATTCATTTCCTTCTAACAGATTTCTTGCCACATAAATTCCGCTGGCCGAAGCATGAGACAGAGAATGGGTAATTCCGCTTCCGTCTCCAATAATGTAAAGTCCCTTATGGCAGGATTCCAGCTTCTCATTTACCTGCACCTCCATATTATAGAACTTCACCTCAACGCCATAAAGAAGGGTATCGTCATTGGCCGTACCAGGCGCAATCTTATCCAAAGCATAGATCATCTCCATAATGCCGTCCAAAATCCGTTTCGGCAGCACCAGGCTCAGATCTCCCGGCGTAGCCTTTAAGGTCGGCGTAATAAACGCCTCTTCAATTCTTGCCGGAGTGGAACGCCGTCCTCGAATCAGATCCCCGAAACGCTGAACAATCACTCCGCCTCCCAGCATATTGCTTAAACGGGCAATGGATTCGCCATATCCATTGGAATCCTTAAACGGCTCAGAAAAGTGCTTTGCTACCAGAAGGGCAAAGTTGGTATTCTCCGTATGCTTGGAAGGATCCTCGTAGCTGTGTCCGTTTACCGTAATAATGCCATTGGTATTCTCCGTAACAACTGCGCCCTTGGGATTCATACAGAAGGTCCGCACCTGATCTCCATATTTCTGTGTCCGATACACAATTTTACTTTCATACAGCTCATCTGTCAGGTGAGAAAATACATCGGCCGGAAGCTCTACCCGGACTCCAATATCAACCCGGTTCGAGCTGGTGGGAATCTGCAGCTCCTGACAGATCCGCTCCATCCATTTGCTTCCGCTTCTTCCTACAGAAATAATACACTTTTCGCACTCATAGGTCTGGCCGTTACTGAAAATCTGATAACCTCCGTCCACTGCCGCAACAGAATCTACAGGAGAATCAAAATAAAAATCCACCTTTTCCTTCAGCTCCGCATACAGATTTTCCAGAACCAGATAGTTAATATCTGTACCCAGATGGCGTACAGATGCATTCAAAAGATGAAGGTCATGCTGAATACATTCTTTTTTAAACTTGGAGCCGGCAGTAGAATACAGCTTCGTTCCTGCCCCGCCATAACGCAGATTAATATCATCTACATAATACATCAAATCAAGAGCCTGCTTCTTACCAATATACTTGTACAGAGTACCGCCAAAATCATTGGTAATATTGTACTTTCCATCTGAAAATGCTCCGGCTCCGCCAAACCCGCTCATAATAGAACAGCTCTTACAGCCAATGCAGGATTTGATCTTTTCCCCGTCAATGGGACATTTGCGCCGGCTCAGGGCATGGCCCGCCTCAAATACCCCAACCTTTAAATCTGGGCTCTTCTGACTTAATTCATATGCTGAAAAAATTCCGCCCGGCCCCGCTCCAATGATAATAACATCATACCGCATAAAAATACCTCCTAAAAAATAAGGTCAACTACAAAGGCATTGTAGTCAACCATTTCCGGCGGTTGGTAGAAACACCCATCCATATTATGGGCTTATACACATGCATATTACCATCTTTGATTGTATCATGGATATCCTCGTAATTCAACTTATTATCAGCCGTCTTTGCCTGCATAATCGTAACAGTTCAGCCATGCATCTTTCTGCCCGCTTACAGCGGACAAGAAGCGTTGGGCATCTGAACAGCTGCTGAATCTGCACATGGAATCGTGATCATTGTCACATAGTCCTCCTGACTCCGAATGGCCATTTCATTTAAGCCCTCCTCATAAGCATACCCTGTAAGCGCCAGGTTCCTCTCCTCTGCATAATCCAGAATTTTCTGATAAACCTCCGGAAGCCGCTCCCACGCGCCTACACAATAGGCTCTCAGAAATGCTCCCTTCGGCAAAACCTCATCATAAATCTCGGAATTGCCAGGACAATACGCAAAAAAGGAATCGTAACTGTTAAATTCTCCGCTGCGCACCGCATCCATGGAAATCCGGCTTCCAAAGCTGTCATAAAGATGAAACAGCTTTTTCAGGCGAAGGGAAAATTCTGCCGCAACGGAAAAATCCTCTTCATCGTACTTTCCGGAAATCGGAGCGGAACAGATAATCTTTCTCTCCGGAAGCGTACACAGCTCAATCTCTCCATGCCGCGCCTCAAAGCCTGCCTGCAGCCGCTGTGATTTTTGCTCCAAAAAGGCCTGAACCGACAACAGCTGACGGATGGACGCATCAATAAGCTGCTTCTTCTTTTCCATCATCCAGGAAAAAGACTCGTCTGACGGCCCTGTCACATATTCCCGTATTTCCTCAATCGACAGGCCAATTTTTCTCAATGTAAGAATCAGCTCCAGCTGTGCAAACTGAAAGCAGGAATAATAATGGTAGCCGTTTTCTCCGATGATTTCCGGGCAAAAAAGGCCGATATCATTATAATAGTGAAGCGTCCGCTTATTTACCCCTGTTAATCTGGCAAATTCTCCGGAAGGATACAAATAATCATTTCTTTTCATAAAAACACCTCTTGACCGTACAGTTACTGTACATAGTATGATACCCTACGACAACCAATAATTCAATTCAGAGAGGAAAACTTTTATGGAATTTACCTATGCAGACAAAAATCAGTGGCCGGAAATTAAGAAAATCTACCTGGAAGCCTTTCCCAAAGCGGAGCGAAAGCCATATTTATCGCTCCGTCATTCTGTCAAAAAGGGAAAAGCGCTTCTTATGACAGCCTCCGAAAACAATCAGCTTCTGGGCTTTACTGTCCTCATTCCTTATCAGGATATGGTAATGGTCGATTATCTGGCTGTATCCTCCCGAATCCGGAGCCGGGGAACCGGAAGTTATATCATGGAACAGGTTTGTAAGCATTTTTCAGACAAAAAGATTGTTCTTCTGATTGAACGCCTGGATGACGCTGCTGACAACAGCAGCCAGCGAATTGCCCGCCGGAAATTCTATCTGAAAAACGGATTTTCCTCCTCGGATCTCTTTATTACAGGCACAAGCGGAGAGATGGAAATCCTGAATTACGGCGGCAGGGTTTCCCAGGAGGAATATCTGAGTCTTCAGAAATATGCCCTTGGAAGCCTTTTTTTCAAGCTGTCCCATATCCGCATTATCCACGAAACCGCTTCCTAATGCTGACTATTTCCCACACCAACAGGAGGTCTTTCACAGCTTCATGAAAACGATATTTTCAACTGTAAAATTGAAAAAAGCCGCTCTTGCAGGACTTCTGGTTCTGGTTCTTGCATCTTCCCTGTGCCAGATGCTTCTGCCGGCTTTTCTCTCTCAAATGATCAGCCGCGGAGTTGCCGCAGGCGCTGACTCTGTCATCCTGATTTATGGAACTGTTATGGCAGGAATTACTGTACTTTCCTGTATTATCAGCTTTCTTTCTGTCAAAACAGCCTCGTCTGTTTCCACGGATTTCGCAGCACAGCTTAGGACAAAGGTCTTTTCCTCTGTCCTGGAATTTTCCGCCGCAGAGATGGATCACTTCGGCACTGCCAGCCTGATTACCCGCAGTACCTCTGACATTGCCAATGTGCAGAATTTTTTGACAATGCTTCTTCGCATAGGTCTTATGGCTCCGATGATGGCCGCTGCCGGACTGGTATTTTCTGCATCTACAGGCGGAAAAGTCAGCTCTGTTCTTCTGACCGCCATCCCTGTTTTACTGGCTGTGCTGACCCTTCTCATTACCCTTGCATCCCGCTGTTCTGTCCGCCTGCGGAAAAAGCTGGATCACATGAACCGTCTGTTTCTGGAGTCTTTGGAAGGAGTCCGTGTCATCCGCGCCTTTAACAGGCAGGATGCAGAATGCAGACGCTTTGAAAAGGCCAATGAAGACTACGCGCTTACGGCCATAGCCTCCGGACACATTACCAGTCTTTTGATGCCTGCCATTAGTGTTATTTTCGGTGTGACAACTGCCGCTGTTCTTGGAATCGGCGCCCGCTATGTAGAATCCGGAGCAATGGAAATTGGCTCTCTGGTAGCAAACAGTCAGTATATCAGCATGGTTCTTACTGCTGTTATGATGCTTTCGCTTGTAATTATGATGTTTCCTTCTACCTATGCCTGCGCCCGCCGGATTGCTGAGGTTCTGGACACGAAGCCCTCTATTAAAGATGGAAATTTTCCGCTGAAAAACCGTCCTCTGCGTTCCACCGTTGAATTTTCCCATGTGACTTTTTCCTATCCCGGAGCTGATGAACCAGTTTTAAAGGACGTAAGCTTTACTGCCCGCCCTGGCGAAGTTACTGCCATAATCGGAGGAACCGGACGCGGAAAATCCACCATTTTAAAATTAATTTCAAGACTCTATGATCCCCTGTCCGGACAGGTTCTGATTGACGGAATCAATGCCAAAGAATACCGTATAGAGGATCTGCGTTCTCTGATTGGATATGTCCCGCAGAAAAACGTTCTGTTTTCCGGAGATATTGCAGAAAACCTGAATTTTGGAAAAGAAAATGGCCGGGAAGAGGATTGGAATATTGCTGCAAAAATCGCCTGCGCCGATGAATTTATTACAAAAAAAGAACAGAACTTCCATGAACCAGTAGCCCAGGGAGGCGCCAATTTATCCGGTGGTCAGCGTCAGCGCTTAGCCATCGCCCGGGCTCTTATGAAAAAGCCGGAAATCTATGTTTTTGATGACAGTTTCTCTGCTTTAGACATGAAAACAGACCACAGACTCCGCCAAAATCTGAAAGAATACACGGGAAATGCTGCTGTCATTCTTGTTGCTCAGAGAATCAGCAGTATTCTGGATGCAGATCAGATTTTAGTTGTAGATGACGGCAAAATTATCGGAAATGGAACGCATCAGGAACTGTTAAGCACCTGTCCGCTCTATCGGGAAATTGCAGAATTACAGTTGGGAGGTTCTCTGATATGAAACACACAGAAGTATGCAGACGGCTGCTAGGTTATCTGAAAATTCACTGGGCAAAGCTGATTTTTGTAATTGTATCTGCTGTTATCAGCACCGGTTTTATGGTATTTGCCCCCTTCCTTATAGGAAAGATAACAACAACTCTTTTTTCCAGTATAAAGGACGGTATTTTTTACTGGGATACTATTATAAAGCTGCTTTCTTCCCTTGTTTTTCTGTATCTGGTTTCCCAGTCTTTTTCGTTATTACAAGGCTTTCTGATGGCAAAAATCACGGCCCAGGTTATGCAGAAGCTTCGTCAGGATATCAGCGAAAAAATGCACTGTATGAAGCTCAGTTATTACGACAGCCATACCCGCGGCGAGCTGCTCAGTATTCTTACCAATGATGTGGATACCATCAACAATGCCATCAGTCAGAATCTGACCTCCCTGGTAACTCAGGTAACTACCGCTGTCGGTGTTCTCCTTATGATGCTTGCAATCAGCCCTGCCCTTTCCCTGATTCCATTCATTATGGTTCCCCTCTCCCTCTTCAGCGCGGCGGGTGTAATGAAAGCCAGTGAAAAACATTATGTGAAACAGCAGGAGCTTTTAGGACAGCTGGGCGGCTATATCGAAGAAATGTATCAGGGACAAACTGTTGTTCAGTCTTTTCACTATCAGGAACGGGCTAAAAAAGCTTTTGAGACGTATAATGAAGCCTTAAAAGTCAGTTCTCGGAAAGCAGAAATAACTGCCGGAGCTGTCAGTCCGATTACAACGCTTGTCAACGATCTGGGATATATCCTCTGCGCTGTCGTTGGCTGTCTTGGTGCAATTACCGGAAAAATCACAGTAGGAAATGTACAGGCAATGCTGGAATACACCTGGCGTTTTGCGGATCCTTTTTCCGCTATTGCCGGAATGTCTGGAAGCTTCAGCGCCGCTGCAGCTGCTGGAAACCGGATCTTTTCTCTGTTGGATGCAGAAGAAGAAATCCCGGATTCTTTACCTGGTATTATCCCTCAAAAGCGCCTTGGATCTGTCGTTTTTCAGGATGTCTCCTTTGGATATTCTCCAGATAAGCTGTTAATGAAACGAATTAATTTGTGCGTAGAACCGGGAGAAAAAATTGCGATTGTAGGCCCGACTGGAGCTGGAAAAACCACGCTGATTAACCTGTTAATGCGCTTCTATGAACTAAACAGCGGATCGATTCTCGTAGATGGAATAGATATTCAAAAGATGCCTCGAAAAGAACTTAGAAGTCGTTTTGGAATGGTGCTTCAGGATACCTGGCTTTTTGAAGGTACTATTGCTGAAAATATCGGATATGCCAAAGAAAATATGACCGAAAAAAGCATTTATTCTGCCGCAGAATCAGCCTGTGCCCACAGCTTTATTAAGACCCTTCCTGGCGGATATCATATGATTCTTGGCAAAGGTGCTGAGAATATTTCTCAGGGAGAACGACAGCTTTTAACCATTGCCCGAGCCATTGCATCTGATCCGGAAATCATGATTCTGGATGAAGCAACCAGCAATGTAGATACCCATACAGAAGTCCTGATTCAGAAGGCAATGGCCGAGCTTATGAAGGGCCGTACCAGCTTTGTAATTGCCCACCGGCTGTCCACGATTCGCGATGCAGACAAGATTCTTTACATGGAAGACGGGGATATCAAAGAGGTGGGAACCCACAACGAGCTTATGGAAAAAAACGGAAAATATGCCTCTCTTTATCGAAGCCAATTCTCTTAAACCAGGGCATTTGCTGCCTGCATTCCTGTCTTTTTGTGCAGACAAAAATGCCCCGTTTTTATGATTTTAAATAGCCTGTTTTAACACATACTGCTCCACAAACTGGGCTACTCCATCCTCGTAGTGGCAGCCAGTTACATAATCTGCACACTGCTTTACCGCCTCTCCTGCATTGTCCATGGCGACGCCGATGCCTGCTTTCTTCAGCAGCACGGCGTCATTGCTGCCATCGCCAAATGCCATCACATGGCTCAGATCCAGGTTCAGATGGCTGCAGAGCCATTTCATTGCGCTTCCCTTGCTTACTCCTTTTTTTGTCAGCTCCAGACCATATCCGTCTGAGGTTATCGTAAACAAGCCATATGCTTCCAGCTCCTTTGCAGTGCCCTGCCAGGCCTCTGCCTCCTGGCAGATAATATTGATTTTTGTAACCTGGAATTTGCGGAAAATTTCCTCTCCATCCTGGTTTTCCTGCACTTTGCTGCAATATTTTTCAAAGGAATCTATCATAAGATATCGTTTTTCTCTTAGAAATTCTTCCTGAATTCTAGTCAGACGAAGCTGTCCGGTCTGTCTTAAAAGCTCCTCCTCTATCAGGATTCTGCCATCTGAAACAAGTTCCACAAAGGCATGGTACTTTTTCCCAATTCTGATCGCCTCCCGAAGCTGAGCGGCAGAAATTGCCTGACGATACAGCACCTGCTCAGTGCCGCCCCGGTAAATGACAGCGCCGTTTTCTGCAATCAGATAATCCATAACCGGAAGATTTGAAATCGGCACAATAGAGCGGCATCTTCCAGTGGCAACTACATAGAGCATTCCTTCATTTACCGCATGTTCAATTGCCCTGTAATTTCTTACAGAAACCTCATTATCATGGTGAAGCATGGTTCCATCCAGATCGGTTGCTATGATTCTGATTGTTTTATGCATGTTTTTCCCTCACAAATTCATCAATTGGTGTCCCATCAGTATCCGGCAGAGCTACGCCCAAAAGCTTTGCATAGGTCGGGGCCTGGTCAATCAGACGTCCCTTCTCCAACACTGCAGACTCTGCAAAATCCGGTCCCTTGGCCATGAAAACCGGCTGTGGGCCTTTCTGGGGATAATATCCATGGGAAGCTCTTCCATACCGGTAGTCCCTGTCTCCAAAGCTTTCTACCAGCGGGCCAGATGTATTTTCTCCGAAGGAGGTATAATCATCAGACTCAATTACAAAAGAGAATGGCCCGTTCAGTCTGTATTTTTCATCTGCCTCCTCTGCGGTAAGAACCTCACTGATTCCATAAATTCCTTCCTCTCTCATCCAGCGCAGCAGCTGAAATACTCTCTGATACAGCTTTTCATCCAAAGGATCCTTAAGGTATACGACTGCAGAAAGTCCGTTAGACAGGCAGTAAGCTCTCCAGTCTGTAACATATCCGTCTTTCCTTACATCCAGAAAGCCATAATCTGCCAGCATCACATTCAAATTCATAATCCTCTGAACCTCCATCTGGCCATGATCACTAGTCACTACCAGATTCGTCTGCTCTGCAAGCCCCAGCTCCTCCTGCACTCCCATCAGCTGCTGAACAAACCGATCGGTATCCACTACAGCCCGATCCACCATTTCATGAAATACCCCATACTGATGTCTTGCTCCGTCAATATTTGCCGGATGAATCAAAAGCACGTCTGGCTGTTTTTCCCGCAGAATATCACAGGCACAGGCAATAATAAACTCATCAATATAAGGATGTCCCCAATGTTTCAGAATCGAACTGTTTTTTTCCACAATTCGAATCATGTCCTCATCACAGCCCATCTTACGAAATGCCTCTTCTATGGTTTCACCATTTTCCGGAACATACTCCGGAATCTTATAATCAATATCCTTATGACATCCCGTTACCGGCCAGAACACCGCAGCTGTAGTCAGGCCTTTTTCCTTGCATGCTGTAAAAATATCCCGTGAACAGATCACGTCTGCATAACGATTCCAGGGTGTTGGTTTCTGATTAAAGGCCAGAACAAAGTTGCTGGTAACTCCATGGCGATTGGGATAGTTCCCTGTCATCATTGTTGTGTGGCAGGGATAAGTAACCGTTGGATAAATCGACTCCACACGGTTAATTCTGCATCCTCCATCCAAATATTTCTGATATCCAGGCAAAGTGGAAAACAGTTCCAAATCCTCTGTTACCATGGCATCTGCTGAAAGTATAATCAACTTATTTTTCATTCTTTTCTCCTTCTGATTACCTACTGATTTAAAATCTTATTTACCTTTGTTTCCATATCAGCCAGGGTTGTATCTATATCGCTATTGTTGATATAAATAGCATCCAAAGCGCTTTTAATTGCCTCTGTCGCCTCTGTATAATTCGGATTGGAATATGCTGCACGATTTGCATAAGCCAGCTGATCTAATGCTACTCGAGCCATAGGCATTTCTGCAAAATAAGCTTTCATCGTATCCGATTCCCCGGCACTCTTTCTGGCTGGTAAATAACCAGTTTTAATCGAAGATTTCACTGTCTGCTCTGTGTCAGTCATAAAGTTAATAAACTCCCAGGCTGCTTCCTTTTTCTTGTCAGGAATCTTGCTCATCATAACCAGATTGCAGCCGCCGGTAGGGGTTCCGTAGCACTGATCCATAGGAATAAATCCTACTCCCAGTTCAAAGCCCAGCTCATCTGCGATAGATGCAAATTTCGTTAAATCACCGGTAGAACTAAACCAGATAGCTGTGTCTTCATTCTGCACATCTGCAGTTACTTTATCAGATTCATTACTGTTAAAAGCATGTACTACACCCTGATCAATCAAATCACGATAAAACCCAATTACTTCTTTTCCTGCCTCTGAATTCAGATTGGTAGCTGTCTCATCATCATTTAAAATAGAGCTTCCATGTTCAATCATAAAGGCATCCAAAGTCCAGGTATAACTGTACTGAGAAATCCCGTATTTTCCAGTTTTTTCATGCACACCAGTTGCCATTTCCTTCAAATCATCCCAGGTCTTTAAATTTGCACCGTCGTATCCAGCTTCTTTCAGCAAAGAATTATTGTAGTACATAATCGGAGTGCTTCTTAAATAAGGCAGACCATAACAGGAACCATCTACCTCACCGTTTAACAGCAGAGCATCGTAAAAATCTGTCATATCCACTCCAGATGCCGCAATATAGGAATCTAATGGTTCAATCACCCCATTTTCAGCAAATCTGCGAATCGAGCTAATCTCCATAACGGAGACATCCGGCATCTCATTGGCAACAAATGCTGCCTGAAGCTTCTGATGACACTCGTCGTAGGTTCCCTGGTATTCTGCTGTAACATGAATGCCCTTTTCCTTTCCTACTGTCTCATTAAATAACTCTGTCATCTCCAGATTATTTTCCTGAATTTTGTCTGTCCAGCAATACCAGTAGGTTAATTCCGTTACATTTCCGTCTGCGGTAGATTCCTCTTTTTTTCCTGCCTCACTGGACACAACAGCGCTGCTTTCTGCCTTATCTGTCCCGGAATTTCCGCATCCTGCCAAAGTTCCTGCAACGATACATGCCATTGCTGCTGCGCCTAAAATTCTCTTTTGATTTTTCATTTTCTTCTCCTCTTTATTTGTTCTTTTCGCTCTTTTAGCTGTTTTATATTAACCCTGTTTTGGGAAAATTTTTATGATTTTTACTTTACTCCCATATAGGTAAAACCTTTGATAATCTGCTTCTGGGCAATCATATAAATAAAAATAATCGGCGCCATCAGCAGTACATTTCCAGCCATTAAAATGTGCTGGTATACTCCATTTTCTACACTCCGCAGCATCGTCAATCCAACCGGAAGTGTCCGTACTGCATCCGTTGTCGTCAAAACCATCGGCCAAAAATAATCATTCCAGGTTCCAACAAATGTCAGCATTCCCAGCATAATAACTGTTGGTTTTGCAATGGGCAGCATAATATGCGTGATGATTTTCAATTCTCCGGCTTTATCCAGCCGCGCCGCCTCAATCAGCTCTTCCGGAATCTGCTTAAAATTCTGCCGCAGCATAAAAATTGCAAATGCGCTGGTAGCCTGCGGAAGAATCAGGGACCAGTAGGTATTGATCAGTCCCCACTTACTCAGCATTAAAAATACCGGAAGAAAAATCAGCTGCGAGGGAATCATCATAGTCGCCAGAATCACTCCAAAAGACAGTTTCTTTCCCAAAAATTCATATCTGGCAAACGCATAAGCAGCGGGAATCACAGTCACCATCTGCAAAACCATAATTCCAGCTGTTACAATAAGCGAATTTTTCAAAAAATGAAAAAATGGAATTACCTCAATTGCCCTTGCAAAATTTTCCCACTGAGGATCACTTACCCAGAATGTTGGCGGTGACTGAAGGGCCTGCGCCGCCGTCTTAAAGGCTGTTAATGCCATCCAGTAAAGGGGAACAAAAAAGATGGCTGTCAAAAGCAGATTTATCATGAATCTGACAGCTTTTGATATATATTTCATACTCCGTCTCCTATGCTTTTATGTTATTGATAGTGAACTTTTTTCTGCAGACATCCAAAATATACGAGGGTAAAAATACCTACAATTACCATTAAAATTACACCAACAGCAGATGCATAGCCGATCTTATAAAACTGAAATCCATACTGATAAATGTAATATACCAGGCTGGTAGTTGAATTCTGCGGTCCTCCGGCAGTCATCACATTTACTGTTTCAAAAACCTTAAAGGAACTGATAACAGCTGTAATCGACAGGAAGAACAAAGTCGGTGACAACATAGGAAGAGTAAGTTTGAAAAATGTCGTAACCGGATGTGCCTGATCCAGCTCTGCTGCCTCATAAATATACTTTGGAATACTCTGAAGCGCAGATAAAATAATCAATGTGTAATAGCCAACTCCCTTCCAGATATTAACCAGAATCAGGGAATACATTGCCACTTGAGGATCGTCCAGCCACCTTATTTTTTCGATTCCAAAGAATCCCAAAATATAATTTAAAAGGCCAATATCTCCATCCATAATCCACATCCAGATAAAGGCAATGGAAATCATAGGAAGTACATATGGTGTAAACATAATCACCTGTACAAGCCGTTCAAATCTGGCATTTTTATTAAGATAAAGAGCAAAAATCATCCCCAGTGTAATGCAGCCTGCCACGGTCCAAAAAGAAAACTGACAAGTATTTTTCAGCACCTGCATAAACTCCGGATCTGTCATCAGTGACACATAATTGTCCAGTCCGATGAACGTCATTTCTCCAACCATATTCCATTTATAAAAGCCCAATTTAAGCATGTATAATATGGGATATACAAGAAACACAAGGCTGACTGCCATTGCGGGAGCTATCATCAAATAGGGCAGCCCTTTCCTCACTCCATCCTTCCATAAAGTGCCGATTTCCACATGCTCTGACTGCAGTTTGACTCTGTTATTTATTACGCCTGCATCCATCATAATCTCCTTCCTCTCGCTTAAAATTATCGGATTCTCTGTTCTTCCTCATCAAAATACAAGATTCTATTGTGAGGAATAAACATCTTTACATTCCCGTCAACAGCTTTCTTATCATCAAAAATTTTTGCCTGAATCCGTCCATAACAGGTATCAATTTTATACAGAGTTTCTATGCCCAGCATTTCATGGGTAATCACCTTTCCATCAATTATCAATCCCTTTTGTTTTTCATCTGGCACATCCTCATAAAAGGTCACATACTCCGGACGAAAGCCAAGATAGCAGGCATTTTCAACCGGCAAATGCTCATAATGAACCTGATTCTGTTTCAATATATTCATAGGCGGTGTTCCAATAAACTGAGCTGTAAACACATTATCCGGGTCGTGATAAATTGTGTGAGGAGTCCCGCACTGCATGATTTTTCCCTTATTCATCAAAACAATCTGCGTTCCCATAGACATGGCCTCTACCTGGTCATGAGTCACATATACAAACGTAGAGCCCAGCCGGTTATGCAGCTCAATCAAATCTGTCCGCAGCTGTGAGCGCAGCTTGGCATCCAGATTGGACAAAGGTTCATCCATAAGAAAAACTCCCGGTTTTTTTACCATTGCTCTTGCCAAAGCAACTCTCTGACGCTGTCCTCCTGATAAAGCGCTGGGTTTTCGATTTAAGTATTCCTCCAGTCCAACCGATCTGCTGACTTCGCAAATACGTTCCTCCCTCTCTTTCTTTGCAACCCCTGCATTTTTAAGTCCAAATTCAATATTTTCCCTCACGGTCATGGTCGGATACAAAGCATAATTCTGAAAAACCATTGCAATATCTCTGTCGCCAGGTTTCACTTCCTTCATATCCTTCCCGTCAATATATAAGGTGCCTCCCGTCTCCTCTTCAAGTCCGGCAATCATGCGAAGTGTTGTAGATTTTCCACATCCGGACGGCCCGAGCAATACGGTAAAGCTTCCTTCTCCAATTTCAAGATTTAACCCTTCAATAACAGGTGCTTCTTTCCCATATGACTTCTCAATATTCTCCAAAACGATTTTACTTTCCACTCAATTTTCCTTTCTGATTTCATCCTGGTTTGTCTTCTCTGTATGAATAATTTACAGGCATCAGGTAAAAACCACTACCGCAAATTTGAAAATTTTAAGTAAACTCATCTCTTAAAAACAAATGAAATTTTCTTACATTTTTTAATATTCATTGAAATTGTCCATCTTTTTATGGTATTCTTACATCAGAAAATATGCGTGTTTGTTTCAAAGAGGAGGTATATTATGAAAATACGATCGTCAAACTTTCTTCATCTCCCTGTTTTCTTTCTGGCCGCCGCCCTTGCCCTGACTGGCTGCGGGGCCTCATCGGAAAAAAGCGTCACTGTAGCTGAGACTGCCGCCGCTGCCCCTGCTGCCGGATCCCCTTCCCCTGAAGGCGCCCTTGAAGAAAATGGCAGCTCCGACTTCGGAACCGCTGCAGACACCAGCGCGGAAAGCGAAATGCCTGCCCCAAACGAAAGCAGTCAGCCCACTCCGGTACAGGCTGGAAGAAAGCTGATCCGCACCGTATGGCTGGACATGGAAACAACCGATTTTGACAGCTCCCTTCAGTCTGTCCATGAAAAAATCTCCGCTCTGGAAGGCTATACAGAACAGTCTGAGGTTACCGGAAGCCGTCTCAATTACGCCGGAGAACCGATTCTCCGTCACGCTTCCATGACTGTCCGAATTCCCACCAAACACCTGGAAGCCTTTCTCCAGGCAGCTCAGGCCAGCGGTAATGTTGTCAGCCAATCTGAAACCACAGAGGATGTTACTCTTCAATATTCTGATGTAGAAAGCCGAAAAAAATCTCTGGAAATTGAGCAGGAACGTATCTAGGCCCTGCTGGAAAAAGCAGAAAGTCTGGAATCTGTTATTGCTCTGGAAGAACGGCTTTCAGAAATCCGTTATGAACTGGAATCCCTGGAGGCACGCCTTCGCCTTTACAACAATCAGGTGGAATACAGCACCGTTCATCTAACCCTTTATGAAGCAGACGAAAGCCGCCTGACTCCATCTAAGCCACTGACTGCCGCCCAGCGAATCAGCCGCGATTTTCAAAACAATCTGGCTTCTATGGGACAGCTTCTTCTCAATTTACTTATCAGTATTTTGACCCTGGCGCCCTTCTGGGTTCCGGCTGTTCTCCTTATTCTTCTGCTTATCTGGCTCCTTAGAAGGAAAGTCGGCAATGCCAAATGTTTCTTCCGGAAAAAGAAAAAATCCACCCCGCAGGAGGGTGAATCCAATTCATAAGTTCTCTATAATACTGCAGGGCGGGGACCTTCGTCCCCGCCCTGCATCTGGTATTTTCCAATATTTTTCCTATACTGCAATATCATTCTCTTCCGTTTATAATCTCCCCGCACGGCCAGTATCGACAGCTTCTGTAGCATAACACTTCTCAATCCCCGTCTCTTCCCGACTCCGATACTCCTGGATCCAGTCAATCAATAAAGAAGAAAGATTCACAGTAATCAGCGAAAAAACAATCCGCGCAACAGGAATATACGTTAAAGATAATACTAAAACCACCGTATCCGTAAACAAATATGCCCGTGATAAACGCCAATGAAGGATATGAGAAATTGTCAATGCCAATGCATCATCACCTCCACTGGATCCCCCCTGCCTTACAATCAATCCAACACCTACACCCACAAAAATACCGCCTAACACAGCGGCAATGAGGGGATATTCCGATAAGTCAGGAAGCATTGGAGGAAACAGCTCCCAGATTTTATAAAAGCCTGACACAAACATGGTCGAAATAATGGATACCTTAATAAAATTTCCTCCCAGAAACTTAAACGCCAGCAGATAACAGGCAAGATCAAGAATCGGAGTAATATAAGCCGGAGACATTTGCAGCCAATGCTCAATAAGCAGCATCAGACCGATAACGCCGCCCTCTGTAATATTTGTTCGCTGATGGATATTGTGAACGCCAAACGTATATATCATTGCCCCAAGCATAATCAACAATATTTTTTTGACAGTCAGCCCATCCTTCACCTTGTTCCAAAGCTCAGATATATAAGATAACAACAAAAACAACCTCCTTGATTGGTTTATACTTTTATGATATAGTTATAAACTATATAGCAACTATACAGTCAAGGGGTATTTTATGAAAAATCTATTTTCCATTGGAGAACTGTCAAAACAACAAAATATTTCACGCCAGACTTTAATTTTTTATGATAAAATCGGCCTGTTTCCTCCTGCCTATGTTGATCCGGAAAATGGGTATCGATATTACAGTTCCAGTCAGCTCGATTATTTAGATACCATTTGTATTATGAAAAAAATCGGATTTTCTCTGAATGAAATCAAGACATACATGGAAAACTACACCATTGACCATTCTATTGTCACATTGCGCAAACAGCTTACTATCATTGAGCAGCAAATCCAGGAGCTGCAAATGATAAGAACCCGTGTGGAGCATCGCTGCCGGCAGCTGGAACATGCAGTCGCTATTCGTAACAGCAGTGATATTGTTGCCTTAGAAAACGTAAAAAACCAGTATATTCTGATCCAGGAGGTTCCCTCTCCTCACACCCTGGAGAGCGTCAGTATCGCTACAAAAGAGTGTTTTGTCCGCTCCTTCAGGGAACAGCTTCCTATCTTCTTCCAAAGCGGGGCAATCGTTCCCTATGAGCATATTTTAAATGGCAGATACACTGAAGCGGCATTTGCCTTTCTTCCCATTGAAAAAATCGATCACGTTCCTGGCGTTGTCAAGCTTCCTGCCGGAAAAAGTGTATTTACCTATCATACAGGAACTTATATTTCTATCGGAAAAGCATATGAACGAATCCTGGAATACTGCAGAAATAAGCATTTGCATATTATTTCAGATTCCTACGAATTTGCAATCAACGATTATCTCTCCACCGGAGATGAGGATGAATATATTACAAAAATTATGTTTTATGTGGAGTAAATGGGTGGTATGCGGCATTTTCTGATTTTTTCGCAAATGATGCATTGAACTTGCTTCGTCTGTTCCTTTTTATAACTGTCAAAGTTTGATGAATTATAGTTTTTATCAGTTATAACTGATAAAACTAGGAGTACATCATTGAATTTCATCTGTAAATGTGCTATTCTATTCTCAGCCAAAGGCAAGGAGGCGAATTATCATGATTAAACGTGAAATGTATATGAAGCGCATCCGTCCCTTTATCGGAACGGAACTGATAAAGGTCATGACCGGTATTCGCCGGTGCGGTAAATCGGTCATGCTGGAGCTTATAAAAGAGGAACTTGTGGAGTCCGGTGTCAGTCCTGCTCAATTCATCTCCATCAATTTTGAGGATTTGAACTACGCACATCTGCAAACCGCGAAGGCACTGCATGATGAGATTACCAAGAGAGCTGCGTCCGCCTCTGGCAAGGTCTATCTGTTCTTTGATGAGATTCAGGAGGTAAAAGACTGGGAGAAGTGTATCAACTCCCTCCGTGTGTCGCTTGACTGCGACATCTATATCACCGGATCAAACGCAAAACTCCTATCCGGTGAGCTTTCCACCTATCTCGGCGGACGCTATGTGGAGTTCATCATTTATCCTTTCTCCTTCGCAGAATTTCTGGAACTGTACCGTCCCATCTCACCAGATGAGTCGATCCAGAGATGCTTTCAGAAGTACCTTTTATCCGGCGGTATGCCGTACCTTGCCAATATCCGATACGAGGATGCTCCTTCCAAGCTGTACCTCCATGATCTGTTCAACTCTGTTCAGCTCAAAGACATTGTGAAACGGAACAAGATCCGTGATGTTGACTTGCTAGAGCGCATCATCACTTATGTGATTGCGAATGTGGGTACGACCTTCTCTGCTACTTCTCTGGCGAAGTTCCTCAAAAATGAGAAGCGCAGCGTTGCACCGGAAACAATCTTAAACTACATCAAATACTGCTGCGACGCCTATTTGTTCTATCAGGTCAAGCGTGAGGATTTGCAGGGAAAGCAGATCCTTGCTTCCAATGAGAAGTATTATATTGCCGACCATGGCATCCGGGAGTCTGTTTTCGGCGGCAATATGCGTGACATCAACCTTATTTTGGAGAATATCGTGTATCTGGAGCTGCTGCGTCGGGACTATAAAGTTACAGTCGGCAGAACCGGAGACAAGGAGGTTGACTTTGTATGCGATAAGCGCGGAGAGAAACTGTACGTTCAGGTTGCCTATCTGTTGGCATCCGATGAGACCGTCCAGCGGGAGTTCGGTGCGTATGATAACATCCGCGATAACTACCCGAAATATGTTGTCTCTCTGGACGAGTTCGACATGAGCAGAAACGGGATCAAGCACCGCAACATTCGCGATTTCCTATTGGCAGAGGAATGGAATTAAGTGCCTTTTTAACTGGGGAGTATCCCAAAGTTTGTGTAAACCTTCAAACTGATGTAAGATAGACTTACCAGTTTGGAGGTTTATTTTATGGCAAGGAAAAAGGATACCCCACAAAAAGCAGCCCTTCGAAAAATGATGAGGAACTGGGATATTCCAGGTATGATTATCGGAATATGGGGAATGTACCTACCGCCTGGTTCCCAGGGAAGACAAACCCAGCGTGTGCCTGATGCACGACTGGATCTACCTGCCGAGTGCTTAAAATGCAGTTAACACAGACCGTATCAATCCATCGCTCTTTCAGCTTTTATTCTATTTTTTGTTTTTCTAACCATTATTCTAACCAAAATTGGCGTAGAGGATCCGGATAGAACTGCCTTACAGATTAGCAACATGGTCAGGGATGCCATCAAACCGGAGCTTACCATGTTCCTGCATTATGAAACATTGAATGAAGATGGGAATCGGAAGAAGCGGTAATCAATCTGGCAAAGCAGCAAGGCACTTTCACAAGAAAAGATATAGAAAAGGAACTGGAAATCAGCCAGACTGCATGTGGACGACTATTAAGGAGGATGATAGAAAGAAAACAAATCGTGCAGGAAGGCAAAGGCAAAAATACCCATTACCGTATTTCGGAGTAATCGAATTTGACAGAAGGGGGTATCCTGAAAACGTAATGTAGAGATAACCCTTAAACAAGCAAACTTAAGGGGAGCCCCCAATGGAATACCTCGCAATAAAAGTTATAGTAAAGGGATTTGTTAATCGTCCGTTATCTCGGACAAAGAGAAGCACTCCTTGCCCGAGATAAAAAAGAATACAGGAAACGGCTCTTAGTGAACCTCTTCCCCCATATACAGCAGGGTTCCATCTTCCCGCCGGGAAAATTTGCTCATAAATTCATCATACATAATCCAGGATTCTCTGGGATAAATTGCATGAGACATACCGGAAACCCTGCCAACAGTCAGCATCGGAATCTTCTGCTCATTACAATACACATAGAAATGGATCTCACCGCTGCTGTACTCCATTGGCTTTGGATTCAGGTGATACAGTTCCATCATCCGGCGAACAAACTTGGCAATATCCGAATTACATCCAAACTCCAGTTCTCCGCCATCTCTTCCAGCTACCAGCCAGTCATTTTCACCAAACAGGAACAGATATGGCATAGCAGGATCAATGGCTTCCGGCTGAGGTACCTCTCGTTCCGGATCAATCAGTGCAGAACTGCAGGCCACAGCCGCAAACTCCTTAGAGACCGCCAGCCCCAATGCCGAGGTCATCATTCCGCCACTGGACTGCCCGCAGGCATAAACACGGCTGTTATCAATGCTATAGCGAGACTTAACATCAGCAATCATTTTCAAAATAAATCCTGTGTCATCAAAATCTTTGCCCTGATAGCTGCCATTCCACAATGGAATATTGCAAATTCCTCCCGGCTTCTGCTGATAACAGGCAGATTCTGGAAATACTACAATAAAGCCGCGTTCCTCGGCAATGGTAGTCATATCAGACAAAGAGACATAAAATTCTGCACTGCTGCCCCGGGCATGCTGAGCTGTCACCAGCGGAACCGGCTCAGTACAGTCTTTTACACTGTCAGGAACATATTCATACCAAAGACGTGTGAAACCATCGTGTTCTATGGTGTGCTTTTCCAAGCCAAAGTCTGTAAGTTCTTTACGACGGCGGAGCATCTTGCCGCGGCTGCGATAGCGAAAAGCTTCCTTCAGATACTTCCAGACAGACTCCCAAAAATCCTGTGTCAGCATGCCATTGAAACCATTGGTAATGCGTACTTCACTGATCAGCTGATCGTTTAGCTGACTCTTCTTCCACACTGTCGTGGGGAAGTAAATCTCATCTGCGTTTTCATTGGAAAAACGCTCCGATGAAACGTAGTTCTGCGCTTTCCAATAATTGGCAACTTCCGCATTTGCACCCTGATTCTTACTCCACGCCATCCAAACAGGAAGGGGAGCCTTTGTTCCAGAAATAGCCATTTCCACCCGTCCTGTATCCTCACTTTTATGAACAGACTGTGCGTTATGCATCGCCTCAGGAAGCAAATCGCCAAAAGTAGCAAGACCTGCCCATTCGCTGGTCATCTTCATGGCAGCCTGCTGCGCAACAACCGCACCGGTTCCGATACCAGCAGCATACATGGTATCCTGAATCGTGACATAATAATTCCGAGACTGAACCTCCATATAAACTCGGTTCATATAATCCGCATCATCGCCATTCAGGTTCCATTTGTCATTCTCTGGAGTCAGGACAAAGAGAAATACATCTGCTCTGTTTGCAAAATCTATCCAGAAGCTCTCTTCCAGATATTTTAATGTATTCTCATCATCATCAGGAATCACAAACACACAGGGGCGCACATAGCAGAGACCGGACTTCAAATATGTATAAAATTTACGGGGCTTTCCATTTACATCTACCGTCTCTTCAAACAGACCGGTAAACAGACATCTGCTGATATGTGCAGGATCCGGTTGAATCTCTGCCAGATTTTGAGGAAATGTTTTTACTTCCAGCATAATATTATCTCCTTATCATTAAAACAGAGGGAATACAGTCATAATCCAGAACACAGAAACAATACAAAGGATCGTTGCAGGAATTATGGACTGCTTAATCAGGCTTTTCAGATCATATCCTCCTGAAGCCATACACATAGGAACGGCTGGAGTTGCCATAGGAGTCATAAAAGAACTCAGGCAGGCTGACTGTACCAGAATCATAATTCCGATGGGGTTCGCACCCATGGACTTACAGGCCAGAATTGCAATCGGAATGAACACGATCATAACTGTCCGGTTCATCATCACCTGGGTCAGCAGGAATGGTACAATAAAGAAAACAAAACCAATCAGATAGCGGTTATTCAGAGTATTCGCCATATTCGCCAGAATATCACCTACTAATTCACCTGCTCCTGTCTGTGTCAGGGCTCCGCCCATAGCAAATGAGCCAATCAACAAAAATGCCATAGGCCAGTTGATAGAAGCAATTGCTTCTTTCTCAGACAGAACACCAAAAGCTACCATAGCAACAGCACCGGACACACAAATAACCCAAGTATCAATACCAATTTTACGCTGGAAAATCAGAGCAATCGTCGTCAGAATGAAGATGATGTAACCAGCTCTCTCTTTGAAAGGAGTCAGGGGTGCACGATTATCTGTACGATCCTGCATTTCCGTAGTCTGAACAACAGGTGCATTGGGAGCAAATTTTACAGCAAAGAAAATACAATAAATCATAACTGCGATCAGCATGGGCAAACGTGCCTTCATGGGATCGGTCAAGGCTACAACAAAATCAGTATAGGCATTAGCTTCCAGATAACCGTTAAGCTCAGCAGCCTGAGTAGCGCCGCTGCCCAAAGGCAGAGCGGAAATAGTAGCAATGCTGACAATCGCCAGAGGGAACAAAGTCTTAGATGGATTGATCTTCATCTCCTCACAGGTAGCAATCATCATAGGTGCCATAATTCCAAATACAATAACAGAACTCTGAATGAACTGTGCCAGAAGGGCAGCAACAAGAACATAGCCCAACATTACCATGGTCAAAGAACCTTTTGCAATCTTATTCACACTGGTAGCACATTTCTTCACGAACTGGGTACGAGTAAAGCCTGCTGCCACTACAAACATAGCAACAATCATCACGCCATTGGCATTTCCGATATAGGTTAATGCTGTTTTGGGATCCAGACAGCCTGTAATAATAAAAGCACACATACTGAGCATAGCCGTCAAACCCATGGGTATTTTTCCGACAATATAACTTGCCATTGTCAAAGCACAAATGATGAGACAAATTGTTAATGAATTCATTGTTTCTCTTCCTCCTACTTATTTTTTAAACGTAGCGGCAGACATGGTCAACCGCAATATCAGAGAAACCGTATGCTTCTGCTTTTGTAAGCTTACCATTGCAGATATCCTGAATAACCTGAAGCATTTCTCTTCCCATCTCCTGATAAGTCTTCTCTCCCCGAACGATAGGGCTCAAATCCACATCCATGTTGTCCTCCATTCGCTGGTAGGTACGCCTGTTAGCAGTAACCTTAAGCACTGGAGTAATTGCATTACCAGTACAGGTACCGCGGCCGGTGGTGAAAATTACTGCCTGACAGCCAGATGCAACCATAGAGGTAACAGATGAAATATCATAACCTGCTGTGTCCATAACTACAGCTCCATGCTGACTGGGGCGAACTGCCTGCTCCAACACCTCTCGAATCGGACGCGTTCCTCCCTTACGGATGCATCCAAGACTCTTCTCGTCCAGAGTAGAAAGTCCACCAGTCTTGTTGCCGGGAGTAGGCTGACCCGCACGACAATTCTGACCGGCTGCTAACAGGTGTGCTTCATAATCCTGACAGACCTGAATAATCTGGTTGTGGATTTTCGAGGTGGATGCCCGTTTAGCAAGAACATGCTCTCCGCCAATCCATTCGATAGACTCAGACATTACAGTCGTAGCCCCCATATCTACAAGCAAATCGCTCAGTTCTCCCGTGGCCGGATTGCTTGCTATGCCAGATGTAGCATCGCTTCCGCCGCACTCAATTCCAAGGTACAGTTCAGAGATATCAAACAGCTCCTTTTGCTGTAATCCGGCCTGCATAGCCATCTCTCTGGCTGCCCGTACACCTTTTTCAATGGTTTTCAGTGTACCTCCCTCATCCTGAATGCCAAAAGAGACCACCGGCTTGGAGGTCATAGCCTGAATCTTTTCACGAAGCTGATCATGAGGGACTGTCTCACATCCCAGTCCAATAATTACCACACCCCAGACATTCGGATTGCAGGCAAAGCCAGTCAGAACCTTTTGACTCATATCCGTGTTCGCCTGAACATCAGAGCAGCCGGTATTAAAAATAATATTTACCGCTCCCTTCACCTGACTGGCAATGATTCTGGATGACTCACTTCCACAGGCACAGGTCGGCAAAATCAGAATATGATTGCGAATCCCCGGTCTGCCCTCTGCTCTGCGATACCCCCAGAACTTCAAGCCTGACTCTGTCTTTTCAAGCTCGGGAAGCGGTTCGTCTTTCTCCTCCACCTTCTCACTGTCGTAATCTCTGGGAACACTAAACAGATTATGATGAGCAACCCAATGACCTTTCGCAATCGGTTCTGAAGTTTTTCCCAAAGGTTCATCATATTTGATGATCTCTCCTCCTTCCGGAATGTCCGCAAGAGCAATCTTGTGGCAGTAAGGAATGTCTTCTTCCGCAGTCAGGGAAATGCACTCATTTCCTTTCCGATAGGTAACGGTATCTCCCTTGACAATATCGGTAATACAGGTGGCAACATTATCTGTAAGCCCCATGAGTAATGCATTGATTTCCATGGTTTTCCTCCAATCCGGACCGTTCGTCCTTCTAATGGCTCAAGCTTATCATGGACAGGACACTATGTCTAATATATGAATTTTATACCTTGATAAAAAATACTTGATAGTGTATAATTGTGCCATTGTTATTTGTGTATTTTTCACAAAACTCAAGGGGGGGGGATACTATATGCAGTCTGAAATGGCCTATGTCTACAAAGTTTTCCAGGAGAAGAGTTTTACTAAAGCAGCAGAAGAGCTTTTCATGACCCAACCCGCCTTAAGCATGGCTATCCGAAAAGTAGAAGATTCTCTGGGTATGCCGATTTTTGATCGAAGCGTAAGGCCCATGGGACTGACCCTTGCCGGAAAAGCCTATATTGAATTTATTGAAAACACCCTGAATCTGGAACAGGAGCTTCAGCAGCAGATACAGGATATCCGAGAGATAAACACAGGCTCCGTCCGTATGGGTGGTTCTCACTATATTAATGCTTACATTATGCCAAAGGTTCTTGCCGGCTTTTCTCAAAAATATCCCCGTGTCAACATTGATCTGGTAGAATCCAGCTCTGCAATTCTGTCCCAGATGCTGGCACGCCGTGAAGTAGATATCACATTTAACTGCAACCCCAATTTTATGCAGGGATTTGAACGATATCCTGCATTTGAAGATCACATTCTGTTGGCGGTTCCCAAATCTCTCAATATAAAAGACATTCTGATAGAAAAAAGTCTGAGCGCCAACGATGTGGCTAACCGCCGCCATTTGCAGCCCGACTGTCCCTGTGTAACACTAAACTCCTTCCGCGATCTGGAATTTATTCTGCTGGCTCCTGGAAATAATCTTCACGATCGAACAGAACAACTCTTTCAGGAAGCCAACTTCACTCCCAAAGTCAGAATGGAACTATCCCAGCTGGTAACGGCCTATCATCTGGCCAATGTTTCTTTAGGAGCAACCTTTATCAGCGATCGCCTTGTTGTATTCGGAGAAGATAACCTGCTTTACTACAAACTGGATTCTGAACTAACCACCCGGATATTTTATATGCTGCTTCCCAATCGAAAATATACTTCAAAAGCAGTCCGGGCATTCGTAGATTACTGCACCTCCGTACTATAAGAAAGAAGCCTGCTCGCGAGCTTCTCCGCCTGCGGCGGGTCGTCTCATCAGCCCAATTCTCTTCCAACCCATGGCGATCCTCGCAGAGCATTTTTGTTTCATAGTAATAAAAAATCCCTCAGACAGATATGGATTTTTCCATACCGATCTGAGGGAACTATTGTCTATTGCCTATATTCTATTTTTCTGTATCAAAAATTTTAATGTCCACACCACTTTCATTACTGTACCCCTCTGCCCGAAAATGCATTCCCTGCAAATAAGGACGCAGAACTGGACTGTCTGTTCGGAAAGTTGGCCATGCCTCAAATGGTTTTGGACGATGTTCTCGCTCAAAATACCCGTGGTTTTCTACAAAAATATGACATGCAGCTCCCGTATAATCCTTTCCTTCCAACATATACTGGGCACACATATGTCGCACACCTGCTGGATTTGTCACCTGTACATCTGCCGCTCCTGGCATGATAACACCCTGAAACAGTTCGCCCTCAACCGTTCCCGTAAACGGGATAATCTTCACTTTCCCATCTGGCATCGTCATCTCTGGACAATTGCTTCTGTCAATTTTCACATGAATCGTTAAAATTGGTTCCTTCCCCATTACTTCTATCCCTTTCTATTCTTGGTTTTCTATATGCTTTTTAAGCCTTTCCTCCGAAACATCCCTCACACTTATAGTCTTTCCCTTAATTTGATGCAATATTTAAGGGATTGATAGCTTCCATAAGAGAAAGTAAGAGAATAAAAGCCATGACTCGCATCGTGGTTCCTACAGTAGCAACCTTAAAATAATTTTTCTTCAAACATAATTTTCCCTCCTACTTGTGACATCCTTTAATCAAGCTATTTAACTTGGCTAAAGTATATCAAACAGGAAACATTTTTTGAAGTTTGTTGATTGGAGGGACAACATCCTTGACAAAATCAAAGTTAGTACATAAGCATTCCCCATATTTGTCCTCCCCCCTGGGAGTATACTCTATAGGGTAGTCGTCAAACGGCTGGCTGCTTACCAGCCCAAAATCGTAACGAAAATGAAAAAAACGGATTGATTTAGAATATTTTCTAATCAATCCGCTTAGTACGTTTCCTGCGGGAATCGAACCCACAACTAGCGCTTAGGAGTAGACCCGATACGATGAAACCAAGTGCAACACAGTGCAAGAAAATCCTTGGAAATACAAGGTTTTTCACTGTTTCAAATCCTATCTGGTATTACGCTTCATAAGCATTTTCATAGGGATTTTACACCGTCCGATTGGCTCGAAATTAGCAAGGCTTTCGATTTTTAGCGGACGTTGCAAGTGCAAGTAAATGTCACTATGTAACTTCTCATTATACGAAATGATAGGAAATCCTATTCATTCCCGTGCAGGGGCGCTGGTGTTTCGGACACCTATTTAAGTCTGTTTAATATATCATTTCAAAATGAATTTTTCAACCAGAATTATCAAGAATTTCAAAGGTTTTTTCAGACTCAATGATTCTATGTAATTTAGACCCGCCGAAGCAGGTCTTTTTTTATTTCAGCATGATCTCTCTATCCTCAGCGGAGTTTTCCGTTGCGACAGGCCGAACTGGCTCCGGCGTTGCTGTCTGCCTGAGTAGAACGCAGCTTCCAATCTTTCAGCGTTCAGTCGGCAGTCATCGTCGATGATATGGGAATAAACATCCGCAACCATCTTGACCTGTGCGTGACCGGAATCTCCTTGAACGGATTTCATATCGCCGCCGTTCAGCTTCAGCTTGTAAGTGATGGGAAATTAGTTGCAAAATTGCAAGTTCACCCTTGGGAAGTTCACTCAGATTGCATTTCTGCAATTCTCTGGTCGGAATGATGGCATGGTGATCTGTGACCTTTTTGTTATTCACAACCTGCTCTGCATGAACGGGTACGTTATCCACATCCTCCACGGGGAATGCGTGGAAAGCCAGCTCCACCAAATACCCCACACACCAGCTGACCACATATCCGTTTCCCTCTAAGTAGCCATCCTCACGCTTGGCAACACCTAACACTTTGGCAATGCTCTGTGCAACCGAGGGCTTTTCAGCCAAAACTAATTTCATTTGCATCTGCTCCTTTCGCAAAAAATAAGCAGCCACACACCGTAGTGCATGACTGCTATGTAAAAAGTTCAGAAAGGATTTTTGCAACCTGACACAATTTTCTGTTTTATAATCTCCGTCATCGTAAAAATATCTACCTCATCTGTATATGAAATGAGGTAGATAAATGATTTATGACTTAGATTTTTACATATCCTGTAGCCGGACCTGAACCGACCTTCGCAATGTACTCACTCTTAACTAAATCTGCCAGAGTGCGTTCCACCGTGGTTTTGCTTATATCAGGGTGAGCATCCATAATTTCTTTCTTTGTGATTTTACCAACTTTCTGATCAATCATCGCTTTAATTCTTTCGGGCTTAGAAAGAGTGCGGTTCTTTAAATGTTCTACACGGCTTTCAAATTCACTATATGCTTTCAACAAGATACCCAGATAATACTTAACAAAAGACTCATAGCTGTTCTCATTTTCATGCCATCCTGTCGAACTTTCCTGCAATGCTTCATAGTAAGTTTCCTTTGTTTTTTCAATCAACATTTCCATGCTGACATATTTTCCTACAATATATCCTGCCTTATAGTACAAAAGAAGCGACAGTAAACGGCTCATGCGTCCATTTCCGTCATTGAAAGGGTGGATACAGAGGAAATCCAGAATAAACATAGGTATCAAAAGTAATCTATCAATTTTATCAGTATTCCATGCTTCTAAAAACTGTCTGCACAATTCATCTATAGCTTCCCCAGTCTGAAAGGCAGGAACCGGAATAAATCTTGCTTTCTGGTGACCTTCTGCATCTGTTTCTGCAATTACATTATCAGCATTTTTATATTCTCCACCAGAACCGGCGTAGGAATACAAATCACGATGAAGCTGCAAAATAATATTAGGTCTGGGCACAATATACTCATAGCTTTCGTGGATTGTAGAAAGCACCTCTCGGTAACCTGAGATTTCCTGCTCAGATCGGTTTCTTGGTTCTGCCTTTTGGCTGACCAATTCTTCCAATCTCTTATCTGTTGTATAAATACCCTCAATACGGTTAGAAGCACCTGTACTTTGAATCAAAGCGACTTCAAGAAGGGTTTTCAATTCATCAATATTAGCTTCCAAAAAAAGCTCTTGCTTACCTTTGTGCTCATGAATTTTTCCGATCATCTGCACAATTTCAGGAGTAAGCAACTTTTCTGGCTCTTTTATATAATCAAAAACTCTCATGTTATCTACCTCATTTCAGAACTATCTACCTCATTTTACTCTAAAATGACGGAGATTTCAATGGGATGAGGCAGATAAATTTTCCAGTCACTATGACTGAAATAATAGTATGCACACCTACCACACAGAATATTCAAGAGGTCGCTTTCAAAAACACAAAATATTTTATTTCTTGAAAGCAGATGCTATGTAAAGGCAATCCGAAGATTGCCCCAGGCATCAAGCCTAACTCTATCTCTATCTCTGGTGGACGAATGTCGGACAAATGTCCACCTTTTGTCCGGGGCGGTAAAAGTGCCTTGTTTTCCAGCCTTGCAGCCCGTTTTCTCTCGGCTTCGGTAGAGGACTGTCCTATCATCAGCTCAATATATGCTGGTAGAGAGAAAAAAAGAAAGTGATGCAGCAAAGATACTGGAACTGCTTAAAAATCCCGAAACTGCCGCACTGCTCAAGCAGCTGGCAAAAGCTTTATAAAGTCCCTCCCTCAGAAGAACGCCTCTCACTTTGTGAGAGGTTTTCTTCGTTTGAACCACTTTGCACAGTGACCAAATACTTTTTTTGTTAGCAAGGTTCTGAAAGCATTTTTGAGCGATGTTAGCAAACCAAGGTTTTTTGCAAAAAAGCCACAAAAGCCGCAGAAATAAGAAAAGCCGAAAACCCTGATAAATCAAAGGTTTTCGGCGTGTTTGCTGGCGTTCCTGGCGGGATTCGAACCCACGGCCTTTCGCTTAGGAGATCGTCCTGGTACAGAAAACTACTTATATCCTATGTCAATCAAAGTCATTCAAAGCCTTGATTTTACTGCTTTTTCTGTCAATTTCAGAAAAGATAAGAAAACCTGTTTTCATCTGAGGAATTACAGTTTGGGTGGAAAAATGGTGGATTTTCCACCATTAGGGTAAAGCCAACCTGTTCCTTCCAATTATAAATGATGACTACCATTACCTGACATTTTACAGTAATGATTATTTGGTTTTCTTATTAGATCTACATTTATTAGACCGTGCTTGCGGTCAACTGTCGATAACAAATTGACCGCAAATGCAGTATTTTTTCTTGCTTTTACACTGGATACCTTATATAGTTTTCGGACGGGTCGCCAGTTCAACATGGGCTCTAATCAATGCTTTGAAAATATATTCATACAACGCATTGAAATCATTCTCTTTGTCGGCAATTTCTAATGCATTATAATATTCTTCTTTTCTCTCAACATCAATATAAAACGGTGGCGTACCATAGCGGATCAGCATTTTAATCATAAACCCTCTGCTTGTTCGCCCATTTCCATCTGGAAACGGATGAATAACCGTGATCCTATGGTGAATATCTGCAATTAATTCAATGATTTGGCTTCTGCTCAGCTCATTCGATTTACTTTCAAGCAACAACACCTTATCATTGAGCTTTATCAGTTCCGGCATAACATCCCGCCAATCCACCGTCTCAAATTTCGCACCTAAAACAAGGACATTATCTTTTCTTGTTGATCCTCCATATTCCGGATTTGGACAACAGGAAAATAATTTCTTATTCAAGGTTGACAACTGATAAATATCAATTTTTCCGTCACATGCCGTTTCAAAGATAAAATCGTACATCACAGAATGTCCTGCCACATTGCAAAAGCCATCATAAGACTCTGTGCAGTACTCACTTATCTGGCGGTTCTCTTGCAGATCCTCAATTATCTCAGATGCTGCATCATAAGTAGTTTTGACGCCTTCAAGACGGGCATCATTATAAACATACTTACTCTTAAACCGTCGCCTTGCAAACTCAAGACTATTCGTTGGTGAAATGTCTTCCCAGGCATCAAACACACCTTCATATAGTTTTGTGTATGAAAAGCCCAGTTCCCTCCGCCGTTTTTCTGGCTTATATTTACCCAATTCCTTGCTTGAATAATAAGCTATCAAATATGGAAATAAATTTCGGATTCGATAATAACAGGCTCTAAAACTTGTACCAAAATAATCAGCTATCTTGAGAACATCATCAAAGGTCAATTCACCATCACCAGGATGGAGGCTATCTATCTGAACGCGTAATTCATCCTCTGGCATAAGAAAAGACGCAGCAAAAGACTCCGCATATTTCTCTTTGTATTCATTTGATGAAATAGCACACATAAATGTTGACTGTGTATCTGCATCTTTAAGAAAATGGCACAACTCATGCGCTGCTGAAAATCTCTGTCGGGTAATCGTCTTTTTGCATTAATTGCCACCAAGTTTATCGGCATATCCGCTGTGGATGGCATAAACAGACCTTCCATTTTATCAAAATTTCTAAATACAAAATGAATACCCAGGTCTGTTAAAACCTGAAAAGGATTAATCGGAAACACCTTTTCATGCTCTTTAAAGTACTTTTCTGAAAAGTACCTTGCCAGTCCCTGGGCATCATTTCGGTATTGATTCAGTATTTCTTTATCCAGCATTAAACTCCCCCTTAAAGACCTGCCATAGACTTCTTGAAGGCAATCAAATTCAGGATTTCCTGCTGATCATTCTCATTTAACTCTTCAAATCCACGGGCAAATACAACCTGTTTGGATTCGAGAGATTCCTGATTGAGAAGGTAATCCGCTGAAACATGATAAAGCTGGCAGAATTTTTGAATTTCATCCGATGTAATTTTTCGGTTTCCAAGCTCAATTTGAGTAATAGCTGAGCGACCAATTCCCAGACAATTTGCCACATATTCCTGAGAAAAGCCTAAACGCTGTCTTGCATCCTTCAATTTTTCAGATATGTTTTTCATTGTTTTTACCTCCTTCCGTATTAGAATAGCTTTGTTTGATAGAAAAGTCAACACTTCTGTTCGATTTTCCAACATTTTTATTTTAACAAACGAGATCAAATATAACTCATAAAATATGGATCTCGATCTCCATGTTTCACTAATTTCACTGTTCTTCTGTTTCTGAGAATTGCTCAAATAATGTATCTACTGCAAAAATAAACTTATCTACATCCTTCCGTTCTGCCAGCATTTCCTGCAACCTCAAGTTTTTTTGTTCGATCCTCATACTGCTTTTTTGCTTGAAGCATTGTAAAAGATATTATTAAAACAAAAACAAGCAGTAAAGCAGCCATCATATCAGAGTAGGAAAGCCAATATGTTGTTTAGCAAGGTTCTGAAAGCATTTTTGAGCGATGTTAGCAAATTCGCGATTTTGTTTGCAACTTCCTCTAATTTCTGCTAACAAATGTTTGCAAGTTCCTTTGGTAAAAATCGAACCTCTGACTTACCGCCTTTCTTAGCAAAAGGCCAAATCTCGTTAGCAAATGTTAGCAAACCAAGGTTTTTTGCAAAAAAGCCACAAAAGCCGCAGAAATAAGAAAAGCCGAAAACCCTGATAAATCAAAGGTTTTCGGCGTGTTTGCTGGCGTCCCTGGCGGGATTCGAACCCACGGCCTTTCGCTTAGGAGTAGCCCCGATACGACATCGGGAAGTGACATCTAATGCTAAAAAATGCTTGGAAATACAGGGTTTTTCAGCATTTCAAATCCTATCTGATACTACGCTGTGATAGCTAATTCAGAGGGATTTTACACCGTCCGATTGGCTCGAAATTAGCAAGGCTTTCGATTTTTGGTGGACGTTACAAGTGCAAGTAAATGTCACTATGTAACTGCTCGTTATGCGGAATGACAGGAAATACAGTTCATTCTCATGTGGAGCCGCTGGTGTCACACGACACCAATTTAAGTCTGTTTAATATATCATTTCAAACCGAATTTTTCAACCAGAATTATCAGAAATTCCATAGAATTTTTCGGGACGAATGATTGTATGTAACCTGTCCTGCCGAAGCAGGTACAGTATTTATCGAAGCATAGTTTCTCGATCTTCAGCTCCCAGCATATATGCGCCCTTCGCAAATTCATCCCTTGCCAGAAGCTCTGTTACATATACCCTGTCGAACAACAACCAGAGTTCTTTTTCTTCTGGTGTAAGTTTGCGGTTTCCGCTAAATAAATGCGATAACCCCAATCCCTCAAGCAGAGCCTGCTTTGCAGCTTTGTAATCATCGGCTCTATCGGAATAATCCTCATTCCTCTGGCTTGATAATTCCTCAATATCATCAGCTCGCATTTTATCATAATACTCGTCCATAAATGCTCTATCCATTTTGCACCCCCAAAAACAAAAATAAGGGCAGACCCCTTTACAAGCTATGAAGGCTATGTAAAAGGATCTGCCATTTTAATTCTATAATGTCTTTGCCAGCGACTTCAAGAGTGCTGCCATTTCAGGGTTTTGCAGAAGTTTCAGAAGAAGCTCTTTATCATCGGTGGAGCTTTCCTGTGTGACCGGCTGTACCGGTTCCGGTGTTGCCTGTCTGCCAGAGTAAAAAGCAGCTTCCAGTCTTTCAGCGTTCAGCCTGCGGTCATCGTCGATGATATGGGAGTAAACATCCGCTACCATCTTGACCTGTGCATGACCGGAATCGCCTTGAACGGATTTCATATCGCCGCCGTTCAGCTTCAGCTTGTAAGTGATACTGGAATGTCGGAGACTATGGAAAACCACCTTCGGCAGCCCGTTCTCCTCGATCAACTTATTGAAAGCACGGTTGATAACCTGACCCTCAATCGGCTTGCCATTGGAAGAACAGAACACCAGATTAAAGTCTACGAACTCGTCACCGAAAAGGTCTTTCAATTCTTCGATGTCAGCCTTTCGCTGCGCCAACATTTCCGCTACGGTTTTCGGTAAGAATACCTTGCGGACACTGGTTTTGGTCTTAGGTGTTTTGAGAACCAATGCGGTGTGCGTACTGGCAAAGGTCGGCGGGAACTTGAACATAATGTCCTTTCCGTTCAGATCTGCCATCGCTTCACGATTTACTCTCTGCAACTCCTTTTCAACGAAGATGCTTGCCTGACCAAGTTCGATACTCGCAGGAGAAATGTCTACACAGTCCCAGGTCAGCCCCAGAAGCTCACCCATTCGCAGAGAACAGGAGAAAGCAAGGTTGATTGCCAGACGGAGAATATCATCGTCGCAGGCTTCCAGAGCCTTCAGAAGAACTTCCGCTGTCCAGATGTCTCTGGTCTTATGTTCTTCTTTCGGCAGCGTAGCGTGTTCTACGGGGTTTCTGGTCATCAATTCCCACTTCACCGCCTGATTGAACGCATTACGCAGAACCTTGTGAATCTCTCTGACCGTATGCGGTGTTAGATACTCGTTACGAGCTTTCACATACTTCGTAGACACAGCTTTTACAGTAAGCAAATCTCTGTAATACTTGTCCATAATTCTCGGAGAAACATCCTCCAGTTTCATATCACCGATAAGCGGACGAATATAATTGGCAATCAGGCTCTTTCTGCTTTCATAAGTAGACATCGCCCAGGTGTTCACGCCGTAGATAGACATATATTCTTCCAGAAGATCGTTTACGGTCTTGGCAGAGGGTGGAATAAAGGTTCCCGACTCCTGCTCATATTCGACCTGCAGCTTTCTTTTCTTTGCTTCAGCATTGGTGTCAAAGGTTTCCCATTTCTGACGCTTATTGCCGTTCTCATCGGTGTATGTATAGACCACAGAATACTTCTTTTTTCTCTTAACGATGGATGCCATGTAATCATCTCCTTTCCTGTCCATCCTCAGCTACTAATCTGTAGCGGGTCTGATTCTGATACCATTTTTCAAAACTCTCTTTGGTAGCTCGCTTATATCTGCCAACCTTGATAAGCTCAAAATCGCCATTGGCAACAATATAGTAGATGGTCTGACGATGTACCCCAAGCATTCTTGCCATTTCCGGCAGACCGTAGGTGGATGCCACAATGTCTGCATCCAGTTTTTGATCCTCTACCGTGCGATAATCGCTCTGGGATGCATACCATCTTTCAAAGCTCGCCTTGGTCACTCTACGCTTGCCCAAGGCTTCGACAATTTCAAAATGCCCTTTGGCAACCAGTTCGTAGGCAGTTGCTTCTTTCAGCCCAAGGCGCTGACCAAGCTCCTCTACAGAATATGTAGTTTTCTTCAGTTCCTCACCGGGAGGGGTTCCATCGACCTTCTGGTATTTGAACTGGTTAGCATACCATTCCTCAAAACTGTCGATCATCACCCTCATGGTGTTGCCGACAAGAATGGTCTTGAAGTAATTTTTCTTAATGAGCCAGTAAGACTCAGTTTTGCAAAGGCCAAGCATCCTGCCCATTTCAGGGACAGACATACTCGTTCGTTTTCTTGTTTCTGCCATCGCACAACCTCCTATGTAAAAAATGTAGCCATGTGTTTTCTTGTCATGGCTACATTTTATCGAACTCTTGATTTATTTTGAAGTTTGTCGCCGGGTTGTACGACACACTTGACAAATCTCACATTTGCTGATCCAGCCACTCATCAAAACTCTTTTTCGAGATTCTGATGCTGCCGCCGATGCGCACACTATGAAAAGCTTTCTTTTTCACGAGGTTATATGCGCTTGTTCTGCTGATCCCCAGGATGTCCTGAATCTCATCAACGGTATATGTTCTCTTATCGAACTGGCCTGTGGAGGCTACAATGGATTCTTCGGTACGCTGATTCATAGCAGCAATTCTTTCTTCAAACATCTATGTTCACTCCTTTTCTTTCTTCGGTTTATGTTTTGTGGAACGCTTTTTCAGCTGTTCCATTGCAAGGCTGACGGATAAGGCTTTCTCAATCGCTACCATTTCACGGGGCGTAACCTTACCTAAGTAGTTATCAATTCTGCGCTTATCAATGGTGCGGATTTGCTCCAGCTGCACAACAGATGCTTCTTTAAATGCAGGATTGTCTCTAATCAAAAGATGGGTCGGCATATTCTCCTTCTTGCGGATTTTCGTTGTGACCGTTGCCACGATCAGCGTGGGAGAATACCTGTTGCCGGTATCGTTCTGAATTACAATCACCGGTCTGATGCCACCTTGTTCAGACCCAACTACCGGGTCCAGATCAGCGCAATAAATATCGCCACGGCGATATACCCAATTTTCTTTCATCATGTGCCATGACCTCCTTTCGTTGGGTATGTAACAAACGACTGCCCGAAATAAATCGGGCAGTCATTCCAAAATCTATGTTTCCCATATTTGCCACGCACCCCTGGGAAAGAGGACGGTTGCCCTCAGGGAACCATCGAACGGCTGATTGCGAATCAGCTCCATAGGAATCTAACCTCTGCCGGGTTCTCCGCCAGCTCCGTAGAGAAGTATCATTAACCCTGACTGTTTTCATTGCCGTATTGGTAGCAACCCAATATTTACGAGCCGGTATTGATCGCTGGCACCGGATGAGAGACTACTGCGTCAATATAAGAAAATAGTCGTTCTGTTTCTCTTTCCGATACGTCACGGCGTACCGCTGATGTGGCTGATGCTTTCGCACCGACAGCAGGAACGTATTCGATGATTGTCTATTCAGTTTTCAAGGAACAAGCAGCCTTTCTCTTTGGCTGTGTCTAAATTGTACTGTTTTCACGATTCGTTTTTTATGACCTCTCACGGCGGATACCCACCGTGATACGGCGGATTTTATAATTTCATCTTCAAAGCAACCAACTGATTTATAACGGAATCCAATTCCTTTGCAGCTTCATAATTGCGAATCTCGCAGCCAATAAGTATGTAGTCAGTTGAAATACCAAAGAAGATACCAATTTCAATCAGCAGATCAATGGAGAATCCCTGAATACCTCTTTCGATTTTCCCAAGGGTACTTGTACTGATGTTCAATTTTTCAGCAAGCTGCTCCTGTGTCATTCCTTTTTCTTTTCTAAGTGCGGCAATTCTTTTTCCGCTTTCTTTCTGGTCGTAATACATATCGTTTCCTCCGATTTCTTGAAATTTTGAAAATGAAAATTCCAAGAAGCCGGGAGGAGAATGATTGCGGGGAATATCCCCTGAAATAAAAGAAGCGCACCCGATCTCACAATTTCTTGCAAGAACAGGTGCGCTGTTGCGCTGATTCTGATTCAAAAAAATACCCCCGCCAGTTACATTTTCTAAGGCAATTTTGCTCTTGCCCTGAAAACATAACTGGCGAGGGTGTTATAACCGGTGTTATGACGGTTCGTATCGGTGTTATGACGGTGTTATGATGGTGTTATGGGAAAAATCGGGTGTTATGATGGTTTTTACTGGTGTTACGCCGGTGTTATGCCATAACACCGAGAAAAACCGGCAACTTTCAATCTTTCGATCAGCTCGTCGTATTCCTCCTCTAAGAGATTGCGCTGTGCCATCCGCAGCTCTCCTCGTGCCATCTCTGGATGATCCAACTGAAACATTGCGTAAATCATCCAATAGTAGCCATCAATGCTGTGTGGTGCAATCAGAAGCATTTTAGAAGCATAGTGCTGGATACAGACGTAATCACGTCCCAGATCAAGCGTTTTCATCAGTTCGCATACAGCACCCAGATAGCGGTACTCAAAAGCTACCACTTTGGACATAATCCAATGCTCATCCCGTGCAGAACCGAACAACGGTCCCTGATACAAATCTATTGCTTTTTTCAGAAACTCAACTTTTTCTTTATGATCAGCTGCTTTCATCGCAATACTCCACTTTTTATCAAACAGCTGAAAGTCTGTAAACACATTCAACCGGGGATTGATTTGATACCCCGTCGGAGTAGACTCAATCAGGCGGTGATCGGATAGCAATTCAAACGTCTGTCTGAATCGGTAGACCAGTCCCTTTATATTTTTAACCGTAGCTTCAATATCTTCACCCGGCCAGATTGCCGAAGCGATTTCCCGTGGGGAAGCTGTCATTTTCCCTTTCAAAAGCAGATACACCAGAAGCCTCGCTATCTTAGGCGATTTCAGTTCCTGCTCCGTCAGGACACCTTTTTCAGTTGTAATTTTGAGTTCCCCAAATAAACTGATATAAACATCGGTGGCATTTGTAATTCTCGGAGAAATGATGGTCAGTTTTCTCGTTTCCAGCAGGAAGTATTCGTTCAGTGAAGAAATAACAGCATAGTTCAGCATTCGCAGAAAACCGGTTTGATTCTTATATTTCTTTGCGTTTCGCAGAGTGAGAAAACCAGTCGGTCCTTTCCAAAAAGGAACCGCCATAACCGCATTGGCATCCAGCCTACGGTAAAGCATATATTCATCCGGCATTTCTTCTTTGATGGCTTCAACATCAGGGACAATGATTGGCTCATGATCTCTTAAGCATTGTATCCAGCGCCCGTATTTCTCTGATAGTTCAAATTCTTCAAACTTGGTCTGCGCCATTTCTCCAAATTCTGTGTCATACCACCAGATTGGCGTCCAGACGCCAATCTCCATATCCACATCAAGAATGCCGCACCAGTCTGCATCGTAAAACTCCGTTGCGACACGCATGATGAGCATGGCTGCTTTTCTGGGGTCAATGCAGGTGTTTAATTCCTTCTGCATATTATGTAGAGTACGCTCAATCTCTATTGCATATTGAACGTACTCACACCTGTCTCCGATATTATACATATCAAATCCGTTATTTCCACAGTTCCTGGTTTGTTCCATAACGAATCCCTCCTTATGCTGATTATAGAAAAAAAGCCGCAAAGCACCACTGACCCATTACGGATCATGACAGCTCTGCGGCTTGCTTAATCTGGTTTTTGGTTTTGGCTGTCATATCAGTTTGATACCGGCAGTCAAGACAACTTGCTATATGAAATGCAATCTGTATTCAGTTATTACTGATATACTCAACGGGCATTCACAGGAGTTGACCTGTTTGCACAGGTTAGCTGGTGTGTCTTGCTCAGAAGCAGTAATTCCAAGATGCCTTTGTTATTAAGGTGCATAGGTGACTTTTCGATTCTTGCGAATCACAGTCTTTGTTGTATGTATAATCTCCAACATCGCTTGCAGCTCTGCGGCATCACAGTCTGCCAGTTCCTCTGCAATTTTCTTGTCATAAACAGGCTTCACCTGTTCCAGACTATCACACAACAATTCATCGACAGAAACAGACAATGTGTTAGCAATCTTTACGATAGTCGGTAGAGCCACTTTGGTTTGCCCCGTTTCGATATGGCTCATGTGAGAAGTAGTCAGTCCTGCACGAAAAGCAACCTCTGCCTGCTGCCAGCCCAATTTCAATCGAGCTGCTCTGATACGCTGCCCAATTTTGATATAATCCACTTCATTTACGTCCATCGTTCCGATCACCTCCCATCCGAGTCTGTGGTTTTTATTCTATGGGCTAATTGCCTAAATGTCGATTTTGTATAGGGCGATAATGCCTATACAGGCAAATTTCGGCAGAATAAATTTAATTGTATGTTCACTGATTATTTCAAAAAAAGGAAGCCCACGCACCGATATATCAGACCGGTTTTGTGGACTTCCTTATTTGCTGCTTCTCTTTCTATATCATGTTTCCATCTAACTGATTGAATAAGTCTCCCTCGATACCAATTATTTCGTCGATTGGGATGTGTGTACCGCTCCGCATAATGACGGTTCGCTCATAATAGTCGATTTTTTTGATGATTCCCATTTCCGTACAATATGCGCCGCCAGACTTTCTTTCATCCGGGACAAAATATGTAATGGCGATTACCGGAGTATCTGGCAGCCTTTCCTGAACGATCTGAAGCCGATCATTAAGAGCCGATTTCTCATACTCATCCAACTCAACCCGATCCTCGGTCAGTCTGGCGGTTTCCTTGACTGCTGCATCGTATCCAGTCAGAGCCGCAAACGGTGAGAATTGAGCCGCACGGTCAATCATCGCCATACGTGGCCTTTGGGGTGAAGTATGGTGCGGCAGATTGATTATATCGTCGTATTTGTGCGTGTTGTTTGAATTGCTCATACCGCACCTCCTCAAATCTACAAACTGGAATTTGCACTTCCATAAGGTGAAATGTATTGACACAAAAAATACAGTATGATAGT
>UPYT01000001.1 GCA_900538475.1 uncultured Clostridium sp. | reverse complement strand
TGGCTACCTTAACCCACCGTCTAAAGCCAGTGGGATTGCGGTAGCCTTATTTCAAAAACACGCACACTGCACCTTGCATCAGAATCCATAAAATCGCTGGCATCTTCAAGAGAGGCTGTTGAACTTCCATTCATAATTCCTTGGTCAATACGATGAAGCAGTTCATCGAAATCATAATTTAATTCACGCTCTAATTTTGCCATCTTTTTTTCCTCCAATTAAGCTCTTTTGATAATCGCTCCAAATCGTTTCTGATTTTATTTTATCATTTTTCCTGAATATGTTCTTTAACCCCTACTTACGATTCTATTAAAAAATATCGCACTGCGGAAACAGGAGCTTGACCGGAAAAAACTAAAAAAGCCGCCCTTTCCGGACGGCTGAAATTATGCTTAGAAATAAGAAAAACCCTTATTCTGCAAGGGTTTCGGGAAAAGCTCCCGGCCGGACTCGAACCGGCGACCCACGCATTACGAATGCGTTGCGCTACCAACTGCGCTACGAAAGCGATAAAAATGCTTTGGACTTTTCATCCAAAGCATTTTATGACCTCACCGGGAATCGAACCCGGGTTTACGCCGTGAGAGGGCGTCGTCTTGACCGCTTGACCATGAGGCCTTAAAACAAACTATCGAAGGTTAGTCGAGGCGACAAGATTTGAACTTGCGACCTCTGCGTCCCGAACGCAGCGCTCTACCAAACTGAGCCACGCCTCGATACCTTTGATAGTATAATATGAATTGAGCCAATTGTCAACAAAAAAATGAAAAATTTTAAAAGTTTTTTAATTCGCTCTAAATCGCTACCCTATTCGATTCCCAGAACCTGATAATCCTGATCCTCTACAGCCTTTTTAAGCACTTCATCAGCCACTTCCTTAGACAGAGTAACAACTGCTGTTCCTTCCTCGTGGCTTACTGCTGCCTCGCTGACACCCTCCAGCGCCTCCAGGGTCTTTTTTACCCGTGCTTCACAATGGCCGCACATCATACCTTCAATTTTCATGGTTTTTGTCATAGTTTCATCCTCCTTGATAAGATTGATTTCTTGAATCTGTACTGCTGCTTTGCATTTTTTATCTTTTGAAGCATTGTACATCTGGAATAAGTTCAGCCGCAGTGCGTTGGTTACCACGCAAAAGCTGGAAAGACTCATAGCGGCAGCTCCAAACATGGGATTCAGTTTCCAGCCGAATATAGGATACCAGATTCCGGCTGCCAGGGGAATCCCGATAATATTATAGAAAAAGGCCCAAAACAGATTTTCATGGATGTTTCGAAGCGTTGCCCGACTTAAACGAATAGCCGCAGGAACATCCTTTAACTGACTTTTCATCAGAACGACATCTGCTGCATCAATAGCAATATCGGTTCCCGCTCCTATGGCAATGCCGGTATCTGCTCGGGTAAGGGCTGGCGCATCGTTGATCCCATCGCCTACCATGGCAACCTTGCCCTGCTCCTTTAAGGCACGGATGACACTTTCCTTCCCATCAGGAAGAACACCAGCAATGACCTCGTCAACCCCGGCCTGGGCTCCTATGGCGTTTGCTGTTCTCTGGTTATCTCCAGTCAGCATTACCACTCGAATTCCCATGTTCTGCAGTTCGCGGACAGCCTGCGGACTGTCTTCCTTGATAACATCTGCAACTGCGATAATTCCCAGAAGAGACTGATCCTTTGCAAAAAACAGGGGGGTTTTTCCATTTTCGGCCAAAGCCTCGGCCTGGCGTCGCACAGAGTCGGGAACCGGCGCCTTTTTAGAGATAAAGCTGTAATTTCCCCCATAAAGAAGAGAACCTTCGAAGCGGGCTGTCAGACCGTTTCCAGGAAGGGCCTGAAAATCGGAAACCTCCTGCGGCATTTGACGGCGTTCTTTTGCTTCCTCCATAATGGCCCTGGCCAGGGGATGTTCGCTTTTGGCCTCCAGAGCAATGGCCAGACGAAGAAGCTCGTCTTCGGTGATCTCGCCTGCTGGAAGAATATTTGTCACCTTCGGCTCGCCGTTTGTAATGGTTCCTGTTTTATCCAGAGCAACAATCTGTACCTTTCCTGCCTCTTCCAAAGACACGGCAGTTTTAAACATGATTCCGTTTTTAGCGCCCATTCCGTTACCCACCATAATAGCAACAGGGGTTGCCAGCCCCAGGGCGCAGGGGCAGCTGATTACCAGTACGGATATTCCTCTTGCCAGGGCAAAACCGATGCTTTCTCCGGCCAGCAGCCACACCACCATGGTGACAATGGAAATTCCGATGACGGCAGGAACAAAGACACCGGATACCCGGTCGGCTACCTTGGCAATGGGAGCCTTTGTCGCAGCAGCATCACTCACCATCTGAATAATCTGTGAAAGAGTGGTATCCTCTCCTACCCGGGTTGCCTGACAGCGGATAAATCCGGATTGATTCAGGGTAGCTGCAGAAACCTTATCTCCTGCGGCTTTGTCTACAGGAATGCTTTCGCCTGTCAGAGCAGCCTCATTAACTGCGCTGCTTCCTTCCAGAACAATTCCATCTACTGGAATATTTTCCCCAGGACGAACAATAAAAATATCTCCCTTAGTGACCTGGTCAATGGAAACCAGTACTTCTTCTCCGTCCCGGATGACAGAAGCTGTTTTTGGCGCCAGCTTCATCAGGCTTTTCAGGGCGTCTGTAGTACGGCCCTTTGAGCGGGCTTCCAGCATTTTTCCTACTGTGATTAATGTCAGGATCATGGCTGCTGATTCAAAATAGAACTCATGCATATAGGACATAACTCTGGCCATATCTCCCCGCATCTGCGCATCTGTCATGGCAAACAGGGCATAGGTGCTGTAGACAAAGGCAGCCGTAGAGCCCAAGGCCACCAAAGTATCCATATTTGGGGCCTTATGCCAGAGACTTTTAAAGCCGCTGATGAAAAATTTCTGGTTAATGACCATCACAATTGCAGTCAGGATCAACTGCAGCAGGCCCATGGCTACATGGTTGTCTTGGAAAAACGAGGGGACCGGCCATCCCCACATCATAGCGCCCATGGAAAAATACATCAAAACAATTAAAAATCCAAGGGAGGAAAAAAGTCGCTTTTTCAGAATTGGCGTTTCGTGATCCGTTAGCATTTCCTCAGCCTCCGATGCTGAGTACCCTCCATGGGTATGGGAACCGGCTGCGTTTTTGCCCTGTCCCTTCTGGGAAGCGCCATATCCGGCCTCTTCTACAGCGGCAATCACAGCCTCCGGAGATGCATCGCCTTCTACGCCCATGGAGTTCGTCAGCAGGCTGACAGAGCATGAGGTGACGCCTGGGACCTTGGATACTGCCTTTTCCACCCGTGTGCTGCAGGCAGCGCAGCTCATTCCGGTTACTTGATATTGATCCATATAGAAAATTCCCTCCTTTACTGGAAAAATGGATATCGGAAGCGGGCTTTTTTACTTCATCAGCTTTTGAAGAATGCCCACCAGTTCATCAATGGTTTCATCCTTTCCATCCCGGATATCCCGGGCCACACAGGTGCGGATATGATTGCCCAGAAGAACTTTGTTAAAGCTGTTCAGCGCTGCATTTGCTGCGGCAACCTGTATGAGAATATCCGGGCAATAACAGTTTTTTTCTACCATTCCCCTGATTCCGCGAATCTGTCCCTCGATCCGGTTTAATCGATGGATCAGATCCTTATATTCCTTTTCCGATCGTTCTTTTGTTGTGTGGCAAAAGCACTGTTCTTCCATTGCAAGTCCACCTTTCCTGGTTTTATCTGATATGTTTCTGATTCCAGGTATCATGGATACCCGGTTAAATATACCCCATGGGGGTATATTTATTATAAAAAAGAGAAGAAGGATTGTCAACCCTTCTTCTTATTTTTTATTTCATAGGAAATTACGTCCTATGAAATAAAAACGCTCCGCGAGGATCGCCATGCGGCGGCAGAGAATTTTGTCGCAGAAGCGACCCGCCGCAGGCGGAGAAGCTCGCGAGCGAGCTTCTTTCCTGTTCGGGAAAAATATTTAGAAATCAAACAGAGAGAGCTGGTTGCTTTCCGGAAGATCTCCAAGAATTCCCATATCAGACATTAAATCGCAGATGGTTTTGCTGACCTTGGAGCGATTTCTGAAGTCCTCCTTTGAAAGGAAGGGGCCGTCCATAGCTGCGTAAACCACGCCTTCCGCAGCGGAAAGTCCCAGTCCGGCGATACTGCTTAAAGAAGGCATCAGCTTCCCGTCAATAATCTGGAACCGCTCTGCCTGGGCCCGGTAAATATCAATCGGCATAAAATCATACCCTCGGGCATACATTTCCTGAACAATTCGCATATCTCGAAGAGTATCCTGCTCTGCCTTGGATAAGGAATCAGACCGTTTTTTAAAATCAGCCAGATGGTATTCCAGCTTTTCACGTCCCTGGCACATCAGCTCATAGGAAAAGCCATTTGCACGGATGCTGAAAAATGCAGCATAGTAAGCCAGAGGATAAAATACCTTGCAGAAAGCTACGCGCCAGGCCATCATAACATACGCCGCCGCGTGAGCCTTTGGGAACATATATTTAATTTTCAGGCAAGAATCAATGTACCACTGCGGCACATTGTGAGCCTTCATTTCTTCAATCCACTCTGGTTTTAAGCCCTTACCCTTTCGCACACTTTCCATAATAGTAAAGGAAAGCCCTTCTTCCAGTCCCATCTGAATCAGATAAACCATAATATCGTCACGGCAGCAGATGGCAGTCTGAATGGTTGCCTGACCACTGAGAATTAAATCCTTGGCATTGCCCAGCCATACATCCGTTCCGTGGGCCAGTCCGGCAATGCGGACTAAGTCAGAGAAATATTTGGGCTTGGCATCAAGAAGCATCTGCATGGCAAAATCAGTTCCAAACTCAGGAATTCCCAAAGCTCCCAGCTTACAGCCACCAATATCATCCGGAGTAATTCCCAAAGCAGAGGTATTCTGAAACAGAGACATTACCTCCGGAGAATCCAGAGGAATATCATTTACCGGATCCAGACCGGTTAAATCCTGAAGCATTCGAATCATGGTCGGATCCTGATGTCCTAAAATATCCAGCTTCAGCAGATTGTGATCAATGGAATGGTAATCAAAATGGGTGGTTACGGTAGAGGTAGTCATATCATTGGCCGGTCTTTGAACCGGGGTAAAAGAATAGATTTCCTCACCAATGGGAAGCACAACAATACCGCCAGGATGCTGTCCCGTCGTTCTCCGGACACCGACGCAGCCCTGAACAATCCGGTCTATTTCGCAGTTTCGCTTGTGAATTCCCCTTTCCTCGTAATAACGTTTGACAAATCCGAAAGCTGTTTTATCTGCCAGAGTACCGATCGTTCCGGCACGGAAGGTCTGGCCCTTTCCAAAGATGACCTCTGTATAATCGTGGGCCTTACTCTGATATTCTCCGGAAAAGTTCAGGTCAATATCCGGTTCCTTATCTCCCTTAAAGCCCAGGAAGGTCTCAAAGGGAATATCAAAGCCCTGCTTTGTCATGGGAGTGCCGCATTTGGGACAGTTCCGATCTGGCATATCGCATCCTGCCATTCCGGAGAATTTCTTTACCTCCTCCGAATCAAAATCATTGTAATGGCAATGGGGGCACAGATAATGGGGACTCAGGGAATTTACTTCTGTGATTCCGGCCATGTTGGCAACAAAGGAGGAACCTACAGAGCCTCTGGAGCCTACCAGGTAGCCATCCTCATTGGATTTCCATACCAGCTTCTGAGCAATAATATACATCACGGCAAAGCCATTGGAAATAATAGAATGAAGCTCCTTTTCCAGTCGGGCAGTTACAATTTCAGGCAGGTTTTCCCCGTACATTTCATGGGCCTTGTCATAGCAGATTTTTCGAAGGGTTTCATCAGAGTCTTCAATAACCGGAGGACATTTATCCGGACGTACTGGTGCAATGCGCTCACACATATCAGCAATCATCCGGGTATTGGTAATGACCACCTCTTCTGCCTTATCCGGCCCCAGGTATTCAAATTCCTTCAGCATCTCTTCTGTCGTTCGCAGATATAAAGGCGCCTGCTGATCCGCATCTGAAAATCCCTGACCCGCCATAAGAATCCGGCGGTAAACCTCGTCCTCAGGGTTGAGAAAATGAACGTCGCAGGTTGCGCATACGGGTTTTCCCAGCTCTTCCCCCATTTGAACGATTCTCCTGTTCAAATCCATCAGATCTTCCATGGTTTTTACGGTGCTTTTTTCATCCCGCAGCATAAAGGCATTGTTGCCCAGGGGCTGAATTTCCAGAAAGTCATAAAAGGATGCCACCTTCATCAGCTCCGCTCTGGGCAATCCCCGCAGCAGAGCCTGGTAAAGTTCCCCAGCTTCACAGGCAGAACCAATGATGAGCCCTTCTCTGTACTGGTTCAGGAGACTTTTGGGAATCCTGGGACGTTTTGCAAAATAGTCAATATGGGACCAGGATACCAGCCGGTAGAGATTGATTCGTCCTACCTCGTTTTTGGCCAGAATAATCACATGGTGAGTCGGCAGTTTTTTGATGGTGTCCGGACTGAGCTCACTCATTTCATTCAGCTGATCTAGATTTTCCACGCCTCTGGCTCGGAGCATTTCTACAAATTTTACAAAAATTTCTGCAGTAGCTCCGGCATCATCTACGGCCCGGTGATGATTTTCCAGAGAAATATTTAAGGCCTTGGCTACCGTATCCAGCTTAAAACGGTTTAAGCTGGGAAGAAGCTGTCTGGCTATGGCGACTGTATCAAGGACAGTGGGTTCAAATTCCAATCCCTGCTTTGCGGCCTGCCAGGAGATAAAGCTGACATCAAAGGAAGCATTGTGGGCAACCAGGGCACAGTCTTTGCAGAATTCCAAAAACTGAGGAAGAATCACTTCAATCCCCGGCGAGGAAAGCACCATATTGTCGTTGATTCCGGTCAGCTGCTCGATTTCAAAGGGAATCGGCACATCTGGATTGACAAAGGTACTGAATTTGTCTGTAATCTGTCCGTTGACAACCTTGACAGCGCCGATTTCAATAATCTTGTTTTTTTCCGGGCTGAAGCCGGTAGTCTCAATATCAAAGACCACATAGGAGTCTGAAAAGCTCTGCCCTCTGGAGTGCTCAACCAGCTCCTTCATATCATCCACAAGATATCCCTCTACGCCATAAAGAATCTTAAAGGAATCTCCCTTGTCCAAAGCATGGCTGGCATCCGGGAATGCCTGGACACAGCCATGATCTGTGACGGCAATGGCTGGCATTCCCCAGGATTTGGCTCGTTTCACAATATCCTTGACCTCAGAAACACCGTCCATATCGCTCATTTTTGTATGACAGTGAAGCTCTACCCGTTTGACTGGGCTGTTGTCTGTCCGCTTGCTGGTAAAATCCTCATATTTTTTAATGCCCCGAATGGAACCAATGGTCAGTTCTCCGTCAAACCGGTCAATGGTTGTCATGCCCTGGAGGCGGATAAAGTTTTTTTCTTTAATTGCATTATTTAAATCCTCCAGGGTATCTTCATTTGCAAATACCTTGACTGTAATGGTATCAGTAAAGTCTGTAATGTGGAAAATAATAATGGTTTTTCCGCTTCTGAGCAGCCGGCTGTCCTTATCAAGGATTTTGCCACGGATGGTAACTTCTCCGATTTCTCCCTCAATTCGTTCCAGCTCAATAAAATCGTCTTCAAAATCACGTCCATAAAGGACATCGGGATTCTCCGATTTTTTCCGGTATCCTCCATGACTCCAGTCGTTTTTCTTCTGAAATTCCTTTTTCCCGTTTCGCAGAGCGCCAGGGCGTGACTCACCTCTGGTAATACTGCCGCCATTTTCACTGCCTTTTCCTGCCGCTTTTGTTTTTCCCTTTTCTGCAGAAGCAGATGCACCGCTTTTTGCTTCCTGGGAATTTTCTTCTTCTGTGCTGTGGTGCTCCAGATAGCGGGCAGCCAGCTCCTCTGCCTGGTGTTTTGCCTGCAGTTCTCTTTCCAGTGTTCCTCTGGCGCGTACAGGCTCTACATATTCGTATTCTATCTCCACAGGAAGGCCGCACCGTTCATGGAAAACTTTTTCCAGGACACGCTTCAGTTCCCCGGCTTTTTCCCGGTTGACCATGGTGTTTTCTACAGTCATATGCAGCAGGTCCGGCCGTGGAAATGTACATTCTGCTTTCCGAAAAATGGAATATTCGATAATGCTGTAATTTTTCAGTTCCATCAGCAGGCTGTCCCGGTAAACCTTCAGAAGCTTTTCCGGTGTATACTGCTCAGACAGACAGAACCGTTCAAAGATTCGGATCTGGATCTGTTTTCCAGGAAAAAGCTGCTCTCGAATTCCCCGTTCCAGATCCCAGATGTTCTTTTTATGAATTAATCGCGGACTGTTCAGGTAAATGCGAAGAGAGCTTCTGTCTCTGGGCATGGAGACACGCTCCACGCCTACCAGAGATAAAAGCTCCTGCATTTGTTCTGTCATATGCAATCCGGGAAATACATCTAAAAAATCCTTCATTCACCTTTCTCCTGAGCTGCCGCCAGGGCTTTCAGCTCTGCACGCAGAGCAGGAAGCAGCTCTGCCTCTGGCAGCTTTTTCACAATTTCCCCTTTTTTGATGAGAAGGCCTTCGCCAATGCCTCCAGCAATTCCCAAATCAGCCTCTTTTGCTTCGCCAGGGCCATTTACTACACAGCCCATAACAGCCACCTTTACATTCAGCTGGTCAAACTCTGTCACCATGTTTTCCACCTGATTGGCCAGGCCGATCAGATCGATGCGGGTACGGCCGCAGGTAGGACAGGAAACTACCTCAATTCCACCTTTGCGCAGTCCCAGAGTCCTTAAAATCAGCTTGGCAGATTTGATTTCTTCCACCGGATCTCCAGTAAGAGATACCCGGATGGTATCACCGATGCCCTGATGGAGGATCAGTCCCAGTCCGACTGCGGATTTGATATTACCGGAGGTTAAAGTTCCGGCCTCTGTAATTCCGACATGAAGGGGATAGGAGGTCTGGCTGTGAATCAGCTCATGGGCCTTGACGCACATCATAACGTCGGAGGATTTGATGCTGATCACCAGGTTATCGTAGCCCATCTGCTCAATCAGAGCAGTTTTTTCCAGAGCGCTTTCTACCAGCCCCTCTGCAGTGACGCCGCCGTATTTTTCGATCAGACCTTTTTCCAGAGAGCCGCTGTTTACACCTACTCGAATGGGAATGTGAAGCTCCTTGGCCCTATCTACCACAGCTTTTACCCGTTCCTTGCTGCCGATATTGCCGGGGTTGATGCGGATCTTGTCAGCGCCATTTTCCATGGCTGCAATAGCCAGACGATAATCAAAGTGAATGTCTGCCACCAGCGGAATATGAATCTGTTTTTTGATTTCCTTTAGGGCAGCTGCAGCCTCCAGTGTGGGAACAGCTACACGGATAATATCACAGCCCGCCTGCTCCAGCTTCAGAATCTGGGCAACCGTTGCTGTTACATCCTCTGTTTTTGTATTGCACATGGACTGGATCAGTATGGGATTTCCGCCGCCAATGACCCTGTCACCAATTTGAATTACCTTCGTTTTCATTCGTATCCACCTGTCCTTTCTCTGTCTTACAAAAGCTTCTGTACGTCATGAAAGAGAACAAAGAGCATCAGTGCCATCAAAACCATCATGCCGGCCAGATGAACCATTCCTTCTTTTTCCGGATCCATGGGCTTTCCACGAAGCAGTTCGAGAAAAAGGAAGAACAGACGTCCTCCGTCCAGAGCCGGAATGGGAAACAGATTCATGATTCCAAGGCTGGAGCTTAAAAGAAGAACCCAGTTTGCCAGAATCACTATGAGAACCATAGCTCCGGCCTCCCGTCCCTGCTCTACCGTTTCTCCAACCATACTGACAATGCCCACCGGGCCGGTTACTGCATCTTCTACTGGAAGCTGTTTGGTGAAAAGCATGCGCAGGCTGTCAAAGGTAGAAACGATACAGTATTTTACTTCATAAGCACTGCAGCGAATCAGCTCTGCAAAGCTGTCTGTTTTTTCATATCCGGCAAAAAGAACACCAAGCATGTAGGCCTGATATTCTTCATTAAATGCGGGAGTTAAGACAGCAGTTCGTTTTTCTGCCGCACCTTTATTTTCCCAGCTTCCACCGGCCGGACGTTCATAGGAAATGGTCAGCTCCTGGCCTGGATGGGAAAGTGTATACAGCTGAATGTCCCGGTATGCGCTGATTTTTCGATTGTTGATCCGGGTAATCTTATCTCCCGGCATCAGACCGGCCTCCTGAGCAGGAGAACCGTCCTCTACACCAATAAGCACCGGATTGTCATGTCCTACCTGGGATACAATCAGGATTCCGGCAAAAAAGGCCAGAATAAAATTAAATACAGGACCCGCGGCAATCACAGCAATTCTTGCAAATACAGATTTGTTGTTAAATGCTTTGGGATTGGGATCCGCACTGTCCTCTCCCACCATCATACAGGAGCCGCCGAAAGGAAGCGCCTTCAGGGAATACCTGGTTTCTCCGTGTACAAAGCTGGCCAGCCGCGGCCCCATGCCAATGGAAAATTCCACTACGCCAATGCCGTTTAGCTTTGCCAGCAGAAAATGACCGAATTCGTGAACAAGCACAATCAGCCCGAATAAAAGAATTGCTGCCAGAATATTCAGCAATTTACCACCTGCTTTCTATATAATCATAAGTTTCCTGCTCTGCAGCCAGAATCTGACTTACATCAGGATTTTCGACCACCTTGTGATGCGCCATGGCGCCTTCAATCATATCAATGATGGTCAGATAAGGAATTTCTTTCTTTAAAAATCTGCCGACAGCATATTCGTTGGCAGCATTATAAACCGTAGGAAGAGAACCGCCTCTCCTGCCTGCCTGGTAAGCCAGCGAAAGACCGCGGAAGACCTCCATATCCGGAGCCTCAAAGGTGATCTTTCCCAGTTTTGCAAAATCAAGACGCTCTCCCGGAAGATATCTTCTCTCCGGGTAGTAAAGGGCATACTGAATCGGAAGCTTCATGTCTGGAGTGCCAAGCTGAGCCATAATGGCTCCGTCTTTAAATTCTACCATGGAGTGAATGACACTCTGTGGCTGAACTACGACCTGAACCTGATCCATTTCCACGCCGAACAGCCAGCGGGCCTCCATAACCTCCAGTCCCTTGTTCACCATAGTTGAAGAATCAATGGTAATTTTCTGTCCCATAGCCCAGTTAGGATGCTTTAAGGCATCTTCTACCCGAACGCCTTCCAGCTGTTTTCGGGTCCATCCGCGGAAGGGACCGCCAGAAGCAGTCAGGAGAATTTTGTGAATTTCTTTTTTATTTTCACCGTTTAAGCTCTGGAAAATGGCACTGTGCTCACTGTCCACTGGAAGAATCCGCACATGCATTTTTTCCGCGAGAGGCATAATCAGATGTCCTGCAGTTACCAGAGTTTCCTTGTTGGCAAGAGCAATATCCTTTCCGGCCTCCATAGCTGCAATGGTAGGACGAATTCCAATCATGCCCACAACAGCAGTGACTACAATTTCTGCCTGGGGTTCTGTGGCTGCCTCTAACAGTCCATCCATACCGGAGACAACCCGCACATCCAGATCCCGGATCTTATCCCGAAGATCTGCAGCCTTTTTCTCGTCCCACACGCAGGCCAGCTTCGGATGGAATTTCCGGATCTGCTGCTCTAAAAGGACAATATTGCTCCCTGCAGCCAGGGCTGTTACCTGAATATCTCCATTATTCTCTACAACCTCCAAAGTCTGTGTGCCGATAGAACCGGTAGACCCGAGAATTGCTATTTTTTTCATTGGTATCCTCCTTGTCAGCATTTATCAAAAAAGAATGTGCGCATCTTCACAGAGCGCTTTTGTATCCTAGGAAGTTTTTTAGGATACAAGAAATGTTACTGCAAAATAAATCGCCGGCGCAGTAAACAGCATACTGTCAAACCGGTCTAAAATACCGCCGTGACCGGGAATCAGATTGCCATAGTCCTTGATGTTGTGATTCCGCTTAATGGCAGAGGCAGCAAGATCTCCAATCTGGGAGATTGCTGCGGCAATGGCGCAGGCAATAGCGCAGGCAGCCTGGGGATTGGCTACAGAGGAGAACTTCGCACCGAAGATCCCTGCAAACAGAATGCCTAAAAGTGCGGAGCCTGCGATTCCGCCTATGGCTCCCTCAATGGATTTTTTCGGACTCAGCACAGGCGCCATTTTGTGTTTTCCAAAAAGCATACCCACACAATAGGCACTGGTGTCACAGCCCCAGGAGCTTAAAAAGATCAGCCACACCAGATATTTGCCATCAGCCATGGCCCTTACCTGGTAGAGATAGGAGAGCATGCCTGCCACATAGAATACCCCAAAAAAGGCGCAGGCAACCTCCTCTGTTTTATATTTGGGAAACTGAAACACATAAAGGCTCATCATCACCATCAGAGTACCGATGGCAAGAAGGGTTACATGACTGGTTCCCTCAAACCATACAAGCCCGTAATAGGCTACGGCAGTCAGATAGCCGACAGCTGCCAGCGGACTTTTTTCCATATTCAGGACACGATACAGCTCATACATGCCAATCAGAGAAATGGCTGTCATGGTGCCGTATAGAAGCAATCCGCCCTGCCCTACTATTATGATAGCAAGAATAACCAGAATAATACCACTTATCAACCGTTTTGCAAACATCAACGGTCCTCCTTTTTCTTTTTAGCTGCTGTTTCTGTTTATTTGACTCCGCCGAATCTCCGATCACGCCGGTTATAGGAAAGAATGGCTTTTTCCAGCTCTTCCTGGTTGAAATCAGGCCAGAGACAATCTGTCACATAAAGCTCTGTATAGGCAAGCTGCCACAGAAGATAATTGGACAGCCGCAGCTCTCCGCTGGTTCGTATCAGAAGATCCGGATCCGGAATATCTGCAGTATCCAGATAGGAATTCACCACCTGTTCTGTTATGGCTGAAGGCTCCAGTTTTCCTGCACAGCAGTCAGCAGCCAGCTTTCTGACTGCGCGGGTAAGCTCGTCCCGGCCGCCGTAATTTACGGCAATTACAAAGGTAAGTCCGGTATTGTCCTTTGTCTCCCGTTCCAGCCGGTTGATGCCGTCAATAATGTCCTGATCAAAACGGGTGCGGTCACCAATCATTTTTACCCGCACATTATTGGCGGAAGCAATTTTTAACAGGCGGACCATGTAAAAACGGAAAAGCTGCATCAGAGCGCCCACCTCGTCGGAAGAACGCTTCCAGTTTTCTGTGGAAAAACCATATACGGTCAGATACTCAATTCCCATGCGGGCAGCAACTTCTACGGTTTTCTCCACCGTAACACAGCCCTCCTTGTGTCCCATGGTGCGGGGAAGTCCCCGTTTTTTGGCCCAGCGTCCGTTGCCGTCCAGAATAAGCGCCACATGTCTGGGGATTACCATGCCATCCAGATTCTGATTCATAAAATTCCTCCCTGCTCAAATATAAATGCACGACACAGCAGCGGGACAGGGATCCTTCCCTGCCCCGCCATACTGCTCATATACAAATTAGATTGTAATTGTTCAGGACGGGGCACCTTCTTGTCCGGCAAAGCCGAACAAGAAGTATCGGAGAAATCTCCGATGTGAGAGCTGGCAGGAAAATTCCTTTACAAGCGAGCTTTACAAGAATTTTTCCGCCAGCCTTCCCGTCGTCCTGAATAGTTACATGGGATTATACAGTCATAATCTCTTTGGTTTTTGTTTCTACTGCTTTGTCGATCTTGTCGATCATCTTGTCAGTCAGCTTCTGAATTTTATCATTGCCGTCTTTTAAATCATCCTCGGAAATGTCGCCGTTTTTCTCCATTTTTTTCAGAGATTCATTTGCATCGCGGCGTATATTACGGACAGCAACCTTGGCGGCCTCACCTTTTTTCTTAACGTCCTTGGCCAGATCCTTACGGCGTTCCTCTGTAAGCTCCGGGAAAACCAGACGGATCACGCTGCCGTCATTGGTTGGATTGATACCCAGATCAGAAGTCAGAATAGCTTTCTCAATGGATTTCAACAGAGATTTTTCCCAGGGCTGAATCACGATCATCCGTGCCTCAGGTACGTTAATATTGCCGACTTGCTGAATAGGAGTAGGGGTACCGTAATAATCTACCTTGATTCTGTCCAACACATGCGGATTGGCACGGCCTGCGCGAATGGAACCAAACTCGTCCAGAAGCACGTCCAGTGTTTTTTCCATCTTACTTTCATAAACCTTTAATTCGTCCTGCATAAAAACCTCCTGTTATTCAACGGTCACAATGGTACCGTTTATTTTTCCCTGCATTGCATTGGCAATGCCGTCTTTCTCATTTAAATCAAATACTGCCATGGGCATCTTGTGCTCCAGACACATAATAGACGCAGTGAGATCCACTACAGCCAGTTTTTTATCAATCACTTCCTGAATGCTGATGGTATCGTATTTTTTTGCATTCGGATTCTTTGCCGGATCGCTGTCGTATACACCGTCAATCGATTTTGCCAGCAGAATACAGTCTGCATCCATCTCAACCGCCCGCAGGGTAATTCCTGTGTCTGTGGAGAAGTAAGGATGTCCGGTGCCGCCTGCAAAAAATACTACTTCCTGGTTTTCGAAGCACGCATTGGCCCGATCCTTAGAGAACAGCTCCGTCATGGTGCCGCAGGCAAATGGTGTGAAAATATGGGTCTTCATTCCGGCATTGCGGAAAATCTCAGACACATAAATACAGTTCATAATCGTAGCCAGCATTCCAATCTGATCGGCTTTTGTCCGCTCAATCGCATCGCTGGTACGTCCGCGCCAGAAATTTCCGCCGCCAATTACAATACCTACCTGTACGCCTGCATCTACAGACAGCTTAACCTGTCTGGCAACTTCCTTTACCGTATCCTCATCAAATCCGGTTTTTTTCGGTCCGGCCAGAGCCTCGCCGCTTAATTTCAGAAATACACGTTTCATATCCATGGAATCTTTCTCCTTTGCTCTGCAACTCTGTACAAAAACACAGGATCCTGTTTCTGTACTCATTGCTTACGTGGTTATCTTACCACATCTTGTAGGTTTTGAAAAGAGAAAAAAACATTGGAAAGGCCATCATCAGCCCCGCCCCGGCAGACAGCAGCCTGATATCCGGAAAATTCGTATTCCCGGAAGGAAAAAGAAGAAAACTTCTTTCCTGCTTCTGTGTGCCATACCAGGTTCACAGGAGCCTCAGAAGGGAATTCTGCAAGCTGCAGTTCAAAGCTGTCTAAAGGAAGACGCATCCCCTCTCCAGTGGCCTTTAATACACTTTCCTTCAGAGTCCAATAACGGGAAAACAGACGATCGGTTTCTTGTTCCGGGCGTTCCTGTTCCAGAAACAGCTGCTCATTTTTGGTAAAATACCGGTGTACAAGAGCCATTTTTGTTTTTCGTATTTTTTCAATATCACAGCCAATTTCCCGATCCGAAAATACTGCCATTACCATAGTGCCGGAATGGGACAGGTTAAAATAAAGCTCCGGATAATGCTTTAGATAAGGTTTTCCGTTGTGCCGGTATTCCAGCTCTAAGTCTCTCTCTCGAAGACCATACCTTTGCAGTCCCCTGTCCAGAAGCAGTCCTGCGCCCAGAGATAAAACCCTGTCTTCCGGAAAGCGAAGCTTTGCCGCCTTTTCCTGTCGGCTCCGGGAAAGCTCTCCTGCTGCCCGTAAAAGAGCCTCCTCTTCCGGAACAGAGGAGGCATCCAGAAAATAGATTGCCGTTTTCATAGTTTTATTCCTTTATTCCTTGTAACTATTCGTTTTGTTTTCGTTTTCCAACCCTTAAGTGAATGAAAAGTATCAGATAAAACAGATAAAAACCACTGGAAAGAGTCAATACGGGATACAGATTGTGAATCTCTGTAATCTGACAAATCCTCCATGATAATAGTATAGCATACCAAATGCAAAAGCGCTTTTTGTTTTTTTGAATTTTATCTTAAAATTCTCTGCCGCCGCATGGCGATCCTCGCGGAGCGTTTTTATGTCATAGGAAAGTGCGTCCTATGACATAAAAACTGCCGCTCCACAGAGGATTTCTCTTCCATGGAGCGGCGGTCCTTTGATTCGTTGCTTTTTTCTGCCTTATCTTGTCGGAGTCAGCACTCCTCTTAAATCATAAATAGCGTGGCGCGGACATTTAACAGCGCACATTCCGCAGCTCAGACAATATTTTTCTTCAATCACTGCACAGTTGTCGATTACGTGAATGGCAGAGGCGGTACATGTTTTTTCACAGATGCCGCATCCAATACAGCTGACGTCGCATTGTTTCCTGGATGCAGCGCCTTTGTCATGGTTGGAGCATTTTACAGCAATAAAATTGGCATCCTCATGGATATGGATGATCTGCTGGGGACATGCTTCTGCACATCGTCCACAGCCGGTACATTTTTTCTCGTCTACCTCGGCAACGCCGTATTCATTCATGGAAATGGCACCGTAGGGACAGGTGTTGACGCACAGACCGCAGGCTATACAGCCATAGGAACAGGAGGAATCACCATTTCCTTCATGACATCCGCCGTTGCAGGCAACAAATGCAGAGTGATAGGGAAATTTTTTCTTTGCTGCCATAGTTACCACTTCCTTTCATAAGGTGTATTTTTCAGTGGGAGCTCATACCGTCTCTCATGATCGTAACGGAAATAAGCATCGGCAATGGCCGGTGCAGTTGGGATAGAGGTAATCTCACCGATACCGATAGCACCGCCTGCAACCTTCAGTCCCGGCTTATCAATGACAATGGCCTTGATTTCCGGAAGCTCGTGGGCTCTAAACAGACCCAGAGAGCCATATTTATCAATCGGCTTACAGTTATCGTCAATCGGATAGCGCTCAGTCAGAGCGTAACCCATAGACATAACTACTCCGCCTTCTATCTGACCTTCGCAGGACAGTGGATTGACTGCCTTTCCAACATCATGGGCTGCAACCATTTTTTCAATCTTTCCTGTTTCCGGATCAATGATACACATCTGAGTTGCATATCCATAGGCAACATGGGATACAGGGGTGGGAACATCTGCTCCAAGAGGATCTGTTTTTGCAAGATATTCTCCGTAAAATACCTGCCCTTTTACATCAGCCAGGGTCTTTCCTGCATTCAGCTCCTTCATCAGCTCACGGCAGGCTCTCATGCAGGCCTCACCGGTGATAAGAGTCTGGCGGGAGCCGGAGGTAGTTCCAGAGTCAAGGGCAATCCAGGTATTGCTTCGTTCATACACAATGCTGTCTGCCGGAAGATCCGTCTCCTCCACTACAATCTGGACAAGTACAGTTCCCAGTCCCTGTCCGATACAGGAAGCGCCTGCATAGATGTGAAGCTTGTTATCTTCCTCTACGATCAGCTTTACGCGTCCGGTATCCGGAATTCCAACGCCAACACCAGCATTCTTCATGGCGCATCCAATACCAACCGGCTTGCCGGCTGCCATGGCAGCGTCATAATCCTCTTTAATGGCCTCCAGAGTTTCTACCAGACCGGTGGATTCATCTACGATCTGTCCGTTGGGAAGAACCTGGCCGGGACGGATGGCGTTGCGATAGCGGATTTCCCACGGAGTAATTCCCACCTCGTCAGCCATCATATTTAACAGAGTTTCTGTTACAAAGCAGGTCTGGGTTACGCCGAATCCGCGGAAGGCTCCTGCCGGCGGATTGTTGGTGTAATAAGCCGTTCCTTCAATATCGAAATTCTGATAATTGTAGGGACCTGCCGCATGGGTACAGGCGCGCTCCAGAACAGGACCGCCCAGAGACATGAATGCGCCAGTATCAGAGTAAACCTTCGCCTGTACACCCATAATTTTACCATTTTCATCGCAGCCCATGGTAAAGTCCATTTCGAAATGATGGCGTTTGGGATGAACCAGAAGAGATTCTTCCCGGGACAGCTTTAATTTTGCAGGACGTCTGGTAAGATAGGTAACCATAGCTGCAAGATGCTGAACTGTCATATCCTCTTTGCCGCCAAATCCACCGCCAACCAGGGCGTTCTGAACCTTTACCTTGTCAGTTCCAAGAATCATCTGGCATTCGTGAAGGGTCTGATGGGCAGACTGATCCGTAGAATAAACAAAAACGTCATCATCCTCGTCGATATAGGCCACTGCACACTCCGGCTCCAGAAAAGCATGCTCGGTCCACGGAGTTTCAAAATGGTGAGAAATTACATGTTTGGAATTTTTAATGGCTTCCTCTGCATTTCCCCGGCTGATATGCTTGTAGGAGCAGATATTATTTTCCTCTTCATCAAATACCTTGGGCGCATCCGGGGCAGCAGCTTCCTGAATATTTCTTACAGGTGTAAGAACCTCGTATTCGACTTTGACCAGTTTTTTTGCCTTCTCTGCTATTTCTGCTGTCTCAGCAGCAATCAGGGCAATGCCGTCGCCAAGATAATGAGTCAGCCCGCCTACAGGAATCAGAGAATACTGATCATGCTTTAAATGTCCTACTTTATTTTCACCGGGAACGTCCTCCGCTGTAAAAACGGCAGCAACGCCATCCAGGGATTTTGCAGCAGAGGTGTCAATGGAAAGCACCCTGGCACGAGGGTATTTGCTTCGCAGAACCGCTACATGAAGCATTTCTTCCAGATCGTAGTCATCCGGATATTTTCCATATCCCAGAACCTTCTCCTCTACGTCAATCCGGTGAACACTGGAACCCATTTTCCAGTTGTCTGTGCCATTTTTCGGAATCGTTCCCTCTCTCATGATTTTTGCAGCCAGCTTAACTGCTGCAACGATTTTTACATATCCGGTACAGCGGCAGTAATTGTTGCGCAAAGCGTAACGGATTTCTTCTTCTGTCGGATCAAGATTTTTGTCCAGAAGGGCCTTGGTACACATAATCATTCCCGGAATACAGAAACCGCACTGTACTGCGCCCGCTTCTCCGTAGGAATAGGTAAACACCTTGCTCTCCCACGCAGTCAGACCCTCAACAGTAATGATATTTTTTCCTTCCAGAGCGTCTGTGTCAGGAACACATGCCTTTACCGTTTCTCCGTCAATAATTACGGTACAGGTACCGCATGCGCCTTCACTGCATCCGTCTTTTACTGAATACAGATGAAGCTCATCTCTTAAAAAGCGAAGCAGCTTCTGATTCTTAGACGGTGTTACAACAGCTCCATTTACTTTAAATGTTGCCACAGCGTAACCCCCTTTCTTTTTGCAATTCTGAGTAACTATTCAGGACGGCGGGAGAACAGGAAGAAAAATCCAAAAAAAGATGCCCCGTCCTGAACAGTTACAATTTTGATAGGAAAGGAACGGTATGCTTTAGAAAAGCTTTGTATAAGGCTCCCGTTTTACATACTGTCCCAGATGTTCCTTTACAATTTTTCCGTTTTCAGCAGCAAGCTGTCCATTCACATAAACCTGCTCTGCAATTCCCTTTACCGGATAGCCTTCGTAGGCCTGATAATCCACATTGGCTGTCTGATTTTCAGCAGACAAAACCCACTCTGTCTCCGGATTCCATACCACAAGATCCGCATCGCTTCCTGGTGCAATTACCCCTTTTTGCGGATACATTCCATATAGCTTTGCGGGATTTTCTGAAAGCAGGCGGCACATTTGCTCCATGGTAATCCGTCCAGCTTCCACTCCATAGGTATACATCAGGACTGGCCGTGTTTCCACACCTGCCATTCCTCCCGGAATTTTTGTGAAATCCTCTTTTCCAGCAGACTTTTGTTTCCGTGTAAAGCTGCAGTGATCGGTTGAGAGGGTCTGGATAGAATCGTCAGCCAGAGCCTCCCAGAGAGCCTCCTGATCCTCTTTCTTTCTGAGCGGCGGCGCTATGATATATTTTCCGCCTTCAAAATCAGGCAGATCATAAACGCTGTCATCCAGAAGCAGATACTGAGGACAGGTTTCCAGATAGACCTCCTGCCCTTGCTTCCGGGCGCTTTGAACCTCCTTAAGACCGGCTTTGGTGCTTAAATGCACAACAATAACCGGAGAATCAGTCAAAGCAGCAATCTTCAGCAGCCGGTCAATGGCTTCTGCTTCTACCAGAGGCGGACGACTGGCAGGATGAGCGCTGGTGGTAAGATTTCCCAGCTCTTTCTGTTCCTGAACCATGGCTTTTACCAGGTCGCTGTTTTCACAGTGAACGCCGGCAATGCCCCCAAGCTCGGTCAGACGTTTCAAAACCTTGTAGATGCTGCCGTCATCCAGCATATTGTCATCGTAAATCATGTACAGCTTAAAAGAAGTGACCCCATCACGAATAATTTCTTCCAGCTCATTGCTGATGGATTCCGAAAATTCTGAGATTGCCAGATGAAATCCATAGTTACAGGAGCTTTTTTGATCTGCCTTTCTGTGCCAGTTATCCAGAGCCTCTTTTAAGGTTTCGCCCCGATACTGGGTGGCAAAATCCACAATGGTTGTGGTTCCTCCGCTGACAGCCGCCCTGGTTCCTGTCTCAAAGTCATCTGCAGTTACAGTTCCGGCTACAGCCAGATCAAAGTGCGTATGGGCATCAATAAAACCGGGGAATATAAAACGTCCGGTCACATCTATAATTCTGGCATCGTTGTCACTAATATCAGCCTCTACTTTGGAAATTTTATCATCCTCCAACAGAATATCAGCTTCTATCCATCCTCTGCCGGATACGACCCGTCCGCCTTTCAGCAATGTTTTCATGGTTCATCGCCTTCCTTTTCTTTTATATGAATGAAACCTTATGTGAAAATAATCACAAACCAGATGGCAAATACATGCGCCAGGAAAACAGCTTCCCCCCTTTGCTGGCAGGCAGCTGTTTTCCGACACAAAAGCTGGTTTTACTGAATCAGATACTCATAATCTCTGCATACAGTTTCCATAACCTTGCAGAGAGCTTCCGGAATCTCTGTCTTTTCGCCAGACTTCCATTCTATGATATTGCCCAGATAACGGACGCGGCAGGAAACCTCAGCCTTATTTAATACCGTAAAGCCCTCATTCTTACTGTTGTCCATATCTTCCACATTGGCAAACAAGGTGAATTTATCCAGATAAGGAGCACTGTCATAAGGGCAGAAGCTCCGGCAGTTTCCGCACTCATTACACATATAATCCACATGGATAATCTGATGTTTTGCCATACCCGGAACCCGGATTGCCAGGTTTGCACGGTTCGGACATACCTCTGCACAGTTTTCACAGATGGAGGAGCAGCTTAAGCAGCGTCCGCTTTCTACACGGCCTTCCTGGGTTTCCAGAAGGGAACCACGTCTGGGATAAACATCCTCAGAAGTAACCTTTTCATCAAAGTCCTGTACCAGCTTTCTTCCTGCAATTGCTTCAGAGGCTGTCAGGGCATCACGGATTGCTTCTACAACTGTAGCCGGACCGCCCAGACCGTCACCGATTACATATACATTCTTTACGCTGGATTCCTTGGTATCCGGATTGACCAGAACCTTACCGCGATCGTTGAGATTCAGGCTGCACGCTTCATAAAAATGAGTGGGAACCTTCTCTCCGACTGCAGCGATGATGGTGTCGGCCGGAACAGAAACAGTTTCTCCGATTGCAACAACGCCGCGTCTTCCGGAGGCATCCATCTCCCCAAGCTTCATAACATCACACAGAAGCATTCCATTTTCCTGGGCCTTCGGAGCCAGCAGCTCTTTGAATTCCACGCCGTCCTCTACTGCCATAACAAGCTCTTCCTCATCTGCCGGCATATACCGTTTGGTTCTGCGGTATACCAGATATACATGCTCTACGCCTTTGGTGCGTTTTGCTGCTCTTGCAGTATCCATAGCAGTATTTCCGCCGCCGATTACTACAACATTTTTGCCCAGATCCAGATTGCCGTCATGTTTCTTAAAGTCTGCTAAAAATTCCAGGGCATTTACTGGCTCGCCCTTTTCCAGCTTCAGGACTCCTGGCTCGGAAGCACCTGCAGCAAGCACCACATAATCATAGGCATCCTTCAGGCTGTCCAGATTCTCGATTTTTGTATTCAGCTGCAGTTTGGCGCCGTAGGCAGTTACAAGAGCCACATCATGGGCAATCGCCTCATCAGAAATACGGAATCCAGGAATCACATGTTTTACCACACCGCCCAGGGAATCCTCTTTTTCATACAGGGTTACGGCAAAACCTGCTCTGCTGAGGAAGAAGGCTGCCGCCATACCGGCCGGACCGCCGCCTACGATTGCTGCAGTCTTTCCAGTCTCCGGATCACGGGCCTTTAAGTTTTTCATTAAATCTGCAAAACCGCCTTCAGCAGCAGTCAGCTTTGCATTGCGGATATGTACCGGATGCTCATAGAAGTTTCTGGTACATTTGCTCATGCAGTTGTGTGCGCAGATGGTACCGGTAATAAACGGAAGCGGATTCTTTTCTGTGATAACTTCCATGGCTTCTTTCATTTTTCCTTCGCCTACAAGCTGCAGGTATGCCGTAATATCCTGATGAATCGGACATCCCTCTTTACAGGGAGCAACAAAGCAGTCAGTCAGCGGAACCTGACGGTTCAGTTTTCTGGACGGAAGGGGTTTTACTGCTTTCACATGATGTTTGTCAGTAACAGCCTCATCGGCAAGCTTCTGAACAGCTTCATAGGAAACGCCGTTGAAGGAAACGCCTGCCTCCTGAGTAGCCAGAGCAAGCTGCTCCAGTCTCTGATATCCGCCGGGCTTTAAAAGGGTGGTTGCTACAGTAACCGGCCAGATTCCTGCTTTTACGATCTTGTCAATATTAAAGGCATCTGCGCCGCCGGAATAGGAAATACGAAGCTTTCCGTCAAATTCTTTGCTGAGCTTTGCTGCAAGAGCAATAGACAGCGGATACAGGGACTTTCCGGACATATACATCTCTTCGCTGGGGAGCTCGTTCTGCTTAACATCTACCGGGAAGGTGTTAGTAATCTTAACACCAAATTCCAGTCCCTTTTCTGCACTCAGAGCAATCAGCCGTTTCAGCATGGGAACAGCATCCTCATACTGCAGATCGTCCTTGAAGTGGAAATCACCAAAGGCCACATAATCATAGCCCATTTTATCCATGGTTTCTCTGGCAAATTCATAGCCCAGAAGAGTCGGGTTGCATTTAATAAAGGTATTCAGTCCTTTTTCTGTAATCAGGTAGGTTGCAATCCGCTCAATTTCCTGAGGCGGGCAGCCGTGCAGAGTAGATAAAGTTACAGAATTGCAGATGCAGGGAGAAATTGCCTCAACATCCTCTTTTGTAAGCTTCTGGAACAGAGACAGGTTATCTAACAGATACTGTCTGCACTCCTGGAAAGCTGCCGTATCTGCTGCATTCATCATAGAATCGATGAAGCGATTTACCTTTTCAGATTTGATTCCCTCCAGATCGTAGCCCACACTCATGTTGAACTGGAAACCATCCATAGCGCCCAGGTCAAATTCCTTTGCCATTACGCTTAATAAAAACCATGCTTTGATGTACTCGTCCTGAGCCTGGGGAACATAAAGCTCCGTAGACCACTCGCAGTTGTAGCATTCGTCATCCGCCTTAATACAGGGCTTGTTGACAGGCAAATCCTCACCATCGAGAATCTGTACGGTTTTCAGCTCAAAGAAACGGCTGCCTCCGTAGTAGGAAGCTGCAATATTCTGAGCCAGCTGTGTGTGTGGGCCTGCAGCCGGTCCCACAGGAGTTTCCAGCTTCCGCCCAAAAATCTGACGGCTGTACTGGTCTGCAGCGCGGTAGGGATGATAAACACCAAATACGGTTCCCTGTTCTTTCTTTTCTTTTAAAATCCATCTGATCATCTGACCGAATGGCATTGGGGTCATTCTGTCGCTCATGACGTATTCCTCCTTGTATTGTTTATCACTGAATATCATTGGGGGACGCTAAGTCCCCCGGAATTTATCCATTAATAGATTTTGCCAATGCGGCAGCTGCCTGACGGCAGTCAGCCATTACTTTTTCTTCATCAATCGTTGTCAGAACCCGATCCTTCATGAGAACCTTACCATTGGCAATGGTTGTCACTACACTGCGCCCGGTCATACCAAAAAGGATGTGACCGTTTACATTTCCTGCATGCATGGGAGTGAGCGGATTGTAATCGGTAACAATAACATCAGCTGCTGCGCCTTCCTTCAGAACGCCTAAAGGTTTTTTAAAATATCTATTAGCAATCTTTGCATTATTTTCAAACAGCATCACAGGAACCTCTCCCCATGCTGCGTTGGCATCACACAGATGATGCTTATGAAGAATATTGGCTACCTTATAAGATTCTGTCATATCATGGGTATATCCGTCTGTTCCCAGTCCAGTCAGTACTCCGGTATGGAAGATTTCCATAGTAGGCGGACATCCGCAGGCATTGCCCATGTTGGATTCCGGATTATGTACTACCATAGTGTTGGTATCTCTCAGAAGCTCCATCTCATGCTTGTTCACATAAATACAGTGAGCTGTCAGGGTTTTCTCGCCAAGAATATTCCAGTCCATTAAACGATCAATGATCCGTTTGCCGTGATCCTTTAAGCAGGCGTGAAGATCCTCAATGCCCTCTGCCACATGGATATGGTAGCCGACGCCCTCCGGCTTCATGGCAGCACACCGTTCCATAGTTTCATCTGAGATGGTAAAGGATGCGTGCATACCCATCATACCGGCAATCATATCGCTGTCGTCAGCCAGAGCATGCTTGATAAAGTCTACATTTTCCTGAATGGCTTCTCTTGATTTGTCCTTTCCGTCCCGGTCAGAAATCTCATAGCAGAGACAGGAGCGAATACCGGTTTCTTTTGCGGCTTTTTCAATCTCAAATAGAGAACCTGTAATTGCGCCAAAGCTGGCGTGATGGTCAAAAACAGTGGTTACGCCATTTTTAATGCTGTCAATATAAGTAGCCATAGCGCTGAGATAGGTCTGCTCCAGAGTCAGATGGCGGTCAATGGTCCACCACTGTCCATCGAGAATATCTAAAAATCCCTTTGGATTATAGCCGTTGATACTTAAACCGCGGGCAAAAGCGCTGTAAATGTGCTCATGTACATTAATGAAGGCAGGCATAATCACTCCGCCCTTTGCATCAATAAATTCTGCATTCGGGAATTCTGCCTGAATTGTTTTTAGTTCTCCTGCTTTTACAATAGAGTTCCCCTCTATGGCAACAGCGCCGGATTCATAAAACGGAGCATCCGGGTTTCTGGTGATTAATCTTCCATTTCCTACAATAATCATGAAAGAACCTCCTTTTATTTTGTTGTAATTCACAAACAGCCGTGCTTTGATATCTACATACTACCATTCAATTTCCATAATTGCAATAGTAAAATAAAAAATATTTGAGATCATCTAAATTTTTTTAAGAAAACTATTGCATTTTGTTTTTTTTATGGTATGATGGACTTATCAAAAAAATTTTCAGGCAGTCTTGGCCAAGGAACACTGCCCGAAAATGCTTTCGCGAAAGGATGAACTTCATATGAGACAGACCCTAGATTTTTTAACCCAGATAGCTCACGGAGTTGCCACACATTTTGGAACATCCTGTGAGATTGTGATTCACGACCTGACAAGGGCGGACATGGAATCTTCTATTGTATATATAGAAAACGGTCATGTCAGCAACCGCCACAAGGGTGACGGCCCTTCGGGCATTGTGCTGGAGACAAAAAACAAGCATTCCAAAGCTCTTTCCGATAAGCTTGCTTATCTGACCAGAACAGAGGACGGCAGGATTTTAAAATCCAGCACCATGTACATCCGTGGAGAAGATGATGAGATTCAGTATATCTTTTCGATTAATTATGATATTACAGGACTTATCAGCATCGACAACGCACTGCGCTCTCTGATTGAAACCAGTCCTACGGAAAACAAGGAGCCGAGAAAAATCACCCACAATGTCAATGATCTTCTGGATGAACTGATTGAGCAGTCCGTAGCCATTGTCGGCAAGCCTGTGGCTCTGATGACAAAGGATGAAAAGATTTCCGCCATTCAGTTTTTAAACGACTCAGGAGCATTTCTGGTAACAAAATCCGGCGATAAGGTCTCTTCTTATTTCGGCATCTCCAAGTTTACGCTTTACAGCTATATTGATGCCGCAAAAAAGAATTCAGAAGCACCCTAAGCAAACAGTAACATGGATTTTTATATAATGCAGGAGGTTTTCAACATGAAAGCAATTGAGTGGGCTTACAATACAATGCCCAAAACCGATGATAAACAACTGCCGGTAATGGCGCTGGAGGAAGTGAAAAAGGCCCGCGCCTTTCACGAGAGTTTCCCTCAGTATACTACCACTCCCCTGGCAAAGCTTGATCAGATGGCTTCCTATCTTGGACTGGGTCAGGTTTATGTAAAGGATGAATCCTACCGGTTCGGATTAAACGCATTTAAAGTACTGGGCGGTTCTTTTGCTATGGCTCGTTATATTGCGAAGGAAACCGGCAGAGACGTATCTGAGCTTCCTTACAGCGTATTGACTTCAGACGCTCTTCGGGAAGAATTCGGTCAGGCTACCTTCTTTACTGCAACCGATGGAAACCACGGGCGCGGAGTTGCATGGGCAGCAAATAAGCTTCGCCAGAAAGCTGTTGTACATATGCCGAAGGGAACAACCCAGACCCGTCTTCTGAATATCCAGAAGGAAGGCGCTCAGGTAGATATTACAGATATGAACTATGATGACTGTGTTCGCCTTGCAGCAAAGGAAGCAGCTGAAACTCCAAGAGGCGTTGTTGTTCAGGATACTGCATGGGATGGTTACGAAGAGATTCCCGCATGGATTATGCAGGGATACGGAACCATGGCAATGGAGGCAGACGAACAGCTTGCTGCATATGGCTGTGACCGCCCCACTCATGTGTTTATTCAGGCTGGTGTCGGTTCCCTTGCAGGTGCTGTTCAGGGTTATTTTGCCAACCGTTTCCCGGAGAATCCTCCGAAGGTTGTTGTTGTGGAGGCTGATCTGGCAGCATGTCTGTACAAGGGCGCAAAGGTTGGCGACGGCAGCATTCAGATTGTTGACGGGGATATGCAGACCATTATGGCAGGCCTTGCATGCGGCGAGCCCAATACCATTTCCTGGGATATCCTGAAAAACCATGTAGATACCTTTGTATCTGCTCCTGACTGGGTTGCAGCAAAGGGTATGCGTATGCTGTCCGCTCCGATAAAGGGTGATCCTCAGGTGGTTTCCGGTGAATCCGGAGCAGCTCCCTTCGGTGTGCTGGCCTGCATCATGACCATGGACGAATATAAAGAATTAAGAGAGCATCTGAGACTGGATGAGAATTCCAAAGTACTGCTCTTCTCGACAGAGGGCGATACGGATCCGGAGCGTTATAAAAATATTGTATGGGAAGGCAAGGAGCGCTAATCTCCTTTTAAAGATACCAGACAAAATATGCTTATCAAAAACGGAGGAAATTAAAATGAGCCTTGATTACGGAAAAATCAAAGAAGCTGCACAGAATTATGGAAGAGATATGACCAAGTTTTTACGGGAAATCGTAAAATACCCCGGCGAAAGCTGCGATGAAAAGGCGCACATTGACCGCATTGCAGAAGAAATGAGAAAGCTGGAGTTCGATAAGGTTGAGATCGATCCCATGGGAAATGTTCTTGGATATATGGGAACCGGTAAAACTCTGATTGGCTTTGATGCTCACATTGATACGGTTGGTATCGGAAATATCGAAAACTGGAAATTTGATCCTTATGAGGGCTATGAGACAGATACAGAAATCGGCGGTCGCGGTGTATCCGACCAGTGCGGCGGTATCGTATCTGCTGTATACGGTGCAAAGATTATGAAGGATCTGGGTCTGTTGAGCGACAAATATACCGTTCTGGTTGTCGGAACCGTTCAGGAGGAAGACTGCGACGGTCTTTGCTGGCAGTACATCATCAACGAAGACAAGGTTCGTCCGGAATTTGTAGTTTCCACCGAGCCTACTGACGGCGGCATCTACAGAGGACAGCGTGGACGTATGGAAATCCGTGTTGATGTAAAGGGTGTTTCCTGCCACGGCTCTGCTCCGGAGCGCGGTGACAACGCAATCTACAAAATGGCTGACATTCTTCAGGACGTTCGCGCTCTGAACGAGAACGATGCTGCTGATGATACAGAGATCAAGGGTCTTGTAAAAATGCTGGATCAGAAATACAATCCGGAGTGGGAGGAAGCAAACTTCCTGGGCCGCGGTACCGTTACTACTTCCCAGATTTTCTACACCTCTCCCAGCCGCTGTGCAGTTGCAGACTCCTGTGCAGTTTCTCTGGATCGCCGCATGACTGCCGGTGAGACCTGGGAAAGCTGTCTGGAAGAGATTCGCAACCTGCCAAGCGTAAAGAAATACGGCGATGATGTTGTTGTTTCTATGTATAACTACGAGCGCCCGTCCTATACCGGACTGGTTTATCCGATTGAGTGCTACTTCCCCACCTGGGTTATTCCGAAAGATCACGACGTAACAAAGGCTCTCGAGGAAGCTTATATTAATCTGTATGGTGAAGAGCGTATCGGCGCTGAGGAAACTCTGGAAATGAGAACTGCACGGCCGCTGACAGACAAGTGGACCTTCTCTACCAACGGCGTTTCCATTATGGGACGTAACGGCATTCCGTGCATCGGCTTTGGACCGGGTGCTGAGGCTCAGGCACATGCTCCCAACGAAAAGACCTGGAAACAGGATCTGGTAACCTGCGCTGCTGTTTATGCTGCTCTTCCGACCGTTTACTGCAAATAATACCGGCACAGCTTTTACAAATTAAGCAATACAAGATAAATTCCCGAAAAATAAAAATGATAAATAATATGGAGGTTCCATCATGGATAAAACTTTACAGGGCTATATTGACAAACTGAACAAATTAAACTTTAAGGAAATGTACGAGGGCGATTTCTTCCTGACCTGGGAGAAAACCGATGACGAGCTGGAAGCAGTATGGACCGTTGCAGACGCTCTGCGCTACATGAGAGAAAACAATATCTCTACAAAGGTATTTGAAAGCGGACTGGGTATTTCCTTATTCCGTGACAATTCCACCAGAACCCGGTTCTCCTTCGCTTCTGCCTGCAACCTGCTGGGTCTGGAGGTTCAGGATCTGGATGAAGGAAAATCTCAGATTGCGCACGGCGAGACTGTTCGTGAAACTGCAAACATGATTTCCTTTATGGCTGACGTAATCGGTATCCGTGACGATATGTACATCGGCAAGGGCAATGCTTATATGCATGAGGTTGTTGATTCTGTAACCCAGGGCCACAAGGACGGCGTTCTGGAGCAGAAGCCAACTCTGGTAAACTTACAGTGTGATATCGATCATCCGACTCAGTGTATGGCAGATATGCTGCACATTATCCACGAGTTCGGCGGTGTTGAAAATCTGAAGGGAAAAAAGCTGGCTATGACCTGGGCTTACTCTCCTTCCTACGGAAAGCCGCTGTCTGTTCCTCAGGGTGTAATCGGTCTGATGACCCGTATGGGAATGGAAGTTGTTCTGGCTCATCCGGAAGGCTACGAGGTAATGCCTGAGGTTGAGGAGGTTGCAAGAAAGAACGCTGAGAAGTCCGGCGGTTCCTTCCGCGTATCTCACGACATGGCAGACGCATTTAAGGATGCTGATATTGTATATCCGAAGAGCTGGGCTCCGTTTGCAGCAATGGAAAAGAGAACCAATCTGTATGCAGAGGGTGATTCCGAGGGCATTAAGGCTCTGGAGAAGGAGCTGCTGGCCCAGAACGCAGAGCATAAAGACTGGTGCTGTACCGAAGAGCTGATGAAGACAACCAAGGACGGCAAGGCTCTGTATCTCCACTGCCTGCCGGCTGACATCAACGATGTAAGCTGCAAGGACGGTGAGGTTGAGGCTTCTGTATTTGACCGGTATCGTACTCCTCTGTACAAAGAGGCAAGCTACAAGCCGTATGTGATTGCAGCAATGATTTTCCTGGCTAAATTCCAGGATCCGGCAGCTGTTCTGAAAAAACTGGAAGAGCGCGGAATCTCCCGTAAATTTGATTAATTGACCAATTTTGATAAATCCTCTTGCGTTCGGGCCGCCTGGTTTTAATGACCGGCGGCCCGGAACAACCTATGAGAAATTTTAAGGAGAATATTATGGACAAGAAGAAACGAATTGTGATAGCGCTGGGGGGAAATGCGCTGGGCAATACTCTTCCAGAGCAGATGGCGGCTGTAAAAATTACGGCAAAGGCGATTGTGGATCTGATTGAAGAGGGCTGCGAGGTTGTGGTTGCCCATGGAAACGGTCCCCAGGTTGGTATGATTAATAATGCAATGGCGGCTCTTTCCCGGGAAAACCCCAATCAGCCCAATACCCCACTCTCCGTCTGTGTGGCTATGAGTCAGGCTTATATCGGGTATGATTTACAGAATGCACTTCGTGAAGAACTGTTAAACCGCGGAATCAAAGATATACCTGTAGCAACTATGGTAACTCAGATTCGTGTGGATGAAGCAGATCCTGCTTTCCAGAATCCTTCCAAGCCTATCGGTCATTTTATGACAAAGGAACAGGCGCTTCATGCAGAGGAGGCCTACGGTTATGTAATGAAGGAGGATGCAGGACGTGGTTACCGCCGTGTTGTTGCTTCTCCCAAGCCGGCAGAAATCATTGAGATCGGCGCCATCCGCTCTCTGGTAAACGACGGTCAGCTGGTCATTGCCTGCGGCGGCGGCGGAATTCCCGTGACCCTGCAGGGCAATCATTTAAAGGGCGCAAGCGCAGTTATTGATAAGGATTTCGCAAGCTGTCTTCTTGCAAAGGAGCTGGACGCAGATTTCCTGATTATTTTGACTGCAGTAGAAAAAGTAGCGATTAACTTCGGTAAGCCGGAAGAGAAATGGCTGGATGAGCTGAACACAGCTCAGGCAAAACAGTATATTTCTGAGGGTCATTTTGCTCCCGGTTCCATGCTTCCAAAAGTAGAGGCAGCTGTAGAATTTGCAGAGTCCAAACCGGGCCGTACTGCTCTCATCACCCTGCTGGAGAAAGCAAAGGATGGTATTCTGGGTAAGACCGGAACACGAATTCATCAGTAAAATCTCCAAGGAGGATAAATAAATGAGCGAAAAAGCAACGAAAAAACGCGCGTCACTTTTTGAACTGGATGGTGTGCCGTCATTTGGGCAGGCATTCCCTCTGTCTTTGCAGCACGTGGTAGCTATGATTGTGGGCTGTGTAACCCCCGCTATTATTATTGCCGGTGTATCCGGGCTTTCTGATTCTGACAGTGTCATTCTGATTCAGTCCGCTCTGGTTATTGCAGGTCTCTCTACCTTTTTACAGTTGTTTCCTATCGGGAAAAAGGGAGGCTTTCATTTAGGCTCAGGACTTCCTGTGATTATGGGTGTCAGCTTTGCCTATCTTCCCAGTATGCAGGCGATAGCCGGTGATTTTGGACTTCCTGCTATCTTCGGTGCGCAGATTGTTGGCGGTATTGTAGCGGTATTTGTAGGTATCTTTATTAAAAAGATCCGCAAATTCTTCCCTCCGCTGATTGCCGGTACAGTTGTATTTACCATCGGATTGTCTCTGTATCCTACTGCCATTAACTATATGGCCGGCGGAACCTCCAGCCCGAATTATGGCTCCTGGCAGAACTGGCTGGTTGCAATCTTTACCCTGGCTGTAGTTACGATTTTAAACCATTTTGGAAAAGGAATTTTGAAGCTGGCATCAATTCTGATTGGTATTATTGCAGGTTATTTGTTCAGTCTCCCCTTTGGTATGGTAGATTTAAGCAGCGTAGGTACTGCAGGGATGTTCCAGCTCCCTTCTGTGATGCACTTTGGTGTGAAGTTTGAAATTTCATCCTGCGTTGCTATCGGCATTTTATTTGCCATTAACTCCATTCAGGCCATTGGTGATTTCTCAGCCACAACCTCCGGCGGTATGGATCGCCAGCCTACGGATGATGAGCTCCAGGGCGGTATTGTTGGTTATGGAATCATGAACCTTCTGGGAGCTATGATTGGCGGACTTCCGACAGCTACCTTCAGCCAGAATGTAGGTATTGTAACAACAACCCGTGTTGTAAACCGTTTTGTACTGGGCGGCGCAGGCGCTATGATTTTGATTGCAGGCCTGGTTCCCAAGTTTTCTGCATTGCTGACTACCATTCCTCAGTGCGTACTGGGCGGAGCGACGGTTTCTGTATTTGCATCCATTGCCATGACTGGTATGAAGCTGGTAATGACTGCTCACATGAACTACCGCAATACTTCCATCGTAGGATTGGCAGCAGCGCTCGGTATGGGTGTTTCTCAGGCATCTGCATCTCTGTCTGCATTTCCAACATGGGTAACGACCATTTTCGGCCGTTCTCCGGTTGTAATCGCAACACTGATTGCTGTTATTATGAATATTGTACTGCCTGATCCGGACAAGAAAAACGAATAATTTTCTAACCGAAAGAAAAAGGACTTGTGAAGATTCACAGGCCCTTTTTTTGTACAGGAAGATTCCTGTATGGTATTTCTGTATCATTGACGAACAGTGAAGAATTTCTTATTTCACTGAAACGTAATATTGTTTAGAATTTAAACTGATTGTGAACGGTGTGATATACTTCCAGACCGAACGCACCAACTGTCAGAATTACTGCAACTGCTGCCATGGATTTTGCGCCTCCCTTGTTTTGATAATCCTATTATAGCATAGATAAAAAAAGAGACAATTCGCAAAGAATACAATCATTTTTATGGAACTAAAAATTTTTTATGCAATATAAATATATTTTAGAATACATGAATATTTTTTAGTTTCTGATACTGCCCTGGATCGTTAATATTAACAAATGCGTCTTCCAAATCAGGAACATCTAAGGTTCGATATCCAGCTGCTTTCATAAATCCCATAACAGAACGATCCTTGCTTAAAATCTGCTCTCTTGCAAGAGCTGCCAGTTCAGTGGGATAAATAGCAGCCAGAGGTTCTTCTTTTCCTCCATGAGAGAGAATCATAATATCCGGTCGTTTTCCAGCAGAGCATTCCTCTTTTATGTATCTGCGAAAGCCAGAAATCAGAGATGCCAGAAGCGATACGGTTACAGTCGGCATATCCACAGGAAGAACAAGGGCATAGGGTCTGGCAGAAGCCTGGAAACAGGCTTCAAGGCCACCCAAGGGACCGGCATTTGGAATCCGATCCGGGATCAGGATTTCCTCTTGAAATGATTTTACAAGGGCGCCGCGATATCCGGATATCAAACGCTCTTCGATTCCAAGAAGCTGCCCCTTTTTTAACTGATAATTTAAAAACGAGGTTTCTGCATAATTCAGCTCAGCCTTCTCCTGTCCCATCCGCCGGCTGAGGCCGCCGGCTAAAACTACCATAGAAAGACTCCTTCTTGCGAAACAAAAATCAAGAATTTTATCTGCAATTTTTTCCAGATCATTGAGCGAAAGGACTGGAACTGCTGATGGATTTTTTTCAGAGTCAAAATACGCGAAAGAGAAATCCGTCAGGATACCTAAAAGTCCCTCCTGGCAGCACGACAGTTCTTGAGAAATTCCCTGGCGGACGATTTCAAGCTTGGGACAGGGAGTGCTTTTGAGTCCCTCTGCAAGAATCAAATCCGCCTCTGGAAACAGCTCTCCTATCTGCTCGTAGGACATTTTCTTTTTCCGGATAACCATATATTTTGAGTCAGAAAAAATTGCCGTACCCACAGCTCCAGCTTTCCAGAAGGAGTGGGAGTCTGTTCCGGGCACATCCGGCTCAAAATCGTGACCGTCATGCTTGACTGCTGCGACCTTCAGTCCCTGATTTTGAAGAAGCGGAATCAGCTTCTGGATCAGGGTGGTCTTTCCGGAATTCTTCACTCCGCAGACAGCCAGAATCAAAGGTTTCTTTTTCATGGATATACTCCCTAATCCTCTGGCTTTGGAGCAATGGTTTCCGATACCGACGGCTGATTGGTTTCAGAGGTTTCGGCCATTTCCGGCGCAGAGGTCTTCTCCTCTGCCGTCGTCTCTCTGGATGATTCTTCTTCCTGAGAGGCCTCCGCTTTGGCGGCTGAGCTGCTTTCTGAAAGTGAGCTGTTTTCCTTTTTGCGCTCTGCGTCACCTTTGCTTTCCTCTGGAACAAGCTCCATGCCGGAGCCGGGAATGTAATCATCCGGCATACCGTCTATTGCCGCTGCGCTTGTTGTCTCCGCCATTTGGGTTTCCTCCGGCTTTAATACCGCTCCGCTGGTATTTCTTCGAATCACAGGAGCATGTCCCTTGTAGGTTTTGGAGTGATCCTCCGTCCGCTCGATTTCTTTTCCATTCTGATAGACCACTTTATAAGTAACCCACCGGCTTCCCTTTGTTCCGGCGCTTTTTACAATCTCCTGTCCCGGCTCCAGCGTTGGATCCTCCTCATATACGGGTGGCAAAAGCTCCATCTCTTCTACTTTTTTCGAATCCAGATCCCAGGTAATTCCCTCTTCCAAAACAGGAAGTCCGTAAATCGAAACAGAAGCCTTTTGGTTGGAATAGCTGGCACGGATTCCAATCGGTCCTTTGGAAGTATTGACAAAGCGAAAATCCGGTTCCTCCCAGCTGATCGTTGCGTCCTGCCCTGGAGTCACATAGTTCGGCTCAAAGGTATGGGAACGGCGAAAGGTGATTTTCATACCGGACTGGAAAACCACTTTATAAAGAGTACTGGAAATCTGGCATACCCCGCCGCCCACCTCCTGAACCACTGCACCGCTGTTATAAGCGGCGGCAGCCTGATAGCCCTTTTCCTCTGTACGCTGCCCAATTACCTGATTAAAGGAAAACTCTTCTCCTGGCTGAAGAATCGTACCATTAAGCGCCTGAGCAGCCAGACGGACATTGGTGTTGCGCTTTGCATTGCTGGTGGTTTCTGTTGTAAAGGAAGCCAGTGTTTTGTACTTTTCTTTTGCTTCTGCTTTCGTTACTTCAGCAGGAACCTGGGAGGTTTCAGCCGGAATGACAGCATCATAATCACGATTTTTCACAGCTTCCAGAATGTCTTCTGACAGCTTTTCCTGGTTGACTGCTGTTCCCGGAAGGCTTTCTCCAAATACAAAGCTTCCTGTTTGAATATCAAAGCTTTCCGGCCCGCTGTTTTTCGGTGCAGTATCCCACAGGTCTGCGCAGGCTGAGGCCTCTTTTGCCGCCAGTTCTTTCAGATTTTCCATATCAACCGTATATTCTCCCGGCTCTTCCTGGGTACAAATGGTATCCAGCAGCTTTTCAGCCTGAATCTGATAAAGATTGGAAACGGGATAGGTTTTCTCTCCCAGTGTTACTGACATACTCCAGGGGGTATGATTCAGAATGGTTTCCAGTGCCTTCTGACGATTCATACCCTTTACGGAAATACCATCTACTACGGTTTTTTCTTCAATGACAATATTTTCTGCGGCGATCTCTGTTTCTATGGACTGCTTTTTCCCCTGACTGCGCATATGCACGATGGCTGCTGTTCCGGTGCCCAAAAGCAGCAGAGCGGCTGCGCCCCAGCAAAGGAGAATCCGTTTTCTTCGTTTCCGTTCCCGTTCAAGCCGTTTCAGCCGGGCATAGGGATCTCTGGACGAATACGGACGTTCTGAATGTTTCATATCCTGTTTCCTCTCTTTCCATGCTGATTTTTTGCAGAAAAGGGACATGTCCGCAACACAGACATGTCCTATTATGAAAGTCAGCAATCATTCATATATGTATGATACGAATTATATAAAAGGAACCTTTTTCTGTCAATATAGAATCCCAAAAGTAAACCATCTAAAGCCAGTGAAATTGCTGCAGTCCGATTTCAGAGGCTAGAGTAAATGACGTATCGGAATAATAATTACCCGCAGTACGCTGTAAATCAGCTTTTTCTGCCACTCCTGAGGAGGAATCTGGTACTGAGAGCCGTCCTGCAGAGCACCGTCCGGGTGCATATGGCGGCAGCTTTCCTTCATCTGTCCAATTTGCTTACGAAGCTGGGCATTGATTTCGGGACTGTCAATCACCAGCATCAGTTCCGTATCCAGATAAACACTTCTCATATCGAAATTGCAGGAGCCTACAATACTCATTCTATCATCTGCCAGAACAGTTTTTGTATGCTGGGCCTGTTTTCCCAGATACTCATAAATATGAACGCCTGCATCACGAATTTTCTTTTTCTGGTTCAGATAATCGGTACATCCAAAGGGATTGGTTCCATTTTCCACAGCATTAATCAGGATTTCTGTGGAGACTCCTGAATCAGTTACAGCTTTCAGATCCTGATACATTTTTTTACTGGAGATAATATAGGGAGTCTGTACCTGGACATCTGATGCCTGCTTCATCTCCTCAATCATTCTGTCCCAAATCCAGGGCTCCTTGTTTTTGGGCTCTATGGAATTGGTACACAGCTCAATTCTGTTTGTCTCTGTGGTTTCCAGCTCCCAGTCTGTAGGTGTGAAGGCTTCCGGATACCTCTGCTTTAACTGCTGGTAGTGAGCCTCCAGATTGCCTCCTTTTCCCTTCTTCCTGAAAATCCTGCTGTCTGGAAGGTTCCATATGCGCTCAAAATAATTCTGCAGCTGGCATAAGGACTCTCCTTTTCCGGGAACTGTTTCATAAACAAGAATATCCCGGTCCTCGTTGTAAAATTCCTCGTAGCATCCAAGAAAACGGTTGTCTGTATTTCTTCCGCCCAATATGTAGCCCCAGTTATCAGCAATCAGATATTTGTCGTGCATCCGATAATTGATTTTCCATGGAGTCAAAAAATTGATGGGATTATAAAAACGTGCCTCTACATTTTCATGAGAGGCCAACTGACGGAAATTGTCGCTGCCGGATAAAAACAGACCGGCATTGATGCCATCTACCAGAATCTGCACCTTCACGCCCCGGTTGGCTGCATTCCAGAGAGCAGCCATCATATCCTGGCCTCCGCTTTCATCCCGGAAATCAAAGGTAGTCAGCACAAGGCTTTCCTGGGCCTCTTCTACCAGGCGCAGCCGCCATAAAAGGGCATCCAGGTTCGTATCTACACTGCGTGCTCTTTCCTTTGCAAAGCCTTCCTCATCGGTTTTGACTGTATGAAAGGCTTCTCTTGCCGCCGCATCCGTTGTTTTGTGAAACAGCGGAGGAACCAGCAGACATACAGCCAGATAAATCAGGTAGAAAAAAACAGCCAGTCCCACATACTTGATGATCCGTTTTACCATTTACATGCCATCTCCGTTTCCTTTGTATTCGATTTCCGGAATCTGATTTCCGGCATTTAAATTACTTCTATTGTAACATAGAAACCTTCTGTTTATCAGATCTGGAAATGATAATATTCTAAATGAAAAATGAAATTTTTCTAATCATACATCTCAAACGTACAATTCCAGGCGCATAGAAAAACAGACCTGCCGGAAAGCAGGCCTGTTCGCTGAAATGTTTTTATTATTTAATTACAATTGCCTGAGACAGATGACGGGGAGTATCTGCATTCAGTCCCTTCTTTTCTGCCAGATAATATCCCATGGTCTGACCGATGAAGCCGATCATAGCTGCATTCTGCAGACTGTCGTAGCCGTAAGGCATATCCAGAGTATAGTCAACATCCTTGAAGTTCTCAGAAGCGTTATTGCCGATAGCCAGAATGGTTGCGCCGTATTCCTTCATCTGGGTCATCAGCTTTACATCTCCATCAACGGTTTCTTCGTTGCTGAGAAGAATGATCATGGTATTTTCGTCTACCAGGCTCATCGGTCCGTGACGATACTCCAGGCTGTAATATGCTTCAGAATTGCTCAGGCTCATTTCTTTCATCTTGTTCATGCACTCGTTGGCAATTCCGTAGTTGATGCCCTGTCCCAGAGTAATAAAGAGATTCAGCTCCGGATGCTCTGCAACAATTTTCTTTGCCATCTCATCGCTGAGCTTTAAGAACTCCTCAGACTGAGCAGCGTAGTCTGCCATAGCCTCGATTTTTTCTTTCTTTCCGCCTGCATAGAAGGCCAGAACTACAGACAGATAAATCATGCTGGTGAAGGAACGGGTCATAATTACGCTGTCTTCTGCAGTTTCCGGAGAAAGAATCATATAATCGTTGTACTTGGAGCTGTCAGCATCGCAGGTGATTGCCAGAGATTTTACGCCTGGGAAGCTGCGTACCTTATCAATAGCCATACGTACTTCGGTTGTATAGCTCTTACGGGTAATCGGAAGAACCAGGACCTTTTTGCCGTTTCCTACATAAGTCTCCGGGAAGTAGTACAGCTCAGAGCAGCACATTCCCTTAGCCGGAATCTTGGTGCAGGATGCAAATGCGTGAGCAGCAGCCTGTGCCAGATACAGGGAGGTTCCGCAGCCGGTAAAGATCAGCTCGTCATACTCCTCTGCAAATACCTGATCCAGAACCTTGTAAATATCTCCCAGGGTATTGTTGATTGCCTGGAAGGACTGGGGCTGTCCGTAAATTTCTTTGTAGGTAAGTTCGCTGTTTTTCATAGTCTTTCATTTCCTTTCTTTTTGTTTTGTATTCTGAATGATAATGTTGAAATTGTAACGGTTCAGGACGGGGATCTTCTTGTCTGGATTTTCCAACCAGTTCTCCCGCCGTCCTGAGTTGTTACCCGAAATTATTTTACACGTCCCTCAGAGCCGGCCAGACGGATGATCTTTCTTACATCCTCCTGCAGCTTCTCATTGGCAAACTGAGACAGCTTCCAGGAATGACCCTGATGATTCATGGTCTTTAAGCCCTCTTCATAATGCTCTACATATTTGTAGCGGATTTCTGTACCGAAGTTGATCTTGGCAACGCCCAGCTTAATGGCATCCTTAATGATCTCTTCTTTCATTCCGGTGCAGCCGTGAAGAACCAGCGGAATATCTGTGAATTTACGCACAGCCTCCAGAACCTCCAGATGAATATCCGGCTCGCCCTTGTAGTAGCCATGTGCATTTCCAATTCCAATTGCAAGAGAATCCGGCTGACAGAGGCTTAAGAACCGGCGAACCTCCTCCGGATCCACAATATTTTTATTTTCCATTACGGTTCCCATGTTATCCAGACGAAGCAGCTCTCCGATCTCTGCCTCAACCGGTACGTCGAAACATTTTGCAACCTTTAAAACCTCATTTGTCATTGCAGCATTTTCTTCAACCGGCTTCGTGGAACCGTCAATCATTAAGGAAGTGAAGCCCAGCTTTAATGCTTCCATGCAGATATCAAAGCCGTCGCCGTGATCCAGGTGAATTGCCACAGGAACGGATACCTTAGATGCGCACCACTTGCAGACATTTACAAACCAGTCATGTCCGGAATATGCGCCTGTGCTCACATAATGAGCCAGCATAATCGGGGATCCCAGATCCTCAGCCGCCTTGCAGACTGCCCAGATAATGTCATAGTTTCCGCCCTGGGTGTTGATGGCGGGTACTGCATAGCCATTTGCCGCTGCCTGCTGAAGCATTTCCTTACTTGTTGTAAGCATAATCATTTCCTCCATACATTATAATATAGTTTTTTGTGAAACCTTTATTTTTACACAGATATATCTGTGCAAAGAATCATTATCTCATGTACACTCGTATGTATATAGACCAAAAGGGACTGAGCAATGGTTTGCTCATAAGGTACTTTCCCTTTCAATCAATACTGTATCAAAATCAACATTCTCCGGCTGCTGTCCGTTCATCATCTGGGACAGCATATCAATCGCCGTTTTTGCAATCTCCCTCTGCTGAAACCCCAGGGTAGAAAGCTTGGGCGAACAAAGCCGGCTAATGCTGGAATCATCAAAACCGATGATGCGGATATCCTCCGGAACCCGAAGTCCTACCTGCTGAGCTGTAGTCATGGCAATGCAGGCCAGGGTATCATTCCGTCCGAAAATGCCATCTGCTGCCTTTCCCTTTCGAAAACGCTCCCTCAGCTCCTCTTCCAGCTCTTCCTGACTTCGGCAGCCGCAGACAATATTGTCCGGTCCTACCGAAAAGCCACTTTCCTTCATCTCGTCTACAAAGCCGCTGAACCGCATATCGTCTGCCGGACTTACATGGCCTCTGGCGCTGATTCTGTCTACATAAACAATATTTCTGCAGCCCTTTTCCATAAGATGGCGTACTGCCTTTCTGGCTCCTGTATACAGCCCTGTTTCCATAAGAGCTGCATGCTCCATGGGTTTTAAATGCAGCCGTCTGCGGAATACCACTACAGGAATTCCAGCCTGGGAAAGCTGGCTTACATACTCCTCCGGAAAGCTGGCAGAGCTGACAATAATGCCGTCATACTGCCTGCTGATCACCTGGGAGACAAACTCCGGTGTATTCCTGTTGGCACACAGAGAAATCAGATATCCAGCTTCATAGGCATACTGATCCATAGCGCTGACAATGCTGCTGAAGTACTCATTGGTAATGTGGTCGGCAATAAACAGAATCTGATTGCTCTTCTTTCCCTTCAGCGCCCGGGCCATATTGTTGGGCCGGTAGTTGAGAGCACGGATAGCCTCCTCAACTCTTTGCCGCTTTTCCTTCGCCACGTATCGGTTGTTATTGACAACATAGGATACGATGGTTTCGCTGACACCGGCTGCTTTGGCCACATCAGCTCTTGTCACCCGCTCTCTGGAAGTTTCCATAAGCTTCATCCTCTTTCTCGATGTACACTCGTGTGTACTCGTTAAAGAATACAATAGAAATGAATGGTTGTCAAGGGTATTTCGTGAAAAACTAAAAAGATTTTTCCTGAATTTCTTTTTCTCCAAATCTGTCCTCCGGATGGACATGAATCATAATATCTTTCATGGACGGAAAGTCTTTTATCACCTGATTATGAACGTTTTCCGCAATGGCATGAGCCTCTCTCAGAGATTTGTCTCCGTCCACCCGGATTTCCAGATCTGCATAAACCCGGTTTCCGAACATTCTGGTGTGAAGCATATCAATTCCAAGAACCTCCTGCTGCATAAGAATAAAATCCGAGAGTTTTTTCTCATAAAAATCTCCGCAGGAGGTATCCAGCATTTTTTTAACGGAATCCTTTAAAACATCAAAGGCAACCTTTAAAATAAACAGGCAGATCACCACGCTGGCCACAGCATCCAGAACAGGAAATCCCAGCATGGCGCCTCCAATTCCCAAAAGAGAGCCTACAGAAGAAAGGGCATCGGACCGGTGATGCCATGCATCTGCAAGAAAAGCCGCAGAGTTTAACAATCTTGCATAGTAGCGGGTGTACCAGAACATAGCCTCCTTTGAAAAAATAGAAATCACTGCTGCCCAGAGGGCAATCGGTCCCGGAATTATGGCAGCTTCCGATGTTGCCATCATGATATGTTTGAGTCCTTCTATTCCAATTCCAAGTCCGGTCAGCATCAGAACCATGCCAAGAATCAGAGCAGCCATACACTCCATCCGCTCGTGGCCGTAGGGGTGCTCCTTATCAGCATTTTTTTTGGCAAGCCGCACACCGAAACAGGCAACAACTGTGGTAAATACGTCTGAGGCTGAATGAATCGCATCGGAAACCATGGCTCCGGAGTGGCCACAGATTCCAGCCGCCAATTTAAAACTGCTTAAAATAATATTTCCAATAATTCCTACCAGAGAAAGTTTTCGAATTACATAGGCTTCCTCTGACGTATGAGACAGGTTTTTTCTCACGGACAGAACCTCCGCTATTCCAAAGATACTGCTTTACTTTCAGAATATTCCTGAAAGAAGAAATGTTGCTGATACAGAGAATAAAAAAGAAGCTCGCAAGCGAGCTTCTCCGCCTGCGGCGGGTCGTTTCATCAGCCCAATTCTCTTCCAACCCATGGCGATCCTCGCGGAGCGTTTTTATGTCATAGGATGCACTTTCCTATGACGATTAGGGTGTCAAAAGGATAATTTTAATAAAAATATGCTTTCCCTCAATAAAGTGCATGGGCATGTAGGGTGAACATAGATATTTTTTTGCTGTATTTCTCCCACTTGCTGTTTTAATAAGCACAGTTTTTTGGGATTCATACTTTTCTCATGTGTCATTCCTTTTTAAAATGACCTTTTGACACCCTAATCCTATGACATAAAAAACAGACTCTCAAAATCTTAGATTTCCAAAGCCTGTTCATCCTGCGCAGGAAAAATCTTAGCCCTATTTCATTATAGCGCAAATTTTCTGAAATTAACAGAAAATAGGAATGCATATATTCACATTCTGATGCAAAACATATCAATATCGAGAACCTTCTGCTGAATTTAGAATAAAATCCTAAAGCCTGTTCAGAATTTCTTTTCTCTTGGAATCATATTCCTCTTGAGTAATTAAGCCCTGGTGATATAGGGATTCTAATTTTATAAGCTTGTCTTCGATATTTTCCTGGGATGGCTCTGCAGATGTTTCACTATCTTCTTCAACCACAATTTCATGTGTTGCCATCCCTTTTTCTGTAAATGCATTTTTATAGTGAAAAAACACACCGAAGCCAGCCATAACAGTCCATAAAATCCCAAAAAGTCCAAACATCGGAATCACAATTGTAATTCCTAATATTACAAACAAAATTCCAACAACAAATCCTAACAGGGACTGTGTCTTTCCAGGTTTTACTTTTATATTTCTGTTTTTCATAAAAGAACCTCCTCGTATAATTTTTTAAGTCTATCCCATCTCAAAATTTACTATTTGAATAAGTCCATAATCCACCTTACGCGTCCTCCCATATGGAATAAACGAAAACCGAAGAGCCGTATTGGTGCGACCTTTTTGGGGAACAAAATTTCTTTTATTTTTTTAGTCCTTTCGATTCTCATCTTATACCTCCAATTCAAATTGAGTAAACAGCCAGTCGATGATAATATGGTAATAATATTTTACCATAAAACGCGAAAAAACGCCAGAAACCTATCGGTTTCCAGCGTTTTTTCTCTATGTGTATCTTCCTGCATCGCGGGCAGAAAGCATCCCTCATATTCGCTTGGTCAGTTCAGAATTACTTACCCATCTGAGCAGCAACCTCAGCTGCGAAGTCCTCGTTCTTCTTCTCCATACCTTCACCGGTCTCGAAACGAACGAATTTCTTAACAGCAACCTTAGCGCCGTTTGCCTTAGCAACCTCAGCAACATACTGAGCAACGGACTGCTTGCCGTCCTCTGCCTTTACATAAACCTGATCCAGCAGGCAGATTTCCTTCATCTCTTTGTTGATACGACCCTGAATCATGCCCTGAATAACCTTCTCCGGCTTGGAAGCTTCCTTCGGATCGTTCTGGATCTGAGCCAGCAGGATGCTCTTCTCATGCTCGATGAAATCAGCGCTTACTTCATCACGGCTGGTGTACATGGGCTTTAATGCTGCAGCCTGCATAGCTACATTCTTAGCCATATCTTTGATTGCATCGTTTACAACGTCAGTCTCAACGTCTACCAGAACGCCGATCTTGCCGCCTGCATGAATGTAGGAAGCAACGAAACCGTTCTGCTCCTCAACCTGCTCAAAACGACGGATGTTCATGTTCTCACCAATAATGGAAATCTGAGAAGACAGAGCCTCTTTTACAGTCAGAGTCTCGTCCTTTGCCCATTTCTCAGCGAAGAACTCGTCCATATCTTTTGCAGAAGTGGTCAGAGCCTGTGCTGCTACATCTGCAACGTAAGCCTGGAATTTTGCATTCTTAGCTACGAAGTCAGTCTCTGCGTTTACTTCAACGACAACAGCCTTCTTACCGTCTTCGGTAATAGCGGTATCAACAATACCCTCAGCAGCGATACGTCCAGCCTTCTTTGCTGCGCCAGCCAGTCCCTTTTCTCTCAGGAACTCTACGGCCTTGTCCATATCACCATCGGTAGCTGCAAGAGCCTTTTTACAATCCATCATGCCGGCTCCGGTCATTTCTCTTAATTCTTTTACCATTGCTGCAGTAACTGCCATTGTTTTTTCCTCCATGATTGTTATTCAGCCTGCGCAATGATACGCAGGCTGAAATATTTTTCTAATTAAGCCTCTTCGGTTTCCTCTTCAGCACCAAACTCTTCAGCGAAGTCAGCGCCAGCCTCACCCTGATTTGCCTCAATAACAGCGTCTGCCATCTTAGCAACGATCAGCTTAACGGCTCTGATAGCATCATCGTTACCCGGAATTACATAATCCAGTTCTTCCGGATCACAGTTGGTATCTGCGATACCGATTAACGGAATACCCAGGGTATGAGCTTCCTGTACACAGATTCTTTCCTTCTTCGGATCTACAATGAAAATAGCATCCGGAAGCTTCTTCATCTCTTTGATTCCGCCCAGGTTCTTCTCCAGCTTCTCCCACTCTTTCTTCAGTGCGATAACTTCCTTTTTCGGCAGTACGTCAAAGGTTCCGTCCTCGGACATAGCCTCGATCTCTTTCAGTCTGTTGATACGGCTCTGAATGGTCTTGAAGTTGGTCAGCATACCGCCCAGCCATCTCTCGTTTACATAGTACATACCGCAACGCTCTGCCTCAGTCTTAATAGCATCCTGAGCCTGCTTCTTGGTACCTACAAACAGGATGGTGCCGCCGTTGGCAGCGATCTCGGATACTGCATTGTAAGCCTCATCTACCTTGCCAACAGATTTCTGCAGGTCAATGATGTAGATGCCGTTTCTCTCGGTGTAGATGTACGGAGCCATCTTGGGGTTCCATCTTCTGGTCTGGTGTCCGAAATGAACACCTGCTTCTAACAGCTGCTTCATAGAAATAACGCTCATGTTTCTTACCTCCAATTGGTTTTTACTTCCGCCTGCCTCTTGTGCTTCCTTCGGGACCTGGATTCAGGCACCGCCGTCAGAATCAGCAGACGTGATTTTTATCAGCCTTTTTATCCTACCATATCTTCCATGGTTTGACAAGAGGGGATTTTGAATTTTTCTAGATTTCCGCGTCCTTTCAGCTATGTAAAGCTTCAGACAGGAAAGAGCGTTGAGATCTTATAAAAACTGCGCCCGAAATCAGAAAGCGAATGGAGACATTCTGATCCCGGGCGCAGAGTTTAAGCATTATTTATCTGCCTTGATATTTTTCAGTTCATCGAATACTACATCATTTAGTACCTTAATATAGGTTCCCTTCATGCCGGAGGAACGTGATTCAATCACGCCGGCACTTTCAAATTTTCTAAGGGCGTTTACAATAACAGAACGGGTAATTCCCACCCGGTCTGCAATCTTAGAAGCGACAAGAATGCCCTCATTGCCGTCTAACTCCTCAAAAATATGAGTAATAGCTTCCAGCTCAGAGAAAGACAGGGTGCTGATTGCGGACTTGACAATCTGAACCTTTCGAATCTCTTCGGCATTTTCTTCATTGACGGAACGCATCATTTCCAGTCCAACAACAGTAGTTCCGTACTCACTCAAAATAATATCATCAATATCATACTGCTCGTCACACTTATAAATAAACAAGGTGCCAAGCCGCTCTCCTGCAATATCAATCGGAGTGATAATTGCCTGATATTTTTTCACATATTCCTCTGCAAAGCCCAGAGTCGCCAGGTTGACGTTTTCCTTTGTAGAAAGAATGCTTAAAAGACGTTCGTTAAACATTGGATCTACAAATCCGCCTACCTGATCCTCTACCAGCTCTTCAATCTCATCCACTCCGGGACACAGGCCTACGCCAAGAACCTTTCCTTTTCGGCTGATTACCAGAATATTCGAACAGAGAATATCGCTCAGCACTTTACAAATGTCATTGAATACAACTTTGTGTGAATTATTATTGTGTAATAATTTGTTTATTTTTCTAGTTTTGTCCAAAAGCTGTACACTCATATCGAAAAACCTCCTCAATTATTTGACTGCCTTCGTTCAATCGTACTACACTAAGTAAATATTAACACGATTCGCCAATAATAACAATAGTTTTTCGATTTATTTTGACTATTTTAATTATTAGATTATTTATCTTTTAAATTCATACTATATCCGCACTGCTCATCGGAACAGAGAAGGCGATTTCCCTTTTCTACCATATAGCTTCCACACTTAGGACATTTTTCAGATGACGGCTTCTGCCAGGACATAAAATCACAGTCAGGGTTGTTTTCGCAGCCATAATATCGGCGGCCCTTTTTTGTCTTTTTAATTACGATATCTTTTCCGCATTTGGGACAGGATACACCAATTTTCTCCAGATAAGGCTTTGTGTTCTTGCAGTCCGGGAATCCAGGGCAGGCCAGGAATTTTCCATGGGGGCCATATTTTACAACCATATTCCGTCCACAGACATCACAGATAACATCTGTTACCTCATCGGCAATTTTAATGGATTCCAGCGTCTTTTCCGCAGTTTTTACCGCCTCATCCAGATCCGGATAGAAATTGCGGACAATGGTCTTCCATTTTACCGTTCCATCAGCTACCTTATCCAGCAAAAGCTCCATATTAGCCGTAAAGCTGATATCTACAATACTCGGGAAGCAATGCTTCATGATGCCGTTGACTGCCTCTCCCAGTTCCGTTACATAAATATTTTTATTTTCCTTTGTTACATAACGTCTTGCCAGAATGGTTGTAATTGTCGGCGCATAGGTACTGGGTCGACCGATTCCCTGCTCCTCCAGAGCCTTTACAAGAGATGCTTCTGTATAATGGGCTGGCGGCTGGGTGAAATGCTGGCTGGGTTCCAGTTCCTGAAGCTCCAGGACATCTCCCTGCTCCAGCTTGCCAAGCAGCATATTGCTCTCCTCTTTTTCATCATCCTGAACGTAAACGGACATAAAGCCGTCAAAGGACAGCCGTGAAGCAGAAAGAGTAAACAGATAATCTCCTGCTCCTACCTTTACAGAGGTGGTATCATAAACAGCAGGCTGCATTCTGCTGGCTGTAAACCGTTTCCAGATCAGCTGGTAAAGACGGAACTGATCCCTCTGCAGAGATTCTTTTACCAGGGTTGGTGTCAGAGAAATATCAGTCGGACGGATTGCCTCATGAGCATCCTGGATCTTGCCGCTGTTTTTTCTGGACTGCTCTGTCTGCAGTACATACTGCTGACCATACTGTTCTTCAATATACTGTCTGGCTGCCAGATCCGCTTCTTCCGCAATTCTGGTAGAGTCTGTACGCAGATACGTAATCAGACCAATGGTTCCATGACCCTTGACATCTACACCTTCATAAAGCTGCTGAGCCAGACGCATGGTTTTCTGAGTAGAAAAATTCAAAACCTTTGATGCTTCCTGCTGTAGGGTACTGGTAGTAAAGGGAATCGGCGGCTTCTTTGTTCTCTGGCCGTTTTTCACATCTTCTACCAGATACTGACAGCTTTCCAGGCCCTTTAAAATCTCGTCCAGCTCCTGTCTGCTGTGAATCGCTGCTTTTTCTGTTCTGGTTCCGTAGAACTTTGCGTGAAGTGCTTTTTTTCCGCCCTTCTGGAGAAGCTGTGCTTCCAGATTCCAGTATTCCTCCGGGATAAAAGCACTGATTTCATCCTCACGATCGCAAATCATGCGCAGAGCCACAGACTGAACACGGCCGGCGCTTAACCCTCTCTTTACTTTAGCCCACAAAAGCGGGCTAATGCTGTATCCTACCATCCGGTCCAAAATTCTACGTGTCTGCTGAGCATCAACCAAATTCATATCCAGCTCTCTTGGATTCTTCAAAGATGCTTTCACTGCATTTTTTGTAATCTCATTAAAGCTGATTCGGTAAACCTTTTTATCCTTGGCCTCATCCAGCTTCAGAGCTTTTGTTAAATGCCAGGAAATTGCCTCTCCTTCCCGGTCAGGGTCCGTTGCCAGATAGATTTTATCAGCCTTCTTTACTTCTTTGCGAAGCTTTGCAAGAATATCTCCTTTGCCACGGATTGTTATATATTTGGGTTCGTAATCATTTTCCGCATCAATGCCCATGGTGCTTTTGGGAAGATCCCGAACATGACCATTTGAAGCATCTACCACATAAGTAGACCCAAGAAACTTACGAATTGTCTTTACTTTTGCAGGTGATTCCACAATAACTAAATTGTTTGCCATAGCCACTCCTAAATGTGAAACATTAGTAACAGTTCAGCCTTGTATCTTCTTGCCCGCTTACAGCGAACAAGAAGATACAAGGCGTCCGCCTTATGTGGATTCAAGCATCAAAACTCTTATGAAAGCATACTTTCAACGAGTTTTCCTGACTGAATCCCCGCAAGGCTGAACTGTTACAAACATTATAATTGTTTTCCATAATAGTGATTTGTAGACCGATAGGCATAACCGCCCAGTTCAAGCTCCATTAAAGCAGCCATACATTCGCTGAGAGGAAGTCCTGCTTCAGACAGGATCTCATCTATGTGCTTCGGTTTGAAATCCAAGCAACTATACACCATTTTTTCTTTCTTGGCAAGTCCATTTACATCTTTTTCATACATAATTAATGTTTTTTTGTATTTTAATCCTAAATACTCCAAAATATCATTGGGCAATATTGCCATATGAGCCCCTTGCTGAATCAGCTGATTGCATCCTTTACTCAGCGGATCCGTCACCCGCCCTGGAACAGCAAATATCTCCCTTCCCTGGTTCAGTCCCAGCTCTGCAGTAATAAGAGAACCGCTTTTTTCCCTGGCCTCCACTACTAATACCGCATCAGCCAGACCGCTGATCAGCCTGTTTCTCATGGGAAAATTTCTGGGACGCGGCGGCTCCCCTATAGGAAACTCAGAAAGGACTCCTCCCTGTTCTTTCATTCTTTCAAAAAGTCTGTAGTGCTCTGGCGGATAGCACTGATTGATTCCGCATCCCAGTACTCCAAAGGTCGGCTGCCCTGCCTTCAGAGCGCCTTTGTGAGCTGCTCCGTCAATTCCTGCAGCCAGACCGCTGATAATCTGAACACCTTCTGCAGCCAGGGCTTTGGAAAAGGCTTCCGCAATCTGCTCTCCATAAGAAGAACAGCCTCTGGCCCCTACAACAGCCACAGAAGGCTTATCATCTGACGGCAGTGCTCCATACAGAAAAAGCCCCATCGGATAATCGCTGATTTCCAAAAGCCGCTGAGGGTATTCCAAATCCAGGGGAGTCACAAACCGGATTCGTTTACCTCCCATCCGATCATATGCACTGCTGCATCTGGAAAACTCTTTTTTCCACTGCAAAATCCCCTTTTTCTGGGCAGGAGTCAGAATCTGCATCTTCTCCAACGCTGTTTCTTCTATATTAATAAGTTCCTGATAACTGCCAAAATAACTTCCCAGCTTTCGAATCGAGACAGCGCCCAGACAGGGACAGCAGCACAGCCAATATAAAGCCCGTTTTTCTTCCGCGTTTCTTTCTTTCATCACGATTCTTCCCGCCCCCAATACCGTTCTTCCAGATCCCGATATCCGACTGCCTCAATAAGATGATGTTTCTGAATCTGTTCCTGACCATCCAGATCCGCAATAGTACGGGCTACCCGAAGCAGCTTCTGGCAGCCTCTGGCACTCAGGCCAAGTCGTTGAAAGACCATCTGCAAAAATGCTTCTTCCTGATCTCCCAGACGGCAGAAGTGACGGATTTCCCGATTCCCCATCTCGCTGTTAAAAATAATTCCCATTCCTGCAAACCGTTTTTCCTGAATCCCTCTTGCGTTTTCCACCCTCTCTCGGATAGCGGCCGAGGATTCGTTGATTTCCTGCTGGCGGATTTCCTGATAGGAAACTGGCGCCGCCTCTACACACAGATCAATCCTGTCTAAAAGAGGCCGTGATATTTTTCCAAGATATTTTCTCACCTGAAGCTCTGAGCAGGTACACCTCTGCCGATCCGGATAATAGCCGCAAGGGCATGGATTCAGCGCAGCTGCCAGCATAAAATGCGCCGGAAATTCATAGGTTCCCTGTACTCTGGCTACCGTAACCTTCCTGTCCTCCATAGGCTGGCGAAGAATTTCCAGTGTCCTTTTTTCAAATTCTGGAAGCTCATCAAGAAACAAGACGCCTCGGGAAGCCAGGGAAATCTCACCTGGACGTGGAATCATCCCGCCGCCTGTCAGAGCCTGTGCGCTGATCGTATGGTGGGGAGCACGAAACGGCCGCTCCCGCATCAGCGCTCTTCCCTGAGGAAGCAGCCCGCAGATACTATATACCTGAGATACCTCCAGCTGCTCTGCCTGTGTAAGTTCTGGCATAATCGTCGGAATTCTTCGGGCAATCATGCTTTTTCCGCTTCCTGGAGGACCAATATACAAAATATTGTGAAATCCAGCCACTGCCACCTCCGTTGCCCGTCTCACCAGCTTCTGCCCATTGACCTCTGAAAAATCCACAGCATAGACACTCTCCTCAATCGCTTCTGTTCCGCGGATGGATGTTTTTATCTGCTCCGGGCAATTCAGAAGCTCCACCAGGCTGCCGATACTGCTTACTTTTATAATTTCTATCTGTTCTACTGCCAATCCTTCTGAAATATTTTCCTCTGCCAGAAAGCATCTGCGCATACCAGCCTGACGCATAGCCAAAACCATAGACAGCACGCCTCTCACTGGCTTGATTCTTCCATCAAGGCCCAGTTCACCCAGGAATGCCGAGTCTTTCAAAAGCGTTGGCTCCACCACTCCATAAGAGGCCAGAACTGCAACTGCAACCGGCAAATCGCAGCCAGTTCCATCCTTTCGCACATTGGCTGGTGAAAGATTCACAGTTACTCGCATAGAGGGAAGACGAAATCCGGAATTGCGAATCCCGGTTCTGACCCTCTCTTCTGCCTCCTTTACCTCAGAAGCCAGATATCCTACCATGTGAAAAGAAGGCAGCCCTGGACTGACATCTGCCTCCACCTGCACGACATAGCCCTCCATTCCGGACAGACCGCCGCTGTATACTCTGCTGAACAATAAAACCCTCCTTACCTACATTCTGCTGTGCAGCTTTGCAGCACTTGTTACTTATTATGGAATCATAGGAATATTTTTACTGGAAAAAACACGAAGTGTACGAAAATCTCAGATTCATGAAGATACTATTACTATAGCCTGAGCAGGAAAAATATGCAAGGGAAATCGTTCGACAAAAAACGCCTTTTGTAAGTGTTCCTTCTGTCTTGAAAATGCATCAGCCGCAAACAAATGGAGCTGTACACGCTTTTTGCGTATACAGCCCCTGCTGCGTAATATTTGTTTTGTTATTGCTTCCTAGTTCATTATTTCAGGAAAGCGCCAAACAGAATACTTGCAATAATCAGTACGATACCTCCGCCTAAACGGGAAGACAGCTGTGCATATGCAATCAGACCCATACGATCACAGGCACCAAGTACTGCCAGGTCTCCGGAACCGCCGCGGTTTGCCATACACAAACCAGCAGTAATTGCAGAGTCGATGGGGAAGAAGCCAACCAGGTATCCCACAAGAGCGGAACCGATAATTGCTCCAATTACAATCGCAAGTGCAATCACGACGTTACCCGGGGTAATTGCCTTAGCCAGCTCAATGATGTTGGTGTCAACGCCTACGCCTACCATAATAATCAGAATCAGGTTTGCAGTAAAGAAGGACTGAAGTTTTTTTGCTGCTGCACGGATGTTCTCGGGTACAATGCCTAATGCAGCTACCAGTGCAACAAAAATGATCATATATGCAAACTGGTGGATTGCAACGCCAAAAATAGTAGGAAGCAGAGCCTTGGCAAAAAGGCGTCCCAGAGCATAAAAACCGATAGCCAGGAAGAATGCGCCGCCCAGGTCTTTCATGCTTACCTTTACTTTTTTATCTTCCGTAGCAAAATCTCCGCCCTTGCGGATCAGCTGTGTTCCGTCACCAGTCCAGCTTGTTTTCTTCTCACCAATCTTTTTCAGGATTGCTGCAGTCAGAATTGCAAAAATATTGGCAATGGTTAAAATGGTAATTGCAAAGGAATAGTAGTTAGCGGCTGCATCCCCGGTAACTGTCTCATAAATCTGGCTTAAGGGAACTGCGCCTGCGCCGTTTCCGCCGCCCATAATCGGACATACATATTTCAGCAGAATGTCAACCGGACTGATACCAAACAGCAGACCTGCTGCAATACCCAGAATACCTGCGCCTAAGAGTCCTCCGAAAATAGCCGGAATATAACCTGCAAAGGAACGAACCAGAAGCTTTCTGTCCAGAGCCAGAATGGAACCGGTGATCAGGAAGATGATAAAGAAAGAAAGGAAATCTGCATCATCCATAATCATAATCATTCCATCTGCGTATTTCTGCGGAATCAGTTTATAGGTAAACAGAAAAGCAGATACCAGGAAGGTCAGAACAAGACCGCCTCCAATGTAGCTGTTCCAGAACGGAATTCGCTCACCAATTTCGTTACAAATGAGACCAATGGCAAGCATCAGTGCAAAACAGCCTGCCAAATCTGCGGAAAGTGCTCCTGTTGCTGCTGCTGCAATAACAATTACTGCAATTGCTCCAGCCAGCCACCAGGGCATTCCAAATGTTTTCAGACTAAATCCTTTGTTTTCAGCCATAAATATAATACCTCCATATATTGGTTTGTCTTCGCTCTGCAAGCAGAGTCTGCTGTATAATCACCCGGCGGTCCCCATCCACCGGGATAATTATTTTACCGTAATTGATTCAGGAAGGCGGGAAAGCTGGCAAAAAAGCCGTGTCAAGCTTGCCCCATCCTGAACTGTTACATTTCGCCTGTGAATTTAAAGCTTAATCTTCAAATTCATATTCCTTAATTTCCCGTACAACATCAATAATGCTTCCGTCACGGGCTTCAATAACACCAACAACTCTGTCGCCAAACTGAACCGGATCCGGCTCTCCCACAATCGAATACGCAATATCCCGCAGCTCTTCAATGGTCTTTAAGGGCAGGTTGGTATCCTTCAGACAGTCAATTAAATCCTGTCTTCTTGGGTTAATGGCTACACCGTAATCAGTAACTACCACATCAACGGTCTCACCTGGTGTGGTTACCGTTGTTACATTGGTACAGATAGCCGGAATTCTTCCCTGCAGAAGCGGTGCAATGACAATGGTGCATTTTGCACCTGCTGCCGTATCCGGATGTCCTCCCTGCGCGCCGGTAATCATACCGTCTGAACCTACTACTACGTTGCAGTTAAAGTTTACATCTACCTCAAGAGAGGCCAGAATTACAAAATCCAGCTGATTTACATATGCGCCCTTATTAAAGGGGTTGGCATATTCAGAACCGGAAATCTCAATATGGTTCGGATTCTTTTTAATAGATTCAATCGCTCCAAGGTCAAAATCCTGGGTATCAACTACCTTGCGGATCAATCCCTTTTCCAGCAGATTGCAGATAGGAGTTGTAATTCCGCCAAGCGCCAGGCCCATAGTAATGCCCCGCTCCTCCATAATTTTTCCAAGAGAAATGGTAGATGCGATCGAAGCTCCGCCAACACCGGTCTGATAGGAAAAACCATCCTTAAAATACGGAGTATTCACTACAACCTGTGTGCAGTAATCTGCCATTTTCAGCTTCCGTAAGTCTGTAGTGGGCTTTGCTGCTCCAGAAGCAATCTTGGCCGGATTTCCAATTTCATCTACAACAACCACATAATCCACATCAATCATGGAAATGCTGGCCGGAATATTCGGGAAGGGAACCAGACAGTCTGTAATTGCTACAACCTTATCTGCATACTGGGCATCTACCATTGCATAGGAAAGAACGCCGCAGTCGCTTTTACCTCCGTTGGCTCTCATATTGCCGCATTTGTCACAGGTGGGCGCTCCAATGAAGGAAATATCAAGATGTACCTCGCCTGATTCAATAGCGCGGACGCGGCCGCCGTGTGAACGCATAATAGCAATATCGCGGAGCTTTCCAGTAGAAATTGCTTCACCGATTTTGCCGCGAACACCGGAAGACTGAATTCCTACAATAGTACCGTCCTCAATCATGGGCAGCAGAGCATCGTGGGCCTTTCCCAGAGAGCTGGCACAGATGGTCAGTCCTTTAATTCCCATTTTGTGAATTTCTTCCATTACCATAGTAACCACATAGTCACCCTCGCGGAAGTGATGGTGGAAGCCCAGGGTCATGCCGTCCCGGATTCCGCACAGCTTCAAGACCTCGGCAATAGAAGCAACCTGCTTGTCCCTGGTGGGATCTCCGTTAGCTCTTACCTTCGGGGCGCCCTTCTGATACTCAACACCTGCATTGACGTATGCGCCTTTAAAAATATCCTTTCCGGTGGCCTTTAAGACCTCTTCCGGGATTTCTCTACCTACTGCATTTATCATTTTACAGATCCCCCTCATATACGCCTGATGCTTTTGCCAAAGCAATGGTTCTCTTTGCTCCGTCATAGAAAGCAATGTCAATCATCTTGCCGTCTACGGTAAATACGCCGATACCCTGGGCTTTCTTTTCTTCGATTTCCTTTACTACCTTTTCCGCAAAAATGATTTCCTTCTGAGTTGGAGTAAATACCTTATGTACAATATCAATCTGACGGGGATTTACCAGAGATTTTCCGTCAAAGCCCATCATTTTAATCATTTTTACTTCTTCCTCAAAGACGTCCATTGCATCCAGGTTGGTAAATACAGTATCCCAGCACTGTACTCCGGCTGCTCTTGCTGCCATAATCATATGCTGTCTTGCTCCCTGCAGCTCTACTCCTGTTCCAGTAATCACAGTCTGCAGATCCTTGGTGTAATCTCCTCCGGAAAGAGCAATGCCAATCAGACGATCGGAGGACTCACATACCTCCAGGGCATTCAGAACTCCGCGGCAGGATTCCAGAGCTGCCATCAGCAGGGTAGAACCTTCCGGTCTGCCGAATTCCTTCTCTGCAGCCAGCACATGCTCTTCTACTGTACGCACATCCTGACCAGACTCTGTCTTTGCAATACGAATAACATCGGCTCCTCCTGCTACGCAGACACGAATATCTTCTTTCCAGTGAGGCGTGTCCAAACCATTGATACGGACAACACGTTCTACTCCTCTGTAATCAATTTCCTGCAAAGCGTGATACAGAGAATAGCGGGCAGCGTCCTTCTGATTTTCTGCTACTGCATCCTCCAGATCCAGCATAATGGAATCTGGACGATAGATATACGGGTCTTTAATCAGACCTGGCTTCTGACAGTTTAAAAACATCATGGAACGTCTTAATCTTTTTTTATTGGGATGACTCATCTGATTACACCTCCCCACGGAAGATTTTCAGTAATATCATTGGAACGGTATACCGCGCATTCCACACGCGCTTTTAAGGTACAGTCAAGAGCACCCTTATCTACCACAGTTACTTTTGCATTTTTTACATCCAGACGATCCAGCGTCTCCAGAATTGTTGCTTTAATCTGCTTTCCGAACTGGTGAATCACACTGCTTTCGATGGAAAGCTCAATGCCATTACCCGGTTCTACGGTTACCTGAGCATCACTGGACTCCAGCGTGCCTGCCATAGCAGCTTTCTTAACTTCCATTTTCTTCCTCCTTTTGTCCAAAGACAAGTTATGCCTGAATCAGCGGAGAAGAATGATCTCCGTCATTTCAACTGAATTCAGTGTATCATTTCAAATACAATTGTGCAAATACATATATTATTATGCTGATTATAATTATTTTATTATGTCTTTCTGATTTTTTTGTTATTTTCCACTTATTTCTTCACTTTCTTCAAACCGATAAGGCTTTATTTTCCTCACTACATCAAGAATCGTTTTCCTATCTGAATCTTCATAGGACAGATATTTACATCTTCTTGTCCACTGTAAGCGGGCAAGAAGATGTACGGCCTAACTGTTACTAGCAAACAAACGATTCCCTGTTTTTCGCATTGAATTCATACTATTTTTATGGTATCATACGTTTATTCACATAGCTAATACGATTCTGTTTATGCCATCTATAATTTTTTATTATGTGAGGGATTTTCAATGAATATTAAACATGCGCAATATATGCTCACGGTTCTGAAGGAAGGGAGCATTACCGCTGCTGCAAAAAAGCTTTATATTTCCCAGCCATCCTTAAGTCAGATGATCAAGCTGGTGGAAAACACTCTTGGAACACCTATTTTTAACCGCACAACAGATCCCATTACCCTGACCTATGCCGGAGAAAAATACATAGAAGCAGCCAAAAAAATTCTCACCATCAATGCCAATCTGATCAAAGAAATCGACGAGATCAACCACGAAGAACATGGCACCATCAAGCTGGGAATTCCGGTACAGCGGGCTATGCAGGTCATGCCTTATGTACTGCCCCGTTTTCATGCCAGATATCCTCATGTAAAGCTGGATGTGCGGGAAAGCGGATCTGCCACTACAGAGGCAGCCGTCCTGGACGGCACTGTGGATCTGGCCTGCTTGACCACCTATCCCAAGCATGAGGAACTGAACTATATTCTGATTGAAGAGGAAGAGCTGGTTCTTCTGACCAGCCGCAACTCTCAGCTTGCGAAACGGATTCCATCCGGAACTTCCATCTCCATTACAGAAGCAAAAAACGAAAAATTCATCAGCAGCAAGGTTGGACACAGTGTCCGGGATACTCAGGATCGACTTTTTGTCACCTATGATATTCAACCGGAAATTTTGATGGAAACATCCAGCATTGAGGTTGGAAAACGCACAGCCATTGCCTGTGATGCCGTTATGATTTGTCCCATCAACTATATAGAAATGACGCCGGAGCTGTATCCTGGCTGCTGTGTTTACCCCATTAAGGGAATCGAACAGCGGCGCAGCTTCTATGTCTGCCACAGGAAAGAGCTGTATCTGACGAAATATATGAGAGATTTTATCGAAATCCTTTCCGGTCTGAAAAAACCATTTCTTCACTGATAAAAAACGCTCAGATAGCTTCCCCGCCTGCGACGGATCACGCTTCTTCCACAGGCATGATATCAAAAGCAAAGGAGCTGTGCTCCGGCAGAGGTTTTCTTTCATCCTCTGCCAGAGCGCAGCTCCTTTTTGTTACTATTTAAAAATTATTTATTCGTTACTCAGTTTAAAACGCGCCGGATTGTCTTTGGACTCCGGTAATTCCAGGTAGAAATCTTGATTCCGCTCTTTCTGCTGGCTGCATGAACAATCTGACCGTTTCCAATATACATGGCAACGTGATTGACTGTGCCGCCGCTGTTGGCATAGAAAATCAGATCTCCTGGCAGCATCTCGCTGGATTTGATAGACCTTCCTACTTTTGCCTGTTCTCTGGAGGTACGGGGCAGACTTACACCGGCTGCATTGCGCATCACGTACTGTACAAAGCCAGAACAGTCGGCGCCTGTATTGGGATTGGTTCCACCCCATACATATCTTCCGCCTACAAACTTCAAGCCATAGTTTACCACCTTGCTCCGCAGAGATGCCTGCTGATTGGCCCGTTCCTCTAAAGGAGAGAATTTGATTGCTTCCGGAAGAGCATACCGTACCTCGACATTGTTGTCCCGGGTGGATATATAAGCCTTGTCCACCTCTTCTCCCTCGCCGTCTCCTGCATCCAGTTCAATCTGCACCCAGCCATCCAGCTGATCCAGTACATGATACCGCTCTTCCTTGGAAATCTGCGTCCAGATGCTGGACTCCGTACTGGGCTCCGTGCGGACATTGAGCATATCCGTATTCACAATCGCTGTCAGCTGTGCCGTGCGCAAAGCCAGATCCCTTGCCTCAGGGCCTGTTGCCACATGATCCGCGCTGACATAACCGGTGATAGGACCGGATTTGATCTTATACCAGCCATCCAGGGTTTCCAGAATTTCTCCTGCCGCGTCACTGGGCAGCTTTCCGATTACATTTTCATCATAGGCATCAACCTTTGGCTCACTTCGAATATTCAGGTAGTTGTCTACCCGGGAAATCAGGAGATTGTCGTATTGATTTAAGGCCATTGTCTTTAAATCCAGCTTTTCTCCTTCGGAAAGTCCCATTTCTATGGTGACAAACTCACTGGAAATATATCCTTCCCGAATCTGCACCCAGCCGTCCTGCTCTCCTAAAACCGGATAGCGGGATCCGTTTGCAGCCTGTCCTACTACATTATCCAGAGAGGAAGCATCCGGAGTCTGTCGAATCCGGAGTGTCTCATTTTCCTCCCCCATGGTCACCACGGCCATCTTTGCTGCATATTCCAATGCCTTCTGACGGGCTTCCTCTCCAGTCAGCACATACTGGCTGCTGATGTAGCCGTCTACACCGCCAGTCTGAATATGATACCAGCCATTCTCCTCTTCTCCCAGCACCTCGCAGGCGCCCTTATCCGGTATCTTGCCAATAATATTTGCCATGCTTTCATCTGTCGGAGTTTCTCTGATGTTTAAATAACCTCCGTCCTGAAGCTGTACCATTCCAAGATTCGTATAGGAGTCTACAACTGCCTGTTTTTCCTGGGCTTCCTTTTGAGCTTCCAGCTCCTCTGAGGAAATTACAGCTTCACTTTCCTGCGTATTTCCATCTGCTCCTTCTGCTCGGACAGCCGCCGGCTTCTCTCCGCTTCCTGCAGGATCTCCTCTGAAATGTCCGACAACAACGGCAATTCCCGCTGCCGCAACCACAGCGGCCACGCCAAACATCACATATTTTTTATATTGATCCCGTTTTCTTCTTCGTCTTGCTTTGTTTAAGATATCAATATAGTTCTTTTCCTCTGCCATATTGGGGGCTCCTTCTTTAAATTCATAATAGTTCAGCCATGCATCTTCCTGTCCGAATCTTTGCATGGCTGTACTTTACCTAAATTCCGTTACAGTATACCATAAATCACCGGGCTTGACGAGGCAGGTATGTGAAAAAAATATGAAAAATTATGAATTTTCTATTACAAAATGAAAGCATGTCTCTCAAAAATTTAAAATCATACACCAGCATGGCACAGTCAGCATAGAAAGCAGAGTGGAAAGAACCACACATCTCACAGCAAAAACCTCATCCTTGTGATACTTTGAAGCCATAACAGCAGTAACACTGGCAGCCGGCATTCCGGAAAGAACTACCGATACCCCTGTCACAAGTCCGTCAATTCCCCAGATCCGGCAGCCGCAAAATACAAGAAACGGTACAAACACAAGACGCACAAAAGAATAATACAGTGTTGCTCCATCTGCCAGCGAGGAAAGAGGCACCTCTGCCAGAATGGTTCCCACCAGCATCATAGCCAGAAAGGTATTGGCTCCTGCCACCTGCTTGATCGTCAGATTCACAAATCCGGGAAGCGGAATCTGAAAAATCATCAAAAGAAATCCAATAACCACTGCTACAATACAGGGATGGGTTGCTACTTTTTTTATCAGAGTCTTCTTATCCGGCGCCTCTGTAAAATAAGTAAGACCGACAGACCACATGAAAATTCGCTGCGGGATCACATAAATAGAAGCATATAAAAGTCCCAGACCACCGAAAATCCCTTCAGCAATCGGATTGCCAAGAACGCCTGCATTGGAGCAAATTGTTGCATACTGAAGAACCCGTTTTCGTTCATCGCCAAATCCAGGATAGAGAACCATCCCCAGCATATAGCTTCCCACCTGAATAATCAGAGCTGCCGCTCCAATCACCATGCAGCTTTTCAGAATCTCTCCGTTAAATTCAATCTGGAAGGATTTCAGTATACTGGCAGGAAGCGTTACATCAATAACCAGATCTGTCAGAAGTTTTTTTCCCTCTGCTCCCACAATTTTCTTTTTCCGGAGAAAAAGCCCCAGTATCATAATAGAAAAAAGCATTCCCTGCATTTCAAACAAACCTTTAAAATCCATAACCTCTTACTTCCCCTCTCCTCTGCTGTTCTGCCGAAATATGTATATTGTAATACCATTCAGCGGCTCCGTCAAATGTCAGTTTTCTATTCTGTTCCGAAATTTTAGAAAAATTTTTGTTTTTTACGAAAAAATAGTTCAAAAATTTAATAAAAAATCAATGGTATTTTCCAAAGCTTTGTAGTACACTTCTGTTATTAATCAAAATCATCCAAAGAAGCTCCTTTTCCAGGAACAAGCTGCTTTGGAGACAAAAAGAGGAGTGATTCAATTATGAAGAAAACATTATTACTGGTTACTATTGCAGCCCTTTCCATCAGTGCGGCAGCCTGTTCCAAAAAGGAGGAAACAGCGCCTACTACCGCTGAGATTTCATCTGAGGCAGTAACAGAAGCCACCACAGAAGCTGAAACAGAAACAGAGGAAGAAGTGGAGGAAGATTATGTCAGCGGACTGATCACAAAAATTGACGGCAATACCATTACTGTAAAAAATGACAGTGATGAAACAGAAAAGAATTATGATATTTCCAATGCTGAGGTCAATAAGGAGTTCCCTCTTTCTGAAGGCGACTGGGTTGATATTACCTTCCCGGCTGGAAGCACGGAGGATCCGGTTCCGGTTATGATCTTTGATGTTATGGAGTCTGTCATCGGGCAGAATACCGATCCTTCTGCGGAAGGCAAGGTTGTCGATGCATCGGAAGGCACCCTGACTCTGGAAGTAGACGGCGAGCAGTACACCCTGGAAACTGCCAATGCCTATGTGGTTGGTAAAAACGGCATTGAAGTCAACAAGAATGCGACTGTTACCTATCTTGGCGCTTTAGATGATGCCCCCATGGCTCTCAAGGTTGTTATGGAAGACTCTTATGATACTCCAGAGTCTGAGATCAACGCCTTTATCGGAACGGTTGCACAGGTTAACGAAGACGGCGCCGGAATTGTTCTGGAATCAGCAGACGGTGATTTCTTTACCTTTGTCTCTGACAGTATTGACTTTACCGAATATGAGGAGGATCAGACACTCAAGATTACTTACACCGGTACCATCAGTGCAAAAGAGATTCCTGCTGTTGAAGTTACAGCACAGTAAGAAAGACATACAAAGAGCCTGGGACTTTTACCTCCCAGGCTTCTTTTGTTCCCCGATTCATTCGCGGACCGGTTATCCTTTTGTCTGTCCGGTTTATCTACAGGCCAGTCAGGCTCTTCTCTTTTTATTTTTTCATCAAATCATAAACAATCACAGAAAAGGTTTCAATCGCATCTACAAGCACTTTCTCATCAAAATCAAAGGCAGTTGTATGCTGGGCAGATGCCATATCTGTCATAGAACGCATATAAGTTGCCTTTCCTCCATGTGCCTGTACCCGGTTCATCATCAGAGAAATATCCTCACTTCCCCAATTCTGAGCATTTTCACAGCTGCTGACCTTCAGTCTGGGAAGATGCTCTCTGACCATATTGCCAATGTCATAAAGGAAATCCTCGTCACTGTGCTGAGATTCAGAGGAGCCCTGAGATACCATGCGGCAGGTACAACCGAGCATGTCTGCAGAAGCCTGACAGATACGTCTTGCCTGCTCGTCCATGTATTCGTTAATCTCTGTCGTTTCCCCACGAACCTCGATCTGAATCATGGCAGAGTCAGGAATCACATTTCTGCCGGTTCCGCCCTGAATCATCCCTACGTTTACTCTTGTGATTCCGCCGGAATGGCGGGGAATTGCTGTCAGATTCAATACAGCATTGGCTGCTGCTACAATGGCGCTGTGTCCGTTTTCCGGAAATCCTCCTGCATGAGCAGCCTGTCCCTCAAAATACACATCATATTTGCTTGTAGCCAGAGAGCCCCAGGTACCGGGTGTTACATCTCCGTCATCCGGTCCGCCTGTAGGAGCAATATGAGTTCCTGCAAAATAATCAACATCATCCAGGTGTCCATGAGCCACAATCGCACAGGCTCCTTTTGCTCCCTCCTCTCCTGGCTGAAAAATCAGCTTTACCGTTCCGTGAAGCCCGTCCTTAATTTTCATCAGAACCTCTGCTACACCCAGGCCGATCGCCGCATGTCCATCATGACCGCAGCCGTGCATCATTCCCGGATTCCTGGAAGCAAATCCCTCTGCAAAGGGTCTGTGATTTACATTTTCATCCTCTGTCAGACCAAGAGCATCAATGTCAAAACGGAGAGCTGTCACAGGCCCTTCTCCGCACCGGAGAATTCCAATCACACCGGTAAAGCCCGCTCTCATCTCCTCTGTCAGATATTCTGCCGGAGCCCCCTGCAAAAGAGCTCTTTCTGCATGCTCCTTCAATTCCTCTGAAGAAGGAACTCCCAATCGGCTGGACTCCAGGCATACATCCTTTCCTGTGAGAACCTCATACCCCAGCTCCGTTAAAACCTTTGCAATTACTGCCGATGTTCGCATCTCAAGCCAGGCCGTCTCCGGATACCTGTGAAAATCTCTCCGACGCTCTCTGCTGATTTTATCCAGGGCTTCTGCATATTCGATTATCTTCTGGTACATCGTATTTCCTCCCATGTTCTGTCAGTTTCCATAAAGTCAATGATAACGGTTCAGGACGGATCATCTTCTTATCCGGTTTTCCTGCCGCTCTGAACAGTTACAGTCAATTTTACCATATTCCTTGGGAAAACACAAAAAGAAATTGAACAAGCCAAGAAAAGATCGTATAATGATAAAATAATATTAAATAAGGAGATTATTATCTGCTATGAAACCAGCTTTAATTATTGGCTCCACCTGTCTGGATGTCATCCTTCATATTGATCATCTTCCAAAAACCGAGGAAAATATCCGCCCCACCTCTCAGACTATGGCTCTCGGCGGCTGTGCCTACAATGTTTCCCATATGATGCGGCTGCTTCACGCTCCCCACACCTTTATCAGCCCAGTAGGCGGAGGAACCTACGGCGATTATGTGGCAAAGCAGATGAGACTTCAGGGAATTCCTGTCTCTGTCCATATTCCAGAAGAGGAAAACGGATGCTGCTACTGCCTGGTAGAGGCTTCCGGAGAACGTACCTTCATGTCCTACCACGGAGTAGAATATACCTTCCAGAAATCCTGGATGGAGCCCTATCAGGCTGACTCCTATGGACTGACCTATGTATGCGGCCTGGAAATTGAAGAATCAACCGGAATCAATCTGATTGAATATCTGGAGAGTCATCCCCAGCTTTCTGTGTGCTATGCTCCTGGCCCCCGCGGCGTACTGATTGAACCGGACAAAACAAACCGCATGATGGCGCTTCATCCCATGCTCCATGTGAATGAAGGCGAAGCGGCTGCCCTAAGCGGCTGCAGCGATTACCAGGAAGCTGCCGCTGCTCTTCAGGCTGTGACAAATAATACGGTTATTCTGACCCTTGGAAGCAAAGGCGCCTACTGTCTGGAGCCTGGAAAAGAGGGATATCTGGTACCATCTGTACCGGTCACTGAGGTAAAGGATACCATTGGCGCAGGAGATGCCCATATTGGAACCATTCTTGCCTGCCTGACAAACGATATGCCTCTGGCTGACGCTGTGGCCTACGCAAACCGTGTTTCTGCTGCTGTTGTAGGAATCACAGGCTCTTCTCTTCCCCCCGAGCTGCTTCCTCCTCTTCTCAAAAAGGAAACTCAGGAATAAGCTCTGATACAACTTTTATACACAAAAAGCCGCTGCTCTCAAATGAAATCGAAAGCAGCGGCCTTTCTTTTCTATGACCACGTCACAGGAACTCCTTTTCAAGCCTATACAACACTCTTCAGTCCAAGCGTTTTCTCAATAACCAGCATAACCCCCAGAGTAATTACCATCAAAAGACTTGCCAGAGCGGCAATCGTCGGATCAAAATGGTACTCTACATAAGCCATCATCTCAATCGGCAGTACTGTAACTCCAGCGCTTGTCAGGAAGGCTGACAGAGATACGTTGTTGAAAGAGTTAATGATCGCCATGATGCATGCGGATACAATACCGGACTTGATATTCGGCAGTAAAATATGGAAAAAGGTATAAACATTTCCCGCTCCCAGAATTCTTGCAGCCTCCTCCATGGAAAAATCAAAGTTAGCCAGACTGGAGGTTACCACCCGCATAACATAGGGAATGGACAGAATCGTATGTCCAATCAGCAGGCTGGGCAGAGCCGGAAGCTTAAACCGGTTGGTTACATAGCGGAGCATAACAAAACCAAGTACAATCACCGGAATCAGCACCGGAGAAAGGAAAAGTCCTTTGATAAACTCTTTTCCCCTAAAGCGGTAGCGGTTCAAAGCATAGGCCGCAGGAAGTCCCAGAATCAGAGCAAGGAAGGTAGCGGCAAATGCAATAATGATACTGTATTTTGCTGCGCTTCCGAAGGTTTTTACCTTCAGAATCTGCGCATACCACTTGAGGGTAAAGCCCTCGCCCGGGAATTTCAGGTATGTGGTATCACTGAAGGAGGCCGCCATAATGACAAGAAGAGGCCCAATCAGGAAAATATATACCAGCACAGTAACAAGAAACAGTGATTTACTCTTTTTCATGAATGACTCCTTTTATTGGTTCAGATTCGGAATGCCGGATTACTGTACAGAGAACAGCTCATTCCATCTGGCGGTCCAGTCAGCCTTGTTGGCATTGATAACAGACCAGTCAGGAAGCAGCAGACCGTCGATCATTTCTTTTCCATAGGTAAAGTTTGCAGCCTGCTCTTCTGTCAGCTCTACATCCATGCGGACAGGAGAATCAACGCCGTCTAATGCTTCAGCCAGCTGAACTTCCTTGGAAATGTAGAAATCGATAAATGCCATAGCCAGATCCTTATTCTCACAGCCCTTAACAATATTCAGAGTATTGTATCCGCTGTAGTTTCCTTCAGAAGGATCTACCCAGACATAATCCTCAGAAGCAGCCTTTGCTGCAGTGTAGGAGAAGTCCAGAAGAACAGCAACGGAAATCTCGCCCTGATTCAGCATCGTGATGGTATCATTTGCGCTGGTGTAGGTCTTCATAACATTCGGCTTTAACTCTTCCATCTTTGCAAAGATTGCGTCATCGTCTGTTCCGGGAGTAAGTCCCTCCATCTTTGCTACAGCGTAGTAAAACAGCGGGCCAGAGGTAGTAGTAATATCCGGGATTGCAATAGAATCCTCCAGTTCCGGATTCCACAGATCTGCCCAGGAGGTAATCTCAATGGGGCAGGTAGCCTTGTCATACACAATACCAAGACGGTTAAAGGTGTAAGCAGGACCGTACTCCTCGCCAAAAGGTGCTTTTGCATTGTCATACAGAGCATCTCTGTTGGTTAAGGTGCTGTAATCAGCCTTTTCCAGAAGATCCGCATCAATCAGGTCTGCCACGAAAGCATCACCGATAATCACAACATCATAGTTTTCCGGAGTTTCTTTGATCTTGGTTACACGCTCTGCATTCTTTCCGCCTTCTACAATCAGCTTGCAGCCGGTTGCTTCCATAAAGGGATCGTAAACATTCTTCTGAAGCAGCTCTGCATTAAAGGAAAAGGTAGAAACACTCAGCTCCTGTCCTTCAAAATTGCCAAGAGCGGCAGCCTCACCCTCTGCAGCCTCACCCTCTGCAGCCTCGCTCTCAGCGCCTTCTGCAGCAGCCGTAGTCTCAGTCTTAGCAGCTGTGGTTTCTGGAGCCTTTGTCTCTTCCGGAGCTCCTCCGCAGCCTGCCAGTGCAGCTGCCATAGACGCAGCCAGTACAACACTCAATACTTTCTTTTTCATAATATCTCTCCTTTGCCATTACAGTAAAATAATTTTATTGGGAGTCAGAGACAGGGTAACCTGATCTCCAACGCCGTAAACGCATTCCTGATCTGTGCTGACCTCCAGCTCGCCGATAGCCGTCCGTACATTGTACTGATGGCGTTTGCCGAGGAAGGTGCTTACTACAATTTCACCGGACAGGGGATTCACCGCGCTCTCTCCTTCCGGGACAATCTGAATGTCCTCCGGACGGATACATGCCTTAAACTGCTCTCCATCCTTTTTCTCCGTAACCTGAATCCGGGTTCCGTCCTCAGCCAGATAATTTTCTCCGTCTTTTTTCAGGTTCAGGAAATTTTCAAAGCCTACGAAACGGGCAATAAATTCTGTCTTTGGATGATTGTAAATAGCAGATGGGGTATCCATCTGTTCAATCACGCCGTGGTTCATAATTGCAACCTTGTCAGAAATAGCAAAGCATTCTTCCTGATCATGGGTTACATAGATTGCCGTAAATCCGAATTTCTGCTGCAGGCGGCGGATCTCGACTCTCATTTTTACACGGAGCTTGGCATCCAGATTAGACAGGGGCTCGTCAAGAAGAAGCAGATCCGGCTTAATCACCAGAGCTCTCGCCAGAGCCACTCGCTGTCTCTGTCCGCCTGACATTTCCTTGGGAAACCTGTTTTCAAAGCCTTTCAGATCCACAGTCTCCAGCATCTCCAGCACTTCCTTACGAATCTGCTCCTGCGGAAGATTGCGCATCTTCAATCCAAATGCCACATTATCAAAAACAGTCATGTGGGGGAACAGGGCATAACTCTGAAATACAAAGCCAAAATTCCGCTTGTTCAGAGGAACCTGGGTATAATCCTTGTCGTCAAAGATAAATTTTCCCTCCATGGGAGTGGAAAAACCTGCAATCAGACGCAGAGTAGTGGTTTTTCCGCATCCGCTGGAACCAAGTAAAGAAACCAGCTCTCCTTTTTCTACCTGAAAGTTTAAATCCTTCAGAATCACGTTTTTGTCATAACCTGCAGTAATATTCTGCAATTCCAACAGTGCCATACTTTTCTCCTTTATCCTCTCTACAACGGTCAGACCGTCGGGTTCAGTTTTTTACTGATTGCTGTGATGCCGCTGGAAACCAGCATGGTCACCACAATCATAACTACAGCCACTACGGAAGCCTGAGTCCAGTCACCCAGAGACATGGCCTGCTGATAAATCATGGTAGCAAGCACACGAGTGTCGGTTCCACCCAGAAGCTGCGGGGTGGTGTAGGCTGTCAGACAGCCGGTAAATACCAGAACGCTTCCCGTTACCAGACCGGGAATACTTAACGGAAGAATTACATGGCGGAATGTACTGGCTCTGGATGCCCCAAGACTTCCGGCTGCCAGATTCAGATCCTCGGAAATATTGTCCATAATTCCAATCAGTGAGAGAATCATCAGAGGCAGGAACAGCTGAATAAAGCCTACCACCATAGAAAATTCGTTGTACAGAAGACTAATTGGCTTGTCTACAATTCCGCTGCTGACCAGAAGATTATTGACAAAGCCCTTCTTTCCAAGGATAACCATCCAGCTGAAGGAACGGATAACCGGACTGGTAAACATGGGGAATACGGCCAGAGCCATCAGCATTCCCTTGTTCTTGGAATATTTGGAAATATAATACGCTGTAGGGAATCCCAGAAGCGCACATGCCACTGTACTGATAAGACTCAGACGGATACTTCTCCAGAAAACCTGTTTAAAGTAGGTGCTTTCCAGAAGACTGAAATATCCTCTCAGGCTAAACCCGCCCGCTTCATCAAAAAATGTCGTCAAAATCAACGAAAACAGCGGAATCAGCATAAATACAGCCAGAAACAGGCAGCCGGGAAGAATAAACAGCCAGTAAATCTTTGTTTTTTTCTCAAGCACGGTTCTACCAACCTTTCTTTCTCAATCTTTTGCTGTTGCAAGAGGCGATATTACGGCAAAAACACTCCTTTCTGCAACATAAAAACTGTGACAGAAAAAAGGGACTTGCATTTATAAGTCGAATACCCACTCATTAATCAGTCCCTCTAATAAATAGCCGAGTCTTTATCAATTCCTCTAATAACGATATTAACATAACATTGAAAAGAACAAATGTCAACCCGATTCGTCAAATTATGTGCATATTTTTATCGCAATTCTGCATAGCTTTGACAAAAATCGTACCTTTGTCTGTTTTTTGTCAAAGACTGAAAAACAATCAAAGCACATCCGGATATTTTTCTGCCCGGCTGGCAAATTCGCCCATAGCATCTGACAGCTTCTTTCTCTCAGCTGCCAGATCCGCGCAAAGAAGTCTGTGATTTTTCACCAGGCGTTTTCCATCCACCCATACACTGTCTACATTTGACGCATTTGCAGAGTATACAATAGCAGAGTATACATTGTATATGGGGAACATGTTAACAGACTCTGTTTCCAAAAGAACCAGATCCGCCTTCTTTCCCGGCTCAATAGAGCCAATTTCCTGCTCTGCCCCCAGAACCCTGGCGCCGCCCATCGTTCCCATCTCCACAATATCCACTGCCGGAAAAACGCCGCGGCTGTGGTATTTTGTTTTTTGAGCAGAAGCAATCATCTTAAACTGGGTAAACAGATCCAGCGTATTACCAGAAGACGGCCCATCTGTTCCCACGCCCACACAAACGCCCTGGTTTCTCATATCCAGAACAGGGCAGACACCCTTTCCTCCTTTTGTATTGGCGCCTACACAGTGAGCCACCTTTGTTCCCGTTTCTGCAAACAGAGCAATGTCATGATCGGTTGCGTGGATACAGTGGGCAGCTATGGTTCTGGGGCCAAGGACGCCCAAATCCGCCAGGAATTCAATCGGTGTCTTCTGATACTGCTCCCGGAAAAGCTCCATTTCATAATCCATTTCACTTACATGGAGAGTATAGGGAGCCTCATAGCGGCATGCCAGATCATAGGCTGCCTTCAGCATTTCCGGAGAATTGGTATTGGTAGCATGGGGAGCAGCCATCGGGTGAATCCTGTCGTGGCCGGACCATTTTTTCAAAAGCTCCTCACAGAGGGCAAGTCCTCCGTAGGGCTCTTTGCTGTCACAGGTTTCCATATTAATAACGGTCTCTCCCACCCACGCGCGGATTCCCATTTTTTCACATGCCTGGGCAACCTGATCTTCAAAATAATACATGTCCAATACCGTAGTCACACCAGACAGCAAAAGCTCGCAGACTGCATACCGGGCGCTTAAATAAATAAGCTCCGGAGTCATGGCCTCCAGCTCCAGAGGAAACAGAAACCGCCTCAGACGATCAGGACAGTCATCTCCCATGGAGCGAAACGGAATCATGGAAATATGGCTGTGTACATTGACCATACCAGGCATCAGGATTCCGCCTTTGCCATCTACAACACAGTCCGCATCCTTCGGCCCCTCTCCTTCTCCCGTTTCCAGGATCGTATTCCCTTCCATTACCACATATCCGTCTTTATAAATGTGTTTCTCCGAATCCATGGTAAGAATAGTTGCATGATTGATTACGGTTCGCATACAAGTCCTCCGTTTATTATGTTTTTAATGAGATTTTCTGTTAATATATTCTGCCCTTGTTTTGGAATAAATAAATTTCTGGCTGCTGTAAAGCCCATAGTATCCAGAAAGCGTAAAACACACTCCCACTGCCAAGGCATAATAAGGCATGGCTTCAAATCCAAACATTTCAAAAGCCAGAAACATGGTGCTTACAGGGCAGTTTGTTACACTGACAAACAGACAGGCCATGCCCATTGCCGTGCACAGACCAGCCGGGGCATGAAGAATGGTTCCGGCTGTACAGCCGAATACCGCGCCTACGCAAAGGGTCGGAACAATTTCCCCGCCCTTAAATCCGGCCCCCAGCGCTACTGCTGTAAACAAAATTTTCAGAAGAAATGCATACATGGGAACAGCTTCCCCCTCAAAGCAGCGCTCAATCAGAGCCATACCGCTTCCATTATATGTCCTATCTGAAAATATCAATGTCAGAAGAATAAAAATTCCGCTTCCAGCCAGAATCCGCAGAAACGGATTTGGAAGATATTTCCGGTACAGATGGCCGCTTTTATGAAGGCTGATACAAAGAACAATTCCTACGCAGGCACAGAGAATACCGAAAAATATGGACAGGGCTGCTCCATACAAACCGAATTCCGGAATCTGTCCCACAGAAAAGGCCTCTGCCTTCAGTCCGAAGCGAGAAGACAGAGCCGCTCCGAGAAAAGCGGAAAATACACAGGGAACCAGGGCCGCATAGTACATGACACCAATGCTGATTACCTCCATGGCAAAGACAGCAGCTGCCAGCGGTGTCCCAAAAAGAGCTGCAAAGCCTGCGCTCATTCCACACATAACCGCTACCTTTTTATCCTTTTCATCCAGCTTCATCACTTTGCCGATCAGGTTTCCCAGACTTCCTCCCAGCTGAAGGGCTGCCCCTTCCCGCCCCAGAGAAGCACTGACACAGTGACTCAGTATCGTAGAAATAAAAATCAGCGGCGCAGTAGCAAAGGTTACCTCTTCATTGGCAGAAACAGCTTCAATCACCATGTCCGTTCCACGATTTTTTTCTTCCCGGCAAGCACGATACAGCCAGACAATCAGAAGACCTGCTGCCGGCATGAGAAAAACCGTCCAATGGTAACGATTCCACACCCGGGTTGCCCAGGCTACGCCGTGTCCAAATACCGTTCCTATTGCGCCTACAGTAAGGCCAATCACAACGGAAATCAGGGTCCATTTGATAAAATAATGTATATTCAACGCCAACGGCGCAGTCCTAGCATCCTCGCTCATCCCAGATACCCCCATTTTTCCTTACAGCAGAATCAGTCACTGTACACGCCCTTGGATTTTACAAGCTTGGGGCGGTATCCCGCATCATTTAAGGCCTGAACAATTCTGTTTTTATGTTCCGTACCCTCTGCCTCCAGAGTAATCCGAAGCTCCACAGCTGCATTTCTGTTAATGCTGATAAACTGATTGTGTTCCAGCTTAATCACATTTCCTTTCTCCTCCGCCAGAAGTGAGGAAACCTTTGCCAGCTCACCGGGCTTATCCGGAAGCAGTACGGATACGGTAAAGATACGATCTCTCTGGATGAGTCCATGCTGAACAACCGAGGACATGGTAATCACATCCATATTGCCGCCGCTTAAAATAGATACAATTTTTTTCTTTTTCACATCCAGGTGCTTCAGTGCTGCCACTGTGAGAAGTCCGGAATTCTCTACGATCATTTTATGGTTCTCAACCATATCCAGGAATGCAACAATCAGCTCGGAATCCTCTACCGTAATGATTTCGTCCACATTCTGCTGAATATAAGGGAACAGCTTTTCACCGGGGCGTTTCACCGCCGTACCATCTGCAATGGTATTTACGTCAGAAAGCGCTACTACATGACCGGCTTTTAAGGATTCCTGCATGCAGTTGGCTTCTGCCGGCTCTACGCCGATAACCCGGATCTTCGGATTCAGGAGCTTGGCAAGGGTGGAAACACCTGTGCAAAGTCCGCCTCCTCCAATAGGAACCAGAATGTAGTCTACTGTGGGAAGCTCCTTAATGATTTCCATGGCAATGGTTCCCTGACCTGTTGCCACATCCAGATCATCAAAGGGATGCACAAAGGTATATCCATTTTCACTTGCCAGCTGATAAGCATAGGCACAGGCCTCGTCAAAAACATTGCCGTGCAGAATTACCTCTGCCCCATAGTTTCTGGTGCGGTTTACTTTAATTAAAGGCGTGGTTGTGGGCATTACGATAACAGCGCGGATTCCGGCCAGCTTGGCGGCATAGGCCACACCCTGGGCATGATTTCCCGCAGAGGCAGTGATCAGTCCCCGTTTCTTTTCCTCCTCTGAAAGCGTACTGATTTTGTAATAAGCGCCCCGCACCTTATATGCGCCGGTATACTGCATATTTTCCGGTTTGAAATAAACCTTATTTCCTGTAATCGATGAATAATATTCACTGAAAACCAGCTTCGTCTCCTGAGTAACCTTTTTTACCTCTTCTGTGGCATCCTCAAATTTCTCCAGAGTCATTTTTTCTTCATCCTGTCCGTTCTCTAAAAGCTCCATATTCTCTGTATTTTCCATAACTTTTGTCCTCTCTCCCTCTGTCCTTTATTTCTATCAGTCCTGCTTTACATCAAACAGGGCATTAACAAAATCTGTAGAATTGAATTTCTGCAGATCGTCAATCTTTTCTCCCACACCGACATATTTAACCGGAAGCCCCAGCTCTGCCTGAATCGCAACTGCAATTCCGCCCTTCGCCGTTCCATCCAGCTTTGTCAGAATAATGCCTGTAATATCAGCAACCTCCATAAACTGCTTCGCCTGAACCAGAGCATTCTGTCCTGTTGTTCCATCCAGCACCACCAGGGTTTCTCGGTAGGCATCCGGATATTCCTTTTCAATAATCCGGTTGATCTTGCGCAGCTCCTCCATCAGGTTTTTCTTATTATGAAGCCGTCCGGCTGTATCGCAGATCAAAACATCTGCTTTCCGGGATTTGGCTGCTGCCACAGCATCATAGATAACGGCCGCCGGATCAGAGCCCTCCTGCTGTGCAATAATCTCCACACCAGCCCGGTTTGCCCACTCGGTCAGCTGTTCAATCGCTGCTGCACGGAAGGTATCGGCTGCTGCAAGAACCACCTTTTTGCCTTCGTCCTTCAGCTGTCCGGCCAACTTTCCTACAGAAGTAGTTTTTCCCACTCCATTTACGCCGATTACCAGAACAACAGACTGACGGTTTTCAAATTCATAGGCATTTTCTCCTAAATCCATCTGGCTTCGGATGGAATCAATCAGAAGCTGCTTGCACTGGGACGGATCCTTAATATGCTGCTCCTTTACCTTTTTTCTCAGATCCTCCATAATCGTCATCGTTGTCTGGATTCCGATATCTCCCATAATCAGAGTTTCTTCCAATTCCTCAAAAAAATCATCGTCAATGGCTGAAAAACCGCTGAAAATAGAGTCAATCCCTGATACAATATTTTCTCTTGTCTTATTCAGTCCTTCTACCAGCCGGCTGAAAAAACCCTTCTTCTTCTCTTCCATGTCGTTCTCCTTCCTATTCCCCTCCGGCATGCTGACCGGCGTATTTTCTGCGTTGTCCGCAGTTTGATTCATCCAGCTTTTTCTGTTTTACTTACCTGTTCTCACTCGTCCAGCTGATCCTCAATTAAATTAACAGATACCAGGGTGGATACTCCCTTTTCCTGCATGGTAATTCCGTACAGCCGATCAGAAGCCACCATAGTGCCTCTTCGGTGCGTGATAACGATAAACTGTGTATTTTTTGTCAGCTTGTGAAGATATCCAGCATACCGATCTACATTGGAATCATCCAGAGCCGCTTCAATCTCGTCCAACAGACAAAAGGGTGACGGCTTCAGATTCTGAATCGCAAACAGCAGAGAAATTGCTGTCAGAGCCTTTTCTCCACCGGAAAGCTGCATCATATTCTGCAGCTTTTTGCCCGGCGGCTGGGCAATAATCTGAATCCCTGCTTCCAGAATATCTTCATCCTCCTGCAAATCCAGAGTTCCGTGTCCGCCCCCAAACAATTCCCGAAATACCCGGTCAAATTCCTGTCGGATTTCCCGGAATTTTTCCTGAAACTGTCGGCGCATTCCTGTATCCAGCTCCTCAATAATCTGCAGCAGCGCAGCCTCCGCCTGAACCAGATCTTCGTGCTGGTTTTTCATAAACTCATACCGCTCAGAAATCTCACGATAATCCTCAATGGCATTTACGTTCACATTGCCCAATGCACGAATGGAAGCTTTTAACTGCTCAATACCCTTTCTGACATCCGTCAGAACTGTAAGCTCCGGGTTTTTCAGAGGAAGGGCTGTACTGTAAGTCAGCTCATACTCATTCCACATATAATTGATCTGACTTTCCTGTTTTTCCTCCAGCTTTTCCTTCTGTCCCTGAATCCGGTACAGCTCCTTATCCAGCTGGCCTGTCCGCTCAGACAGTTCCTCTCTCCGGCTGAAAAATGCCTTCTGACGGCTGGCCTTTTCTTCCTTTAATGAACTGCGGCTTTTTACGCTGTTCTCCAGCTGTTCTTTTTCTTCCTCTGCATGAACGATTTCTTCCTTTAAGCGTTCGATCTCCTTCTGTCTTGCAGATACCGCCTCTCCGGAGGCAGAGCTTCCAGCTTCCAGCTCTTCTTTCTCCTCCTTGAGCTTCTTAAGTTCCGTTTCAACGCGGCGGATATTCTCCTTTACAAAATCAACCTTTTGTTTCAGGGCGGCAGCTTCCAGGCGGATTTCCTCCAATCCCCTTGCGGCCTCTTCCCTGTTTTTCCGATCCTCGTCCATCCAGACAGCCATCTGTTCAATCTGGCTGTTTGTTTCCTCATTCTGGGCAGTCAGCTGCGTAGCAGCCTGCTCCAGCTTCTTTTTTGTTTCCTCAATTTCCCGCAGCTGAGCTTCCAGCTGTCTGTTTTCCAGATTCAGATCCTGATAGGATTCCCGGATCTCCTCCTTTTTATCCTCCAGCTGGCTGACACTCATCTGATGGGTATTCTGTACCAGAGAAACCTGATGGCGCCGGTTCTTCAATTCCTCCAGCTCCTCCTGCTTCTCTGTCATCAGCCCCTCATTAAGCTTTTGTTCTTTTTCAATACTGTCAGCTGCAGACAGTGCCTTCTTGCAGACTGCCTCCAGTTCTTCAATCTCCCTCTTTCTTCCCAGGAGATTGCTGGAATTTTTAAATGCACCGCCGGTCATGGAGCCGCCTGCACTTAAAAGCTCTCCCTCCAGCGTAACAATCCGCAGCGTATATTTATACTTTTTTGCCAGGGAAATGGCGTGATCAATGGTATCTGCCACGACCACCCTGCCTAACAGGTATTTTGCCAGAACCTGGTATTCCGGTTTTACATAAACCAGCTCACTGGCCAGTCCGATTACTCCCGGCTCCTTTAATGCCTCCGGTCTGGAAAAACCACTTCCGCCTCCGATGCTGGTCAGCGGGAGAAAGGTTACCCGGCCATAACGATTTTTTTTCAGATATTCTATCAGCTGTTTGGCCGTCTGTTCGGAATCGGTTACCACATTCTGAATACTTCCGCCCAAAGCAGTTTCGATGGCTGTTTCGTATTCCTTCTCTGTAGTCACCAAATCTGCCACAACACCACGAATTCCGTGAACCCGATCCCGAACCTCCATCACTCGTCGGATACTGTTTCCATAGCCTTCATACCTCTCTGCCAGATTGCGCAGAGATTCCAGCCTTGTGGAAGCTGTGTGGTATTCATGCTGCTGGTCATTTAGATTTTTTGTCAGGCGCCGCTGCTCCTGTTCATAGAAAGCCAGCTGCTCCTCACATTCTGTCTGGGCAGATGCCAGCGCCTCCTGCTCCTCCTGAGCCTTTGCCAGCTTTTTTAATGCCTCCTGAAGCTGTTCATCCTGAACAGACTCATCACTTTTGAACTTGAGAATTTTCTGAGCTACCTCAGAGCGCCTTACCTGAACCTGCTCCAGCATAGTTTCATACCGCTGCTGCTTTGCAGTGAGAGACGCTTTTTCATTCAGCCCGGCAATAATACTGCTTTTTGCCTCCTCCAGCTTCTGATCCAAAAGCATCAGCTGCTCATCCCTGTGCATCAGTCCGGCCTCAGCTTCCTCCTGACGCTTCCGGCTTATCTCCTCCTCAGAAGCGATTCCTGCGTGTTCCTCCCGGTACAGAGCAATCTGGCTGCTTTTTTCCTCCGCATCCTGGGCAATCGCCTGAATCCGGGAACGAATATGCTCTGCATGCATCCGTTCACTGTTAATCTGCTCACGGATCACATTAATCTGTCCCTCAAGACTTCCTTTGCGCATTTCCGCCTGGCTTAATTTTCCCCGCTCCTCAAGAATCTCTGTATCCAATCCGGCAATTTCCTGCTCTAGCTGCTGGTACTCACTCTTTAGTGCCTCTGACTGTTCCATCGTTTCTTTCAGATCTCCGGACACAATTACCTCTTTTTTCTCCAGTTCTCCCAGCTGACTGCGAAGAACCTCCGCTTCCATCAGAAACAGGTTTACATCATAAGTCTTCAGTTCCTCCTTCAGACTTAAATATTTTCTTGCCGTTTCTGACTGGCGGGCAAGAGGGCCTACCTGCTTTTCCAGCTCTGTAAGAATATCTGTCACCCGGACCAGATTCTGCTTCTCGTCCTCCAGCTTTTTCTGGGCGATGGCCTTGCGCCGTTTGAATTTCACAATCCCGGCGGCCTCGTCAAACAGCTCCCGCCGTTCCTCTGGCTTACCGCTTAGAATCTTATCAATCTGACCCTGCCCGATAATAGAATAACCTTCTTTTCCGATTCCGGTATCATAAAACAGCTCGTTAATATCCTTCAGCCTGCATGCACTGCCGTTAATCCGATATTCACTTTCTCCGGAACGATAAAGGCGCCTGGAAACCGTAACCTCATCATAATCAATAGAAAGCTGATGATCCGAGTTATCCAGAGTAATTGCTACATAGGCAAAGCCCTGAGGCTTTCTCATTTCTGTACCGGCAAAAATAACATCCTGCATAGAGCCGCCCCGCAGCTGTTTTACGCGCTGCTCTCCCAGCACCCACCGGACGGCATCTGCAACATTGCTTTTTCCGCTTCCGTTTGGCCCTACAATTCCTGTAATTCCATTGTGAAACTCAAAAAGGATCTTGTTGGCAAAGGACTTAAATCCCTGTATTTCAATACTTTTTAAATACATACCTCTTCCCTCAGCTTCAGAATTCCGCGATAAGCCGCAACAGCTTCTGCAGACTTTTTCGTCCGGCCGCTGCCCCGTCCGATTTCCTTTGTGCCGAGAAGCGCACGAACCTCAAAGGTTTTATTGTGATCCGGCCCCTCCTCCTTTAAAATCTCATACTCCAGAGGTTCCTCGTAGGAAGCCTGCACGATTTCCTGCAGGATAGTCTTGCTATCATAAAAGAGCTGTTTGTGCTCAATATCATTTAATATAAAACGGTGAATGAACTCTTTTGCACTAGCAAAACCACCATCCAGATAGATTGCGCCGATCAGCGCCTCCATGGCATCAGAAACAACAGAATTCCGCTCTCTTCCTCCCGTCGCTTCTTCTCCTTTTCCCAAAAGCAAATAAGAGCCCAGATGAATGTCCGCAGCACAATATGCCAGTGTTGGTTCGCACACAATACTTGCACGGATTTTCGTCAGTTCTCCCTCCGGCTTGTCCGGATACTTGTGATATAAAAAATCGCTGGATACCAGTTCCAGCACAGCGTCTCCCAAAAACTCCAGTCTTTCATTGCACTGTTTTTTTGCCATTCTGTGTTCGTTTGCATAAGAGCTGTGAGTCAGCGCACGGCAAAACAGTTCTTTGTCCCGGAACTCATAGCCGGTAATTTCCTGCAGTTCGTTTAAATCACGATTCATAATTTCCTGCATGCTCCTTCCTATTACAAACAGTGTGCCGGTGCTTTTCCGGAACTCTGTCTTGTGTTCTCTCAGGTATTCAGAAAAGGGGCGCGCAGATATTCTGCGTCAGCCCCTTCGCTTTTAGCAACCTTAGTTCATTGCGTTCTTAATCTGCTCTACAGCATCTCCTACCGTAGCGATCTGCTCGGAAGCCTCAGACGGAATCTCAATGTCAAACGCTTCCTCAATTCCCATGACAATCTGGGCAATATCCAGAGAATCTGCACCCAGATCCTCCACAAAGGAAGTATCCAGAGTAATATCATCCGTCTCCACGTTCATAACCTCTGCAATGATTTCCTGTAACTTTTCAAATTCCATAAATCCCTCTCCTGTCCTTATTATTTTTCTGCCTGTTCTTTGGCATCCAGGCTTTCCTTGATTTTTTCACTAATCCCCTGTTCTTTAAAGGTCACACACTGAATAATGGAATTGCAGACCTCGCCAGCCTTTGCATTTCCATGGGTTTTCACCACAAGGCCTTTCAGTCCCAAAAGGGGCGCTCCGCCATACTGGGAAGCATCAAAACGCTTCAGGGTTTCCTTCAAAGCAGGCTTAACAAGCAAAGCACCCAGCTTGCTCCTAAAGGAGCTCATCATTCCCTTTTTTACCATGCTGATCAGCGTAGCCCCGGTTCCTTCATACAGCTTTAAAATTACATTTCCGGTAAACGCCTCACACACAATTACATCTGCTCCGCCATGAGGGATCTCTCTGGCCTCAATGCTTCCTGTAAAATTCAGATCCTCACATGCCTTTAACAGAGGGAAGGTTTCCTTCACCAGTGCATTGCCCTTTTCCTCTTCCGCGCCGACATTCACAATTCCCACTCTGGGTCTGGTAATACCTATTACATGTTCCATGTAAATAGAACCCATCCGTGCAAACTGAACCAGATGGGACGGTCTGGCGTCCACATTGGCACCGCTGTCAAGAAGAAGGGATACCCCCTTTTCTGTGGGAATCAGCGCACCAAAGGGAGCTCGCTCCACACCCTTGATCCTGCCGACAATCATCTGTCCGCCAACTAAAACCGCTCCGGAATTTCCGGCAGAAACAAAGGCATCTGCCTCACCCTTTTTCACCAGGTTCATTCCTACAACAATAGAAGAATCCTTCTTGCGGCGGATGGCGTTCACCGGAGGCTCATCCGTAGCTATGATCTCTGAGGCAGGGACTATCGTAATCCGGTCCTGGGAGACGCTGTACTTCTCCAGCTCCTTTCTCACCACTTCCTCCTGTCCTGTTAAAAGCACCTGAATATCGCTTCTTTTGGACACTGCATCCACTGCACCCTTTACAATTTCGCCTGGGGCATTGTCGCCTCCCATGGCGTCCACAGCTATCCTAATCATTTACGTATCTCCTTTCCGGTGTCTGCCGGTAACTCTGTTCCTTAACTAATATACTAAATTATGGTATATAAATCAATATATATTTTTACAGCTCCACACGGAACTCATAAAACAGAAAAGCTTATATCAGGACAGATTCTCGAAGAATATTTAATTTCACGAAACAAACTTTTCTGTGAAATTAAACAACCCCGCTCCCACAATCAGGGAGCAGGGCTGTTCGGTCTTTTATTTCATTTTCTTGTAACGTTCTGCCATCTCATCCAGGCTTACCTGCTCAACCAGAGGAGCCTTTCCGAAGGAGCCAAACTGAACAATCAAAGTACCAACAACTTCCCGAACTCCGCGTTCCACGCAATCTACAATTGCTGCAACATCATCATCCGGAATGTTTCCATACATTACGGTATCCATAATCGGAGGAAGGAACACACGAGGATCAAACTGATTCTTCTTGCTTTCCAGCAATTCATAAATAGCACCGATGGAGCTGCTGCTCCGTTTCTCCGGATATTTGGCAAAAAGTTCCTTCATATTGCGGGTAACTGCCAAACGAATATCGGTATCTACGTTGATTTTGCTGATGCCGCAGGGAATAGCACTCTTGAGCTCTTCAATAGAAATACCATAAGTATTCGTCAGTTCGCCGCCCAGACCATTAATCTCGTCTACAATATATTTCGGAACGGTAGAAGAGCCATGGGAAACAAGGGCACCGAATATTCCAAGATGATTCATGCATTCCCGGATTGCAATTGCAATCTCTTTTCTCAGTTTAACATCTTTTCCTTTTGATGCACCATGCATGGTTCCATAAGAAATTGCAAGAGCATCTACACCTGTTTTCTGGAAAAATTCTACTGCATCCAGGGGATTGGTGTAAGTGGAAGACGCAGAAAAAACATGATCCTCTACTTCTGCCAGAACGCCCAGTTCTCCTTCTACACTAACGCCTCTGGCATGCGCATACTTAACAACTTCCCGGGTCAGCTCAATATTTTCCTTAAACGGAAGGGAAGAACCATCAATCATAACAGAGGTATATCCTCCCTCAATCGCCGCCACACAGGAATCAAAGTCTCTTCCATGATCCAGGTGGAGTACAATTGGAATCTCTGAATCAGCACCGTACTTTTTCACTGCATTCGCAATATTTCTAGCACCGATTTTTTTATCTTCCAGTGTTGCATTCATAAAATCTGTTCTTCCGCCCATGAATCCGTTAGCCAGATCCGCGCCCTGAAGAATCGCTGCGGAACGGAACATCTCATGAACCTCGATCGCTGCCTTAGCCTGAGCAACAGCATTTACATTAAATGCGCCCTGACCAAAACCGTATTTCACTGTTGCCTCCAGAAGAGGCCGTAATGGAATTAATGGCATGTTGCTTCTCCTTTCACGACTGCATGCATCAAAAATACGCATAAGCAATTCCCTGTGTCTTAGCCCTGATATACATCATCCTTCATCATCAGATGAACTGCGCCCAGCTTAAAGGTCTGAGGCAGAGCCAGAATGTTGGGGTTCGGTCCTACAAATTTCTTCTTTGCATCCTCCAGAGCCTCTTCAATCGTCGCTCTTGTCTTAAGACCCATTCCTCTTGCGTAGCCCGGCTCCTGAGCGCCGCACAGATAGATAGCAGAGGTGTTCATTTCTGCAATGTGAGCACAGCTAATCATAGAAAAGCCGTGGAACGGATGGAAGGCATTGCAGAAGCGGTATTTGCGGATATATTCCTCATTGGTTGCAAAATACTCACCATACCGGTTCATATCCGGAAGAGTATTCATGTAGTCCTTCTGGAACATATCATACATTTCTCTTAAATACGGCCACAGCTCATCGTGGAAATAGCCGTTGCACAGAGAAGCACAGATAATGACACAATTATCGCTCATAATTCTCTTATGACGGATTACCTGAGCGGAAATCGCCTGCATCAGCATGATGGGGTTCGTTCCCATACCTTCGCCGTAATGGAAGAACTGAGGCATACCAAAAATCATAACATCATACTTTTTCTCTGCCCACGGAACATAGGTACGCTTATCTGCCATAATCCAGGAATGAGGCTGCATTACCTTAGCATAGCCGCTGTTAATCTCAATCTGGCGTGATCTTGTATCCAGAACTGCATCGCAGCAGAAGAATTTCTTGCCCATGCATTTTTCCATGTGCTGTCCAATCTCATCAAATTTAGTACGCATCAGAGACTTGCCGCTTACCGGTGTAAAGTCCTTGCGATGCATAACCTGCGGAACATGATGAGATGCAATGGATCTCCAGTGGGTAATACCTGTTGCACAGTGCTTGTATCCTCCGGAATAACCGCCGTACGGGTTACCCTGTGTATGGCCAATCAGAATTGCCACGTCACTTTCATATACATATTTATTCATCAGTACAGGGTCACCGCGATCGGTAGTTCCCAGATCAACCAGATGATCGTAATCCTCACTGTCATGGTTAATAATCTGATGCGTATACCAGAATTCGTTAAACAGCTCATCACCCAGAACACCGCGGATTTCCTGCTCTGTATTCTTTCTGTGAAGACCGTTTGAGCAAATCAGAAGAATATCCTTCTTTTCTACACCTGCTGCATACAGTTCCTGAAGAATCAGACGAATAGACACCTTTCTGTGAGAGGTCGGCTGCTCGCCTCCCTTTACACGGTCCGGAAAAATAATGGTAACCTTGGAGCCTTTATGAGCCAGCTTGGAAAGCGGCTCCATTCCCATTGGATTGCGGATAGATTCCAGGGTTTTTGCCTCAATCTGATCCTCTGGAATATAAGGCGGATCCGGAACAGTTTCTCCTGGAATAAAAATGTCTGTAGAATCCGGAAGCTCTGCTGTCATCAGGCCATGTCCGTACTCAAATGATACTTTCATATATTACCTCCTTGATTTTGATCGCATTTTTATTTTCTGTGCCGCTTGCCGCGGCACAAACAGCTGTTTTAATTATTTACCCATGTAGGTACGGATGATTTCCAGATATTCCTCCGGATAATATCCGATCTCGCCGGAAAAACGGGTCAGAGCAATCAGACCTCCGTCCATTACCGGAATCGATGCCAGCATTTTCGCATTGTCTGTTTTCAGACCGCCGCCGTAAACCACATCCATTCCTCCGGTCACTTCTTTTACAAAGGTACCAATCATAGTTATGTATTCCTGATCCGGCGGAGTTTTTCCAGGTCCGATAGCCCAGATAGGTTCATAGGCAATCGTAACCATAGACTTGTCTACACCCTCCAGACCAGTTTCCAGCTGTTCTCTCAGCACCTCCTGCCATCTGGACTGCTCCTCAGAGGATTCTCCAATGCAGTAAAGTACTTTAAGACCTGCTTTTACAGCAGCCTTAATCTCCTGATTCAGCAGACGGTTTACTGCTGCTGTATCGGTAACACCTGCCTCTGCCAGAACCCCAGCCTTGTCGCGGCGCTCCTCACAGTGACCAATGATGGTTGTTGCACATCCAATTGCCTTTGCTGCATTAGCAGTTCTGTTTGAAGTAAAGGCACCGAAATTTCCGCCAACTGCCGTATCATCCCGGTATACGCTCTGACAGCCTACCTGTACGGGGCTGTTTTCACAGAGAGCATTGACTGCCGGAATCAGATGAGCCTCTGGAAAATACATGGCAAACTCCACGTCCTCTCCCTCATAGGCCTTCAGCGCTTCCTGTGTATTCTCAACAATATAGCTTCCCCACTGATGGATGGGGGCAATGGCATTGACTCCGCCAAGTTCTTTGGGGATATCAAACCGTTTCAGATTTAAAAAAATATGTTTCATGCCTGTTCTCCCTTTTCTTCTCTGTAAAGCTCCTGAAAATCAATGAAATCACGGATTTCGCTTCCAATCAGCGGTTTGCACCAGTCAGTAAATGCCTGGGTTACATCGTTGCCCCGCTCGTTAATATATTCTCCTGGAAGGGTACGCTCATACAGCATAACCTCTTCGATGGGGATCATGCGGGTATGCATTTTATAGGAGCCGTCCGGTGTCTCTTCCCGGATAAAGCCCACCATAGTTCCGCCTTCGCCTCGCATGGCTGCTTTCAAAGCTTCCCGGCCAGCCAGAACAGCCTCGTCCCGATCCAGACTGGACTGAAGCGCGATAGATGCCCGGCCACAAAGCCCCGGCTTTTCACTTCTGGCTTTAATTCCCAGATTCTTAATTACCAGCTCTGCCAGATAAGCGCTGACATCACCATAGTATACAGAACGGCCGCTCTTGAAAATCGGAGGAACAATCGGCTCCCCGTTTTCTTTTTTCAGTCCCTCACTGGCAACAACGACAACACCGCCCAGCTGATCATACAGCCGTTTTACATCCTTCAGAAACTCTTCTTCTTTAAATGGACGCTCCGGAAGATAAATCAGATGCGGCGCATCGCCTGGTTTTTTTCTTGCCAGAGCAGAGGCTGCGGTAATCCATCCGGCATTACGGCCCATAGCCTCAATAATGCAGACATGAATCGGCAGCGCCTTTACATCTACGCCAACCTCTGCCGTTGTTTCCGCAATATAGCGAGCAGCACTTCCATATCCAGGGGTATGATCGGTAATAGCAATATCGTTGTCAATGGTTTTGGGAATTCCCACAACACAGACACCTGCATCCTTACATGCCCGATAAATTTTTCCGCAGGTATCCATGGTTCCGTTTCCTCCGTTTAACAGAACATACCGGATATCATGCTTTTTAAAAATCGCCCCCATGGCCTGATAATCCTCTTCCTCCAGCGCATAGCGGGAGGAGCCGATAGCCGTAGCCGGTGTGGTTAAAAGAAGCTCCAGTTTTTCCTGGGGATATTTCATCAAATCAAGAAACTGCTCCTTTAACACCGCCTCGCTTCCTCCGATGGCTCCATACACATGATCGATGACGCCGCTTTCCTTTGCTTCCATAATAACACCATATAAAGAAGCGTTAATCACTGCCGTAGGGCCACCGCCGTGTACTACCAGTACATTTCCTGCCATCCCGTTTTCCTCTCCTTTCATTTCAGAAATCCTTCTGTTTTATTTTTCGTATACCAGCATTCCCTTTACATAAGTTCTGCAGACATTACATTCTTCATCCAGAGCAACCAGGTTTGCCGCTTTTCCTTCTTCAATGGAACCAACCCGATCGTAAACCCGAATCAGCTTTGCCGGATTTTCTGTCAGCATAGGAATGATTTCCTCCAGCGGACGTCCTGTAAATTTCAGCAGATTCTTCAATGCCTGACCAGAGGTCAGCGTGCTTCCCGCCCGGCTTCCTCCATTTGCCAGCTGTGCATCCCCGTCCACAACAACAACATCATTAACGCCCAGCTTATATTTTCCATCAGGAAGTCCAGCCGCCATAATAGAATCCGTAATAGCAACTACCCGATCCACACCTTTCGTCTTGATGATCAGGCGTACCGTTCCTGGATGAAGATGACGTCCGTCACAAATAATCTCACAGTAAACGTTGTCATCCTCTAAAACAGCGCCCCAAATAGCCGGAAAATGCTGATGAAGAAGCTTCATAGCATTTCCTGTATGAGTTGCTGCTTCTGCACCGTTTGCAATCGCTGCCTGGGCAGTCTCGTAATCCGCTCCAGAATGTCCGATTGCTGTAACAATCCCCAGCTTTCCAATCTCAGCAATGAACTCAACCATTCCATCCAGCTCCGGTGATACGGTGATGTAGCGAATTCTTCCCTCTGCTGCTTCCTGATACTCCTTCAGAAGTTCGAGATTAGGCATCTGAAGCAGATGCTCTGGCATTGCGCCTTTGTAGGCCGGGCACAAAAATGGTCCTTCCAAATGAATTCCCAGCAGTTCGGCTCCTTTATGCTCCAGGTTCTCCCACTGTTTAAACTGCTCAATGCACCATAAGGTCTGCTCTCTTGTATCTGTCAGCACAGAGCCCAACCAGCCGGTAGTGCCCTGGCTTGCCTGAAAACGGCAAACCTTCTCAAAATCTTCCGGTTTTGCAGCATTTACATCCACACCAACTGCCCCATGGGTATGAATATCAAGAAAGCCCGGTACAATCCGATAGCCAGAAACATCAAAAACCTCAGCACCGTCTGCTTCAAGATTACTGCCAATCTGCCGAATCACACCATCTTCTGTCAGGATGTCAGCAGCCACGAATCTATGATCTCTGTAAACAGTGCCGCCTTTCAGCAACGTTTTCATGCAAAACCTCCCCTTTCTTTCTATCCGTGTTTAGCCTTCCAATGCAGCCACGAAATCTGTAAACGTCAGTGTAAGATCCGGATGACTCTGAAGCAAGGTTACCGGAAATTCAGCAGTAGGTTCACCATAAGCTGCTCTGCGGACAACTGCTCTGTGCCAGTTACGGAAACAGCCCAGGCGAATTTTCCTTGCATGAGCAATCTCATAAATACCAATGGTTACACAATAGTGTGGCATATCTTCCAGGGCACCATTAAAATCACCAATCGCATTCGCTGCTCTCGTTTCCGGACTGATTTCCAGCACTCTCGTTTTCTGTGCAAGGAATTCATCTCCTGTCAGGGAAGGATCTGCTTCATTAAATGCTACATGACCATTGATTCCAATGCCTCCAAATGCAATATCAACTCCTCCAAGACGTTCAATCAGCTCCGGAATATAGGAAATGTTATTGGGATCCGGGAATACTCTCTGTTCTGGCGGCATTACCAACTCCGGTTTCACCTTCGAATACACCGTTCTTTCCATAAAACCGCGGAAGCTCAGAGGATGATCCATAGGAACCCATTGCTTTTCGTCGTCAAGATATTCATCCATGTTAATAAACCATGTGTTTTTTAAACTGATATTTCTTTCATTTACCATTTCAACGAAAAATGGATACTGGCCAACCGGGCCGACAGGGCAGATAAATACCGTTGTTTTTCCCTCTGCGTTGTGGGCTTCAATTGTTTCAGCCATTTCCCCTGCCATATGACGAAATACCTGCTCATTATCCGCCATACATACAAGGGAAATCTTCGGATTTGCAAGAAGTTCCTCTTTGCTGTATCCGTAGTATTCGTGTCTCATTGTGACATACCTCCTTTTCTTATTTTCATTGTAACATAAACCAGTCTTTTTTGTTCAAATTTTTACTCAATCGTTTGCCTTATTTTTACACAAAGAGATGGGATAAATTTAAATCCCGGATCATAGACACAATTTCCTTTGTTCTGCTGCATCCGAATTTCCGCAGCAAGCTTTTAATCTGAGTTTTGACGGTGATCATTTCCACACAGCGAACCTGCGCAATCTCTTTTACTTTCATTCCTTCCAGCAAAAGCTTTACCAGTTCTCGCTCTGCTGCTGTTAGCTGAGAAACATTATGAATGAAAAACAAAAGGCTCCGTTCTGAACGCTGCAAGCGGGAGTATTCACGCATAATCGTTTCCTGAATGCGAGAATTCATTGTCGCCCGCCCAGCAAAAGCATTTCTGATATGAGACAGGATCTCTTCACTATCCTCTCCTTTTACCAAATAATCAACAGCCCCTGTTCCCATGGCAGTAATGATCATCTCATTCGTTTCATGAGCTGTCATAAAAATAATCTTCTGTTCCGAATTCTTATCCCTGATTTTTTCTGCCGCAAGAATCCCTGCGTTGATGGTTTCCATTTCAATATCCATCAAAATAATATCTGTCGCTTCTTTTTCTGCCAGCTCTACTGCCTGGACACCTGTTTCTGCTGCCCACACAACCTGCATATCTTCTTGGCTGTCAATCAGCTCCTTTAGATCTTCCCGAATCAGTTCAAAATCCTCTACAATTGCTACTTTTATCATACTTCCCCTCTCTTCCACTTCAAGTTTAGTCTCTTTCTGGGTTCATATCGAGGTATCATCATACAAAAACTGGTTCCTTCTCCAGGAACGCTTTCCATCTTCATCATACCAAAATGCCCCTTTACAATTTCTCGTACATAATAAAGTCCCATTCCCCAGTTATTATTGGTATTTTTACTCGTATAAAATGGATAAAAAATTTTCTGCCGTTCCTTTTCTGCGATCCCATTTCCATTATCCCGAATTTCAAATCCAATATAAAAACGTTCACTGTGAAGAATAATTTGAAGAATTTCTTTTTCTGTTTTTCCAGAAACTAAAAATGCCTCATGAGCATTGGTCAGCAGATTATACACAGCTTCTCCCAAATGCTGCACATCCGCCAGAATAACCTCATCCTGATCTCCGAGAACATCTACGGACACTCCTCGATATTTCTGCTGAAACTGCCGGATTGCCTGGGTAACCACCTGTCCTGCCGGAATTGGTGATAAAATCAAAGCATTGGATTTAATGCTTTTATATAGTTCTTCCATTCTTCCCAGCATATTTTCATTAAACTGCTCCAACATACAGGCATATTCTCTCAGTTTTTCCATATCCGGCTGCTCTGCAGCTAATTCCCGGCGTATTTTTTTACACAGAACACGGTTTGAAAGCAGCTGATTTTTTATGCTGTGGACAAACACCGTCACTCCCATACTTGCTGTTTCAAATTTACGCTGAATGCGGATCTCATCTCTGTTTTCTTTTCTGTCGATCTCTGTATAGGTGCGCAGACTCCAGAATCCAAGAACGACAAACAAAAGTGTTATTACAGCAAACAGATACCAGCCTGCGACACTCATCGTCGAATCTGTATATAAACGCCCATTAAACCGCATATATTCCTGAGAATAAATCTGATATACCTGAATCGGATCCTGGACACAATAAATAGCATACTGTACCGTTACACTAAGGATAAACACTAAGATATACCGGAACTGGCGTTTACAATGAGGAATTGTAATGCGGTAATACTCATAACACAGAAGAAACACAGAAACCGCTAAATAAATATGAATCCAGCAGAAGGTACCTCTCATCAAGAGCTTCTGAAGTTCAAACCTTCCCTTTACCAGTTCGAAAAAGAAATTGGGATAATAAATCAGAAGGCTGACTGCAGGCAGAAGCAAAAACAACCAAAACTTATGTTTGAGCCTCTGGATAGAAGGAATCATACTTTTATTTGCTGCAAACGTCAGCAAAAAGAAAGGGAACAAATATCTTCCTACCGCTATGGTATATCCCAGATTTCTCAAAGGGAAAATGAGATAAGACAGCCATCTCTGAATTCTGGTATCAAAAAAAAGGAACATTTTCTGTTCCGGGGAAAGACCTCCTGTTTTTGCCAGGTAAATAGTAATACCTATAAACATAACAATAAAGCTGAAGCACATTCCCAGCAAAAAAAAGGTTTCCCTGTCACGTTTCAAGAAAAACAGGATTATGGATGAAACAGCAAGAAACAGTAGAATAATAAACAGCATTTTTAACTCCATAAACAGGTGCAGGGAAAAGGCTGAAACATTACATTTCTGCCTTTTCCCTTTTTCCTGCCTGATTTTTATTTGTTATTTGCCTCGTTAGCTTCTTTCATAACATCAAACAGAACATATTTATTTACATCTACCTTCTCGGTAAGACGTCCACCATCAATAAATACCTGCTGCTGGTTCTCGTAATACTTCTGGATGGTTCCATCTTCCAGAGCTTTTTTCTGGAAATCACTGGTAATAGTCCAGTTTCCTTCGCCAACACAAGCCAGCATAGTAGATGCATCAACCTCACACTGTTTTGCAACCATTTCTGCAACTTCTTCGATATGCTCATTTCTGTAATCTGCAGCCTTCTGAAGTGCGCGGCTGAAGCGAACCAGAACATCATGATGCTCATCTGCATATTTCTGAGTTGTAATAAAGCTGGACGGGAAGGTTGCTTCATTGATATAATCCTGGTTTGTAGCAAGCCATACGGTCTTATCTCCCAGAGCTTCGCTGATGGTTACAGTTCCCGGAGACCAGGTTGCGCAGGCATCTACATTGCCGCTTACCATAGCACTTACCATACCGTTAGCATCCATTTCTACAATCTCAAGATCATCAGAAGTCAGTCCAGCAGACTTCAAAGCCAGATTCAAAATAATTTCTGCAGAAGTACCACTGGTTGCAGCCACCTTCTTACCTTTTAAATCTGCGATAGAGCTGATTCCTTTGTCTGCATTTCCGATAACTGCATCCGCAAGGCTGGTACAGTCAATCTGGAAAATAACAGCCTCACCCTCAGCACAAAGAGCATGTGCTCCATGACCGATCTGAGAAATTGCGATATCACCTGCCGCCATAGCTGCTATTTCAGCCGGTCCGCCCTGGAACTCAACTAATTCAACAGTCAGCCCCATCTCTTCAAAATATCCCTTTTCTCTTGCCGTTACAGCCAGGGAAGCACTTCCCATATTAGGCATATAGGCAACTCGAACTGTTTCCGGTTCAAAGCTTTCTGCCTCTGTTTCTGACTCTGCCTCAGCAGATGTCGCAGCTTCTGTTGCTGCTTCTGTTTTGGGAGCCTCTGTTGCTGCTGCCTGTGTTTCTTCCTTCTTAGCTCCACCGCAGCCTGCAAGAGACGCTGCCGCCAATGCTGCTGCCAGAATCACGCTTACCTGTTTTTTCATAGTTTATCCTCCTTCTTCCCCGCAGGGTATGTTTCTACTTAATTTTGTGTTATCTGCCATCTTGATTTCTGTCTGTATCGTTCCCACTTTCAGCAAATCTCTTTGTTTCTATTTGCGAACCTCCAGATACTCCTGATATACCTCGCCCCAAATGTAGGTCTTCAAATCCAGGAACGGAAGCTCCATCTTCATTTCCTGTGTTCGTGGATACGGAAGATTGACATCAACAATCTTTTTAATTCGTCCTGGTCTTGCACTCATAATAATTACTTTCGTTGCCAGAATCACTGCCTCTTCCACATCGTGAGTAATAAAGAAGCACGTTTTTTTCTGCTCCTGCCAGGTTTTAATCAACTCTGACTGAAGCTGCGTTCTTGTCTGAGCATCCAGAGCTCCAAAGGGTTCATCCATCAGAAGAACGGAAGGATCCACGGCATAGGCTCTTGCGATCGCTACTCTCTGCTTCATACCACCAGACAACTCTTTCGGATAAGAATCGGCAAACTGTTCCAAATCTACCATTTTCAAATATTTCATGGCAATTTCCCTGGACTCTGCCTCACCCATTCCCTTCAGTTTCAGGCCAAACTGTACGTTTTTCAGTACAGTCAGCCAGGGGAATAATGCATACTGCTGAAATACTACACCACGCTCCGGACCAGGTCCATGTACTTCTTTTCCATCTACATAAACTGCACCTGAGGTAGGTTCCAAAAGACCTGCAATAATATTTAGCAGTGTCGATTTTCCACATCCAGACGGCCCTACTACACAGACAAATTCATTTTCCATGATATCAAGGCTGACACCATTTAAGGCAACCATATCGCCATTTCGCCCACTATATATTTTCTCAACCTTGTCAATTTTTACTTTTACTGTACCGTTTCCTGCCATCCCGTTAGCTTCCTTTCTAAGAATTTAACCAGCTGTTCCATCAGCATACCAATCACACCGATAATAAGAATTCCGAGAAGCACGGTTGCCATATCATAATATCCCTGTGCTTTCTGAATCATCATGCCCAAGCCCTTTGAAGCACCAGTAAGCTCCGCCGCAACCAGTGTTGTCAAGGAAGCGGAAAGTCCTAATCTGGCACCTACCAGAATAAATGGAGTAGAGGCCGGAATAATTACTTTAAAGAAAATATCTTTATCAGAAGCACCCAACACCCTTGCTGCTTTAATCAGTGTCACATCTACATTACATACCCCCTGGTAAATTGTTACTACCAGAACCAAAAACGATGCAATAAAGATAACTATTACCTTTGCCTCTTCGCCTACTCCTGCTCCTGTAATAATCAACGGAATATATGCCAAAGGCGGAATGTTACGAACAAACTGCACCCAAGGCGCTACCAAGTTTCTAAAAGGAGCATACCATCCCATCAGAAATGCAATCGGAATAGAAACAATAAATCCCAGAGAAAATCCTACAATTACACGAAACAGGCTGGAATAAATATGAGGCCACAGAGTTCCATCCTGAATCTTTGCAGTCAGCTTGGAAAAAACCTCCCAAGGTTCTGCAAATACTACTCCGCCGGATTCTGTAGATGCAATCAAAATCCAGAGAAGAATTGCCAGAAGAAGCGATAATGCCATCCAGGCGCTGTTAGGAATTCGCGTCCAAAAGGCTTTTTTGTCTTTCACGTTATCCATAAAAAACCTCCCATTTTTCGGTCATGCCGTATATTTTCTTCACTGACCTAAGTGTACCGTGTTTTGGGAAGAAAAAACAGTATGAAATATTATCATACCCTTTTGAAGGCTGCCTGAAAATCCTGCTCTGTTTCTTTTATTATACATGATTTCTATTATAAGGGATCAAAGTCATTTGCGAAAAGAAAAATCCGTGCAATTTTCACAATTTTTACGCAAACGTTTGTGTATATTGCCATAGCTTTTTTCCAGGTGTTTTTATAGAATAAAAGCAACCGTTCAGAAAGGAGGCCCTTTATGACACTGAAGGAAATTGCAGCAGAGGCCGGCGTATCGATTTCCACTGTATCCCGCGTCATTAACAAAAGCAGCAAATGCCCGGCCAGCCAAGAAGTTCAGGATCGAATCTGGGAAATTGTACGCCGCACCGGCTATGTCCCCAACAGCTCTGCACGTGAGCTAAAAATGGGAATCCAGGAAAGCACCGGCAGCCGCTCCCGCTCCATTGCCTGCATTTTTGCCCGTGTTTCTGAAAAAGAAACGGACAGCTTTTTTGCAGCACTTGCAAGAAGTATTGAAAAAGAAGCCTTTCGGTATAATTATATTTTAAAATATACCTTTACCGCCTTTGATATTAACCATCCAGGCACTTATCGTCTGGTTACAGATAATCATGTTGATGGAGTTGCCGTTTTAGGCCGCTGCGACAAGCAGCTTCTGAAGTTCCTCAAACGATATTTTAAATGTATAGCCTATACGGGACTTAACAGCCTGGATGCCAAGTATGATCAGATTATCTGCAGTGGTTACGACACCGCTGTAACAGCTGTCAATCATCTTCTTTCTTTAGGACATAGGCAGATTGCCTATATTGGAGAAACAGAACACGAGGATCGCTACCGGGGCTATTGTGATGCTTTAGCAGCTGCAAAAATCCCCTTACGCAAGGAACTAACTGCTAACGTTGCTTTGTCTTCTGAAGGCGGATACCGCGGAGCCAGCAGTCTTCTTGATAAAAATTGCGGAGCTACTGCCTACTTCTGCCCCAATGATATTACTGCCATAGGTGTAATGCGTGCCCTAAAAGAGCACAATCTCTCCATCCCAGAGGATGTTTCTCTCATCAGTATTGATGATATTGAAACAGCTCAGTATTTAACACCAATGCTGACTACCATTCATATTCCTGTCGATGAAATGGGACAGATGACTGCTAAAATTCTCATTGATCGAATCGAGGGGGGACACACGCTTCCCATGAAAATCAGCCTCCCCTATTATATTGCCAATCGAGAGAGCTGTGGTCCTGCTGTTGTCCAAATACAGCCAGCAGGTGCTTTGCACTCTGCTGACCGATATGGATTAAAAAAATAAAATGAAAAGGAGAATAAACATGATTATTACTATCTGCGATTCCAAAACAACTGCATCTATCGACACCTTAGGAGCCCAGCTGATTTCTATGAAAGACGCTTCCGGAAAGGAATATATCTGGCAGAGAGATCCTGCTGTCTGGGCCCGCTGTTCTCCCCTCCTCTTTCCTTCTGTAGGAAACTGCCGTAACGGAAAAACGCTTTTTGATGGTGTGTGGTATGAGATGCCAAAACATGGTTTTTGTGCAACTTCTGAATTTTCTGTTTCCGATCAGTCCGAAACTCATGCCACATTCCAGCTTACAGCCAACGAAAATACACTACGGTTCTATCCATATTACTTCATCCTTACCCTGACCTACCGCCTGAATGACGGAGTACTTTCCATGGATTATTCCGTAAAAAATATCGGCGACAGCCGCATGGTATACTGTATCGGCGCTCATCCAGGCTTTGTATGCCCGCTTGAGGAAGGAGAATCCTTTGAAGATTATCGGTTAGAGTTTGAACAGACAGAAAATACCGCTTCCATGCCTTACAACCCAGAACGAATGGAATTTAATGCAGAGAGCACTCGCTTTCATCTGGAAAACACCCGTTTTCTGCCCTTAGACTACGAGTTATTCCATAATGACGCTGTTTATTTTGACGAAATCCGTTCCAGAAAGGTTTCCGTAGTAAATCCATCTACTGGAAAAGGAATCGAAGTTGATTATGCCGGCTTTGAAACTGTGGCATTCTGGACTCCTTACGAGTCTCAGGCTCCTTTCGTCTGCGTAGAGCCCTGGAACGGTTCTGCCATCCGTTCTGACGAGGACGATGAGTTTGCACACCGCCACCACGTTCAGTCTCTGAATCCACAGGAGGAAAAAAGCTACCATCTGGGCATCCGGATCTTGTAATTCCAAAAAGAGGAAATGCAGCTCCAACCGCATTTCCTCTTTTTTGTAGTTTTATTTTCAAAATTTAGTTCATGGCTGCGTAGACAGCAGCTATTGTGCCGTCAGCCACTGCCGTAGATACCTGGCGCACACCCTTTACTCGAATATCACCGGCTGCATACACCCCGGGAATCTCTGTTTCCATTCGTTCATTTACTGGAATAAATCCATTTTCCAGCTTCAACTGTCCGTATAATTCCGTATTGGGAACTGTTCCCGCATATACAAAAATTCCACAGCCCGGATCTTCTATGGTTTCAATTGCTCCAGTTCTCTCATCGGCAATTTCCAAAGCTTCCACCCGTTCTGTTCCATAAACTCCATGAAGTCTTGAATTCAATCTTACAATCATGTTCGGACACTTCTCTGCCTTTTCTCGAAATTCTGCAATACATCCCAGCCCGTCTTCAAAATGAATAATCGTTACCTGGCTGGCTGATTTTGACAGATACAGCGCCTCCTTTACAGCACCATCAGAGCCTCCCACTACATATACATGCTTTCCTGCGTAGGTATCGCAATCCCTTGCTGCATTCATGGTCATTCCTTTTCCGCTGAGTTCCTTTTCTCCAGGGATTCCCAGCATTCTGGGAGATGTGCCTGCGGCAATAATCACCTTTTCCGCCTGATATACGCCTCGTTCCGTAGTAACCGTCTTTGTTTTCCCTTTCAGCTCCACCTCAGTGACTGTTTCCATTTTAAACTCCACGCCTGCATCCATGGCCTGCTTTTTCATTCTTTCTGCAAAGGTTTTTCCTGTTTCTCCTTCTGTAATTCCGGCATAATGGGTTACTGTCGAAACCTTTCCAATCAGCCCTCCAATGGCCTGCTTTTCCAGTATCAGAGTTTTCTTTCCTCTGCTTACAGAATAAATTCCAGCACTGATACCTGCGGGACCTGCTCCGATAATAATTACATCATACATAGCTTTGCTCCTCCTGACCTTCTTGTTCTCTTCCCTAGCCGTCTCCGGCCTGTCTCTTGTTTCCTTCCTCTATAATATAGATCTGTTTTATCATTTTGTAAAATTATGTATATTGATTATATAATAAATTTATATTATGATATAAATATCCTGTTCTTGGAGGTGTCAAACTATGATTGATTTTCGTATGAAAACATTTTTAACTGTATGTGAATGTATGAACTTTACTCGGGCGGCTCAGGTATTGAATCTGACACAGCCTGCTGTTTCCCAGCATATCCGCTATCTGGAGGAGCAATATGATACACCTTTATTTATCCGTGAGAAAAAGAAACTCTATCTGACAGACGCCGGGCAGATTCTGAAGGACTCTCTAGAAACTCTGCAAAGCGATGATCATCGGATGAAAATCAGGATGCAGCAAAGTATGGCAGGAAAAAAGGGACTGACCTTTGGCGTTACTATGACAATAGGAGAATACGCTGTCATTCCCTCCCTTGCCCGCTTTTTAAAAGCCCATCCACAATGGGAGATCCATATCTGCTACGGCAATACTCAGACACTTCTTTCTCGCCTTCGGGAAGGAACTCTTGATTTTGCTATTGTTGAGGGGTATTTTAGGGAAGATCTTTACACTACACGAATTCTCCAAAAGGAACCCTTTATCGGCGTTGCCTCCAGCAAACATATTTTTCAAAAGCCTGTTTCCTGCCTGCGGGATCTGACAGGCGAACGTCTTCTTCTGAGAGAGCACGGTTCCGGAACACGGGCTATTCTTACGAAAATCCTGGCCCTCAACAACCTGTCTGCAGAAGATTTTTCCCATATTATCGAAATAGAAAATATTCATGCCATCGTTTCTCTGCTACGGGAGGACTGTGGAATTTCATTTTTGTACCAGTCTGCTGTCCAAAAAGAACTGGAAGACAAAACCCTTATAGAAATTCCTTTATCTGATTTTAAAATCGCACACGATTTTTCATTTATCTGGAATAAAGACAGTATTTTTTCTGCTCAGTACGAAGCAATTTTCCAGGAATTACAGAAATAAAAAAAGACATGCGCCAGAAAGGAGCAGAAAGGAATCGTTATGACACTAAGAACTATCCGAATATTTGTGACAATTGCCGAAGAGAAGACCATGCATGCAGCGGCAAAAAAACTGTATATCTCCCAGCCATCTGTCAGTCAGGCAATTTCCGAGCTGGAAAAAGAATACCATGTACAGCTGTTTGAGCGGCTTTCTCAGAGGCTTTACATTACTGCGGCCGGGGAAAAGCTTTTAGCCTATGCCTATCGTTTGCTCAGAACCTACGAAGATATGGAACAGCTTCTGATTTCCCAGGGAACCTACCAATGTCTGCGGCTGGGAGCCAGCGTATCGGTAGGTACCTGCCTGATTCCGGAACTCGCCAGTCAGCTGAAAATCAGACACCCTGACATAGATCTTCAGGTTACAGTCAACAATACCAGCCGAATCGAGCAAATGCTTCTGGAAAGCCAGCTGGATGCAGGTATTGTTGAAGGCACCATTGTAAATCCAGACCTGCTCTGCACAAGGGTATGCGAAGATGAACTTTTAATTGTTGCTCCGCCAAATCATCCTCTGGCCAGCCAGCCCTGTATTCCCATAGAGCGACTGGCCGGAGAAACCTTTATTTCCCGGGAATCCGGAAGCAACGATCGCAATCAGTTTGAGCAGTTTCTTCAAAGCCACCATATTCCTTTGACAAAAAGCTGGACCTGCACCAACACCCAGGCAATTATCAATGCTGTTTTAGCCGGACATGGGCTTGCTATTCTCTCCAGAATGCTGGTTGAACCGTATCTGAAGGAGAAGAAACTGACTGCCCTTTCTCTGGAGCAGGTTCATATCCGCCGGGATATCCGGCTGGTCTATCACAAAGACAAGCTGCTTTCTCCGGAAATGGAAGGTTTGGCCAAGCTGTGCCGCCTCTCACTCTGCTCTGTTATCGGAGAGCCTGTCTCCTGACAGCTGTACTCTCTTTACAGGAAAAGGCCTCCTATCAGATAGGCCGCCGTTCCCACAACTCCGGAACCGAAGATAATCTGAATGGCTCCCACCTTTTCCCGGAACCGGCGAAGCAAAAACAGACCTCCTGCAAAAAGAACCAGCTCCACGATTTTCAGATTTTCTGCCTGAAGACCAGATAGCCCAGAGTCAAACAAAGCCAGTAAAAGAATGGAAAAACCTGCAGAGCCAATCAGGGCCACTACAGCCGGCCGCATAGCGGCCAGAACCGTCTGTACGCCAGAAAAGGAACGATATTTGTAATAAAAATATGCCAGCGTCAGGCAGATGAAAAAGGATGGAAGGATACATCCCAGAGTACATAAAATTGCTCCGCCCAGTCCGCCCAGTCTTGTTCCCACAAAGGTGGAAGAATTAATGGATACTGGCCCGGGAGTCATTTCTGCAATGGTAATCAAATCCGTAAACTCTTCCATGGACATCAACCTGTGAATATTTACAATTTGAGCCTGAATCAGAGGAATCGCAGCATATCCTCCTCCAACGGAAAACAGACCTACCTGAATAAAGGCAAAAAACAGTTTAACAAGCATATTCACGTTTTTTTCCTCCCTTCACTGACGCTGCATTCCACCATGCCTGAAATATGCCCACACCCAGACAAATGAGAATCACTGTCATAGCGCTGATATTCAGAAAGCAGGTTGCCACAAAAGCTGCACTCATAAGACCCGTATAAAAAACAGAACCCATATCCCACACATTCTTTGCCAGATTCCAGGCAACATCTGCAATCACTGCCGCCACACCGGCCCGCATCACCTGAAGGGCCAAAGCAATGTAGGCATTGGTGCGAAATTCTGTGTAAAATACACAGATCAGGGAAATAATTGCCATCGGCGGAATAATTGTTCCAAGAACTGCAGCCAAAGCACCTGTCACTCCACAGATCCGGTATCCAATAATCACTGAGGCATTTACCGGAAGCGGACCTGGCGCGGATTGAGTAATGGCTGTAATATCCAGCATTTCTGCTTCATCCAGCCACCCCAGTTCCTCAACAAACTTCTTTTTCATCAGAGATACAATCACAAACCCGCCTCCAAAGGTACAGGCGCTTAACACAAACATAGCCCGGAACAGTGTCCACAGCTTTCCGGGCTTTGTTTCTTTCCATACTTGCTTATTCATTGGTATTTTCCTCCTTAAGCTTCACTTTTTCTGTGTTTCTTTCGAAGAAAATCATACCCCAGTTTAAGCAATATGTAAAATACCTGTATTTGATTAAACTGATAACAAAATAATTATTATCTTTATGAGAGCTTTTTCATATCTCGAACCTTTTCCAAATCCTTTAAAATCTCTTCAAAGCTCATTCCTCCGGCTGCATTCACGGCTGCCACAACAGCGCCCTCTACCAGAGGGCAGTCTGCCATTGCCAGCTTCTGTCCATCCAGAGCCTCCAGTACCATCTCCGTGGTCATCACCGCGCTGCCCAGATCCATCAGCACAATGACTCCGTCCTCTGAGTATATCTCATTAACAGCCTCCAGAATTCGCTCAAAGCTGGTACCAAAGCTTCCGTCCTCCAGGCCGCCTGCGGCGACCTGAGGGACATCCGGAGCCATCATTTTTGCCAATTCCACAACACCCTCAGCCAGCTTTCTGCTGTGAGAAACGATTACAAATCCAACCATCCTGTTCTCCCCTTTCCTAGCTCAGAGTATTTTTTACCGTTTCCAACATAAAGGAAAAGGACGTGGCTCCCGGATCCTGGTGTCCCAGCCCCCGCTCTCCTACATAGCTGGCGCGGCCCTTTGTTGCCACCAGATCCTTGGTATGCTCTGCACCAGCCCAGGATGCTTTGCAGCCAGCCTCCAGAACGCCATTTCTGTCCATTCCGTCTGCTGCTGCCTGTTTCATGGCATCTAAAGCCGGAACCATAGCATCCAGCATGGTAGCTTCCTCCACGGTTGCCTTTCCTCTCTGCTTCACCGCTTCGACAGCAGCCTCTACAGCTCCGAGAAAATCATTCATATCCATATCCATTTTTCCATTTAAAGCCATGCCCATTTTCATAAATGCCGATCCATAAAGAGGCCCGGAAGCACCTCCTACTTTTGATACTAGAGCCATTCCTGCTGTTTTCAGAATCGTTCCAATATCCTTATCTTCCATCGATGGCAGTTTATTCTCCACTTCCTGAAATCCTCTGGCCAGATTGATCCCATGATCACTGTCTCCGATAGGCTGATCCAGCTCTGTAAGATATTCCTTTTCTGCTTCGATTTTTTCTCCAATTCTCTTTAAAACCAAAAGCACCATTTTGTTATCTGCCATTGTTTTCTCCTCCTGATTCCTATTCTTTCCAAGCCGGTGTATCTGCCTCTGCATCCAGAAGCTGCTTCATCTCCTCATCCAGCTTCAGCAGGGAAATAGAAAAGCCCTGCATCTCAATAGAGGTCATATATTCTCCCACTAAAGTCCGATATATGCGGATTCCCTTTTCTGCAAGAACGTCTGCCACATGATTGTTGATAATAAACAGCTCCATTAGAGGAGTTGCTCCGGAACCATTGATCATCACAGCCACCTCGCTGCCGGAATAATCCAGATCTGCAAGAATCTTTTCCAAAAGCAGATCCACAATCTCATCTGCCGGTCTCATTTCCTCCTTATGGGTACCCGGTTCGCCGTGAATACCGATTCCAACCTCCATCTCATTTTCAGACAGCTCAAATCCTGGTTTTCCTGCTGCCGGAACCGTACACGGAGCAATAGCCGCTCCCATCGTCCGCACATTGTCAATTACCCTCTGAGCGACTGTCTGAACCTCATCCAAATCAGCTCCTGTCTCTGCCAGGGCCCCTGCAATCTTGTGAACAAATACAGTTCCTGCCACTCCTCTTCTGCCAATGGTATATAAGCTTCCGTCAACAGCAACATCATCGTTGGTTACCACATGTTTTACAGAAATGCCCTCCATCTCCGCCATTTCCGCTGCCATTTCAAAATTCATGACATCACCGGTATAGTTTTTTACTACCATCAGAACACCCTTGTCAGTAGCAATGGCCTTAATGCCTTCCAGAATCTGATCCGGGGTCGGAGAAGTAAATACTGCGCCTGCAACTGCCGCATCCAGCATACCGCGTCCCACAAATCCCCCGTGTGCCGGTTCATGACCGCTTCCGCCTCCGCTGATCAGGGCAACCTTTCCTTCCTTTTTCTCAGCACGAACGACTACATTTCCGCACTCCAGCTTTCTAAGATGCTTTGGATAAGCCTTTACCATACCCTGAATCATCTGATCCTCTACCTGGTCAACGCCATTGATAAATTTCTTCATTCTGAAATCTCCTTTCGTTCCGCTTATTTTCTCCTGTACATTCTGTCTGCTTCCCTCTTCTATAAAGGTCTTTCGTTCCCCGCAGATTTTCTTTTTTCGTCTACTTGTCTTCTCCCAGACAATTCATGTCATTAAGTCCGCAGGTGCTGTCATCCTCTCCGCTTAAGCAGTTCATATCATTTAATCCGCAGCTGGTGTCTTTTTCATCCTCCAGACAGTTCATATCATTGAGTCCGCACGTCTTGTCGTCATCACTGATTCCGTTTAAATTACTCCATCCTGAAGCTTTTTTCTTTTCTTCCATTTTCCTTCCTCTCTTTCTATATCTGCCATATTGCATGGCTCCCGGGCTCCTTCTGCCGGGAAAACCAGTCTTCCACGAATCAGCAGTATCCCGCCATGGTCTTTTTGCCATGCCGGGATGTTCTGCCCATTTTGTCTTATTTTGCTTCTACATTGCTGGTGGCAATGATGTCCACACCGGTATCTGCCGTATTTGCCAGAATCACATCTCCAATATGAACCGGAGCCTGAACCGTCACGCCCTTTAAGGATTTCACACAATCAAAGATCTTTTCCTTTGGAATATCTGTCTTTGTTTTCACAGAAACGGTAACATCCTTACCGCCCTCCACCATAACGGTACTGGTCACAATTCTGGTAGGGTTGGTCACTTCTTTTCTGGCGTAATCGTCGCCCCGTTTACAGGTATTTCCTTCCACCTTAATTACTTCGCCGGCTTCCATGGTTACCGTTACCGGGCAGCCCAGAGGACAGCCTATGCAGATCAGTTCTCTTTTTTCCATTGCTTATGCCTCCTCAATTTTTACGGTTATCGTCTTTAAATCCGGATATGCCAGAAGCTTGTCCTTCTCCAGCTTAATCTCTTCCATTTCTCCCGGTGCTACTACAGGACGTTTCCGATGAATCACCCGTTCATCATCAAAATATACGCTGATATAACAGTTTTTATAAACTCCGCCCACACGGAAACGAACCGTCAGCTTGTCGTCCATCCGATCCGGATGAATCACAGAAGGTACGGTATAACGGACACCCTCCACCGGATTCAGCAAAATGGCTTTTCCTGCTTCAGACTGTCGTCTGCCCTGTACATACAGAGCCGCATTTCTTCCTGCTGCTGCTGCCTCCTCGGAAACAAAATCCACCAGATCATGAACGTGAAGCACATTACCGCAGGCAAACACGCCTTCGATATTGGTTTCCAGACTTTCATTTACAATCGGTCCCGAGGTTACAGGACTCATATCCACACCGGCTCCTCTGGAAAGCTCATTTTCAGGGATTAGTCCAACCGAAAGAAGAAGAGTATCGCAGTCATAATCCTCCTCTGTTCCTGGAATCGGTTTTCCCATCTCATCCACCTTTGCAATAGTAACGCCGGTCAGGCGCTCTTTTCCGCGAATTTCCACAACGGTATGGCTCAGCTTTAAGGGAATTCCGTAGTCATCCAGACACTGAACAATATTTCTCTTTAAGCCGCCGGAATATGGCATCAGCTCTGCCACAACCTTGACCTTGGCACCTTCAAAGGTCATACGTCTTGCCATAATTAGTCCGATATCTCCGGATCCCAGTATTACCACCTCACGACCCAGCAGAAAGCCCTCTCTGTTTACCAGTCGCTGCGCTGTTCCGGCAGAATAAATTCCGGCCGGACGATATCCGGGAATGTTCAGCGCTCCTCTGGAACGCTCTCTGCATCCCATTGCCAGAATCACGGCTCCTGCCTGAATCTGGAACATCCCCTCTTCCCGGTTCATAGCAGTCACTACCTTATCTGAACTGATGTCCATAACCATGGTATGCAGTTTGTATTCAATTTCCAGTTCCTTTACCTGATCAATAAACCGGGCAGCATATTCTGGTCCCGTCAGCTCTTCCTTAAATGTATGAAGTCCGAAACCATTGTGAATACACTGGTTTAAAATTCCGCCCAGTTCCTTGTCTCGTTCCAGAATCAGGATTTTCTCCACTCCGCTTTTTCTTGCTGCTGCGGCAGCTGCAAGCCCTGCAGGGCCGCCGCCAATGATTACGATATCATATGCTTTCATGTTTCGACGCCCCTCCTTCTATATCCGATCCTTGTTTGTTCCAACAACGATTTTTGAATCGCCGCCGCATTTTGTAATCTCTTCCATATCCATAGAAAGCTCTCTGGAAAGAATTTCCATAGTCTTCGGCGAACAAAAGCCTGCCTGGCAGCGTCCCATTCCGGCTCTGGTTCTGCGCTTTACACCGTCCAGAGAACGGGCTCCCAATGGGCGATGAATGGCATCCAGGATTTCTCCCTCTGTCACCATTTCACAGCGGCATATAATATTTCCGTAAGCCGGCTGCTTTTTAATCAGCTCATTGCGCTCCTCCATGGAGAGCTTCTCCGGATTCAGCACACCTTTTCTTGTTCCTACAAAGTCTGGATTTTCTTTCAGATCCAGGATTCCCTTTACAATATCTGCCACCATGCAGCCAATCGCCGGACTGCTGGTCAGCCCCGGAGATTCGATGCCTGCACAGTCAACAAAACCAGGAGCCTCTTTGAGCTCTTCAATAATAAACTCATGTCCGTCTTCGTGGGCGCGAAGTCCTGCAAAAGAGGTAATCACCTGACGAAGGGGAACATTTTTCACTGTTTTCGCACACTTGGTAATTACTTCGTCAAGTCCTGCTCTGGTTGTATTGGTTCCTTCCTTATCCTCAATGTCAATCGCCGTCGGACCCACAATCAGATTTCCGTGTACAGTTGGAGATACCAGAACGCCTTTTCCATATTTTCCAGGCAAGGCAAAAATGGTATGATTTACATGCTTTCCTGCCGTCTTATCCAGCAGACAGTAGTCTCCCCGTCTTGGTGTAATCGTAAGCTTCCTGTCACTGACCATATTGTGAATCTGATCTGCATAAACGCCTGCTGCATTCACCACACATCTTGCTTCAAAATCGCCCTTATTGGTATGAATCAGGAATCCGTCTTCTTTCTTTTCGATTCCTTCCACCTGAGTGTTAAACTTAAATTCCACACCATTGGTACAGGCATTTTCTGCCATAGCGATATTCAGATTAAAAGGACATACAATACCGCCGGTGGGTGCATAAAGAGCTGCTACTGCCTCATCAGAAATATTAGGCTCCATTTTCACCAGCTCATCCCGCTCAATAATCCGGAGACCTTCTACTCCGTTTTTGATGCCCCGCTCCAGAAGCATCTGCAGCCCCGGACGGTTTTCTTCCTCTGTGCAGACAACCAGAGAACCCGCTTGCATAAACTCAAAATCCAGATCCTCTGCCAGCTTAGCCATCATTTTGTTTCCCTGAACATTCAGCTTAGCCATCAGAGAACCGCTTGCAGCATCGTATCCTGCATGGACAATAGCGCTGTTTGCCTTTGAGGTTCCGCAGCACACATCCTCTTCCTTCTCCAAAACGCAGGCCTTTACCTGGTAACGGGACAGCTCTCTTGCAGAGGCCGCTCCGGAAACACCTGCGCCGATAATAATTACATCATACATGTTTCTTATTCCTCCTTAAAAACAGAACCCGGCATCTTCGTATCTTTCGATATCCATTTGCCAGGCTCCGCTCTCAAAATTCACTATTTAATTTGAGTCAGGTACTCTGGCTGTTTTGTCTCTACAGAAACCTGCTGATTCTTTTTTGCACCTGTGTCCAGCGCTTCCTACCACGGAATTGCTCCATACAGAAGTACAGCTGCTACTGCGCCAAGCAGCGGGCCCACCAGCACAACCGGTGCATAACCCCAGTTGGAATCGCCTTTTCCTTTAATCGGAAGGATTGCATGTGCCAGACGGGGACCCAGGTCGCGGGCCGGGTTGATTGCATATCCAGTCAGTCCGCCCAGGGACATACCAATGGAAACAATAATGCCAAATACCATAAATTTCTCAACGCCTGCAGCTGCAGTTGCAGGGATTCCCTTAATTGCAAATACCAGAACGAAGGTTCCGATTGCTTCACTTAAAATATTCAGAGGCATATTGGCAACGGACGGGCCAGTAGAGAAAACGCCCAGCTTTGTTCCGGGATTGTCGGTTGCATCAAACTGATCTTTAAACAGAATGTATACAAGGCACGCACCTAAAAATGCACCTGCAAACTGAGCAACAATATATCCGGGAACCATGGACCATGCAAAGCTGCCATCCACTGCAAGAGCGATGGTCAGAGCCGGGTTAAAATGTGCGCCGGATGCAGCGCCAAAAATAAATGCCGGAACCATAACAGCAAGACCCCAGGCAAAAGTAATCTGAATGGAGCCTGCGCCCTTCATTCCGGATTTGTTCAGGGTTACGTTTGCTACTACACCATCACCTAAAAGAATCAGAAGCATCGTCCCAATAAATTCTGCGATATATGGCAACATAATTAATTTCCCCTTTCATACAGTATGAATTTTGCTGTTACCCTTTTTTCCTGTTTTCTTAATTTTCTTTTGCCCAGCCATAGGAATACTTCACTGCCTTATTCCAGCCGGCAACCTTCTTGGCCCGATCCTCTTCGGAGATCTCCGGCATAAATACCTTATCAATTGCCCAGTTATTGATAACATCTTCCTTGCTGGACCAATAGCCAACTGCAAGACCTGCCAGATAAGCCGCACCCATAGCGGTTGTTTCTACGCATCTGGGACGCTCAACCGGAGCATTGATAATATCCGCCTGGGTCTGCATCAGGAAATTATTTGCACTGGCGCCGCCGTCTACCTTCAAAGCTGCCAGCTCAATTCCAGAATCTGCCTTCATTGCCTGAAGAACATCGTTTGTCTGGTAAGCCAGAGATTCCAAGGTCGCACGGATAATATGATACTTGTTCACGCCTCGGGTGATTCCTACAATGGTTCCTCTTGCATACTGATCCCAATGGGGAGCGCCCAGTCCGGTAAATGCAGGAACAACGTAGCAGCCGTTGGTGTCCTTTACCTTGCTTGCCATATATTCAGAATCCGGTGAAGAATCAATCAGGCGCATCTCATCACGAAGCCACTGAACTGCTGCACCAGCTACGAAGATGGAACCCTCAAGAGCATATTTTACTTTTCCGTCCAGGCCCCATGCAATTGTGGTAACCAGACCGTTTTTAGAGAATACCGGCTTGTCACCTGTGTTCATCAGCATAAAGCATCCTGTTCCGTATGTATTCTTTGCTTCACCAGGACGGAAGCAGGTCTGTCCAAACAGAGCTGCCTGCTGATCTCCGGCTGCTCCTCCAATGGGGATAGGACCGCCTAAGAAGGAAGGATCTGCCTCGCCGTATACGCAGCTGGAGGGCTTTGCTTCCGGAAGCATACATTTCGGAATATTCAGCTCCGCCAGAATCTCATCATCCCACTCCAGGGTATTGATGTTGAACATCAAGGTTCTGGAAGCATTACTGTAATCTGTTACATGAACCTTGCCCTTTGTCAGACGCCAGATCAGCCATGTTTCTACGGTACCAAAAAGAAGCTCTCCGTTCTCTGCCCGTTCCCGCACGCCTTCTACGTTGTCCAGAATCCATTTTAATTTGGTTCCAGAGAAGTAAGCATCAATAACCAGTCCTGTTTTCTGACGGAAGGTTTCTGTCAGCCCCTTTTCCTTCAGAGTATCGCAATACTCGGATGTCCGGCGGCACTGCCATACAATTGCATGATAAACTGGCTCACCTGTGTTCTTATCCCATACAATAGTGGTTTCACGCTGGTTGGTAATACCAATTGCCGCAATATCCTCTGCAGTTGCACCGATTTTTGACATAGCCTCAACTGCAACACCAAGCTGTGTTGACCAGATCTCGTTGGCATCGTGCTCCACCCAGCCAGGATGCGGGAAATACTGAGTAAACTCTTTTTGTGCCACGCTGCACATCTCGCCCTTCTCATTAAAAAGGATACACCGGTTGCTGGTGGTACCTGCATCAAGAGCCATTACATACTTTGCCATAAAATACCTCCTATAAAAATAATAATAAAAGTGAAACTATACGCACTGCCGAACCCCCTTCGGCAGAAAGTATCTACATAAGCCACACCTTCTGATTGGTGGAAGAGACAGCAATAGCACCTGCATCCAGCGCTGCCATCACATCCTCCTTGTCAGAAATCAGACCGCCTGCAATGAGATTCGTTCTGACTCTTTTGCAGACTCTCCGGATAATCTTAGGCATCACGCCGGGAAGCACTTCAATAAAATCCGGCTTTACAGAAACCAGCTGCTTTTCAATATTTTCAAAGGACAGGGAGTCCAATACAAAGAAACGCATAACGGTGTAAAGCCCCAGCTCCTTTGCCCGCCGTATCATAGAAGGCTTTGTGGAAATAATTCCATCTGCCCCGGAATGCTGCCGGATAAAATCAACAGCAACCTCCTTACAGCTGAGTCCCGCAATCAAATCCACATGGACTATCGCAATTTTTCCTGCTTCTTTTATCTTTCTAACGATATCTGCAATATTACAGATATCTCCATACAGAATAAATACTACTTTTATATCCGGCACCCGACAGCACTGCTCCAGACCATCCATGTCCTTAATTGCCGCAATCACTGGATTTGCCTCAACCATGTCATAAAATCTTTGTTCCATTTCTGTATGAACCCTCTACTTTCTGCTGTTCTCTCTTCGTAGTATTCCTCTGCTGTTTCCTGCATAAAGCTGTAAAATTTCCTGCAAGAAAATACAAAAAGAGCATAGCTTCAAACAACATTTCTGTTGTAACGCTATGCTCTCACTCTCTCAGCATGTTATTTGTTTTCCTGTCTCTAATATAGCACACTGTACATATTCTTTTCAATAGTAATTTGTTTTTTCGGCATTATTTAAAATTCTATTAGATTCTTTTTGCTTAAATTGTGCATGTTTCATAAATAATTCGTTATTTTTTTATCACAATGCACATAATCTGCTTTTTTGTTGAATTTCTTTTTCCTTTACCTGGCATCCAGCAAAAGCTGGGTCAGATCCTCAATACTCCGGGGTCCTGTATAAACCTGACTGTCGTTAATAATAACCAGAGGAACCCGCTCAATCTGATAGGCTTCCACCAAATCCGGATACAAATTGGCATCGTACATCTGAGCCTGAACCAGGGGATTTAACATGGCAATCCGCTGACTGGCAATCACCACGCCAGGGCAGTGATGACAGGCCAGAGAAACACAAATCTTCACATCGGCTGGCCGCTTCAGCTTTCCAATCTTTTTTATGGCAGCCCTGGAAATCTCCTGCCCAGGCCCTGCCGCATTGTAGATTCCAATAACAAAGGAGTTGATTTCCTTTCCTCCCGGCACTCCATGAAATGCTGCCCTCTGATAGAGCCCGTCCACAAAAATACCGGTTACAGGCAAATGGGAAACATCTATCTCTGTCCCCTGTTCTCTGGTCTGAGCCGAAAGAATACCGGATTCCTCCGGACTATAAAGCTCCAGGGAAAGCTTTGGAGAAAGTCCTGCAATTCCCTTCAGAAATGATGCCATCTGAGCAGATTTTTCCTCCTTAAGATCCACCACCGCTTTCAGAACCACAGCTTTTTCCAGCTTCTGAAAAACTCCTCTCATAGTTTCCGCAGTTTTTTCATCCAGAAGGGGAGTTTCTGCAGAAATCAGAGAAATGTCTATCATCCCATCACCTCCCTATAAAAGTCCTACCAGATCCAGACTTGGCATCAGGGTTTCCTCTCCCGGCTTCCATTTGGCCGGACACACCTGATCTCCGTGCTCCTCTACATATTTTGCCGCCTGTACCTTTCTTAAAAGCTCCTGGGCATTTCGACCGATTCCCATATCATGAATCTCGTAAGCCCGGATCTTTCCCTCTGGATTCAGAATAAAGGTTGCCCTAAGAGCTTGCCCTGCTTCCTCCTCCAGGACGCCAAACTGCCTGGCAAGAACACCTGCCGGATCCCCCAGCATGGGATACTGAATTTTCCGAATAGTCTCAGAAGCATCTGCCCATGCCTTGTGTACAAAATGGGTATCTTCTGAAACAGAATAAATCTCACATCCCTCTTCCTGGAAATCCTCATAATAATCCTGAAGATCTCCCAACTCTGTGGGACACACAAAGGTGAAATCAGCCGGATAAAAAAACAGCACAGACCAGTGCCCCAGAAGGCTTTCCTTCGTCACTTCTTCAAATTTTCCTCTGCAGAAGGCCTGAACCTTAAATTCTTCCGCTTCCTTTCCAATCAAATGATGCATCCGTACTCCTTTCCCCGAAAATCCTGCCCTGCCAGCCGGATCTATTACGGATAAAATACACTCGTTTCCGTTTCTATGCTCTGCATACAGCCATCCCTCCACAGGGATTCTATTTTCATTATACGGAAATAAAGAGGACACTGTCAATGAATTTTTCTCTTGTAAGAGAGGACGAAAAAAAGAAGCCCGCTCGCGAGCTTCTCCGCCTGCGGCGGGTCGTCTCATCGGCCCAATTCTCTTCCAACCCATGGCGATCCTCGCGGAGGCGTTTTTATGTCATAGGACGCACTTTCCTATGACACAAAAAAACAGACGCAGCAACCGTCCCCCAACGTTTGCTGCGTCCCTCTATTTAAAACACTACCCCCTATGCAGGTACCTGTTAGTCAAGTACCATGCGAGCTGCCCCGTATATACCTGCATCGTTCCCCAACGATGCCAGGACAATGCCTGCTTTTTTCTTGGAGACAGGCGTAAACTCCTCGTAATGCTTCATAGTCAGATCCGTTAAAATCTTTCCTGCCCGGCTTACCCCACCGCCGATTACAAAAACCTCCGGATCTACAATATGAGTAACATAGGCCATAGCCAGCCCCAGATATCGGCAGGCTGTGTCCAGTGTTTCCATTGCCATGGAATCTCCGTCATTTGCGCAGTCACAGACATTTTTTGCTGTTACTTTATCGCCAAATTTCCGAAGAGCCGACGGCTGTGTGCTTGCGGCCATATTCCGTCTGGCTTCTCTTGCAATTCCCGTTGCGCTTGCAACCTGCTCAAGACAACCTCTGCCGCCGCAATTACAAAATTCCTTCTCCTCATCACGCACATGAATATGCCCCAATTCGCCTCCGAGGCCGTGTACGCCTGCAATCACGTGGCCATTAATTACCACGCCGCCGCCTACACCGGTGCCCAGAGTCACTGCTACTACATTTGAACAGCCTTTTCCGCCGCCCTGCCACATCTCTCCCAGTGCGGCAACGTTGGCATCATTTGCTGCTTCACAGCGAATCTCTGCTCCCATCAGCTTCTGCATTTCTCTGGCAGGCCAGCAGTCATGCCATCCCAGATTGACACAGACCTCTACACACCCATCAGGCATAACCGGTCCCGGAACCCCCATTCCGATACCCTTAAGCTCGTCTGCAGTCAACCCGTGATCTGCCAGTTTTTCCTTTAATTTTTTTGCTACATCCGGTAAAATATGCTGTCCGCTGTCTTCCTTTCTGGTGGGAACCTCCCATTTATCGAGAAGCTCCCCCTCCAGAGTAAACAGTCCGCATTTTACCGTTGTTCCACCAATATCAATTCCCACACAGCACTGTTTCATTTTTAACATCTGCTCCTTTTATTTGGATGCCTCTTCTACGATGCGCTTCATCTCATCCCACTTTTTCTCCATATCTGCAACCAGTGCAAACTGTGTCCGCGCACGATCCAGATTGTGGTTCGGTCTGTGAATCCGGAAGTAATGATCTCCATCCAGATAATCGGTCAGGAAACGGGTACCGCATTCCAGAGTCATCAGCTTCGCACCCCATGGAAGCATCTCCAGCTCAGTTTTTGTCAGACTTCCTGCACATCCCTCCAGAAAACCTCTGGTATAGGCTGCAAACAACGGAAGAGACAGAGAAACCTTACTTAAATCAGTCTCATCCTCTTCTGCTGTATTCGCACCGAAACGGATAGAATCGCCGTAGTCAAATACAGAAGCACCCGGCATAATCGTATCCAGATCGATCACGCACAGAGCCTGTCTTGTCTTGTTGTCAATCATGATGTTGTTGAGCTTTGTATCATTGTGGGTAACACGGTACGGCATTTCCCCGCTTTTCAGCTTATCCATAACAACAGACATATCTGCTTCATGAGCCATTACAAAATCAATCTCAGCCTGAACGTCCTTTGCCCGTCCGCATACATCTGCCTCCAGAACCTTTTTAAAGGTCTCGAAACGCTTTGGCGTATTGTGGAAGTCCGGAATTGTCTCTGTCAGATTCTCAACCGGGTACTTCTCCAGAAGACGCTGGAAATGACCGAAAGCCTTTGCGCTCTGATAAAAATCTTCTTCAGTCTCAACGACGTCATAGGTGGTTGCATCATCAATAAACAGATACATTCTCCACCAGGAACCAATGCTGTCCTCGTAGGCGTCCTGTCCGTCCAGAGTCTTTACCAGAGTCAGAGTCTCTCTGTCCGGATCTCCGCCATTGGCAATAATCTGCTCTCTTAAAAATCCGGTTACTCCGGAAACGTTCTGAATCAGACCCTTGGGATCCTTAAACACATTTGTATTCATACGCTGCCAGATATAACGGTACTCCTTTTCTCCGTCCTTTGTAACCAGAAGGAAGGTATCATTAATATGTCCGTTTCCATACCGTCTGCACTCAACCGGAGTTCCTTTAAAAGCGAATTTTGCCACTGCCTCTTCTATTTTTGCGCAGGCACCTTCTGCAACTTTCTGATAGTCCATTATTTCTCCTCCCACAAACGCTCCGGATACAGACCGGCTTCCTTAAATCCACGGATTGCACTCATTACTTTTTCTTTATCTTCTTTGTAGGTTACGCCATACCAGCTGTCAGCAGAGCTTAAAACCTTAACGTCAGCCATTCCCTCTTTTAACATCTCGTCTACAACGAAGGGAAGGAAATACTCACACTTCAGCGGGTTTACCGGCAGATTCTTATCCAGGAATGCAGAGAAGCGTCCCTTTAATTCACGGAAAATGCTGGGTGTAAAGCCCCACAGGTTCATGGAAACCTCTGTTCCCTGTGGAAGCGGATTCCAGGTTGCTCCGTCATCCTCTGTAAATTCAGCCTGCTCTCCATGCTTTTCAATCTTTGTTCTTTCTACAATATCAGTCAGCATTCTGTTCTCATCAACAGAGCATACGCCTCTGGCAACATGGCCATTGTCGGTCAGAGTTTTATACAGATCGTAGCTTACCATGGTGTAATGGCAGATGTCATCATCCTCCATGCTGCAAAGCTGATCGTAAATGGTCTTGAATGCAGATTTTCCGTAGTAATCATCTGCATTAATCACTGCAAACGGTGCATCTCCGATTTCCTCTGCACAGCAGAGAATTGCATGGCCAGTTCCCCACGGTTTTACGCGTTCTTCCGGACAGGTATAGCCTTCCGGCAGCTTATCCAGCTCCTGATATACATAAGCAACCTCTGCGTGCTGCTCCATGCGTTTTCCAATGTGCTCCTTAAAGTCCTCTTCGATTGCCTTCTTGATGATAAATACAATCTTCTCAAATCCAGCTGCCACTGCATCATAAATGGAAAAATCAATAATCAGATTTCCGTACTCATCTACAGGGTCAATCTGCTTGAGTCCGCCATAACGGCTTCCCATTCCTGCTGCCATAATTACCAGAACCGGTTTCTTTTTCATGATAACAACCTTCCTTTATTTTTAATTAAACTGCTTTTTGCAGTTTTTTCCAATCCCCTGGCGCAATCATCGCCTATCGCTCCCAATCCCATAAAAATGGATCATTTAATTTCGCAAGATATTCCTTCAGCAGACTGCGGAATTTTAAAATTCTCGGATCGCTGCTGTCCCGGTCAATCACTTCCGGATTCAGCTGGAAGGGATCCTTCTTATCATCGTACAGATATTCCTTCTGCTTTTCATCCGGCATATAGCCATTATAAATCACGTATGTATATTCCGGCGTTTTGATTCCGCGCCATCCATGGGCCTTGTGAGTCAGCCCCAACGCCGCATAGGCAGATACGCTTTCCGGCATTCCTGGATAAGAACATAAAAACATATAATCCGGCGCGTCTGTGCTTTCTTCTCCCAGAACTGCATCCTTGTGGCTCATTCCCTCACAGGTATCCGGAACGGAAAGCTCCAGAAGTTCCAAAAGCGTAGGCATATGATCCGGGCTGGCAAACATTCTGTCACAGCTGCCAGGATGGATCCGTCCCTTCTGACGGAACAGAAGCGGGATATGGATCGATTCCTCATACCACACATTTTTGCTCATTCTTCCGTGAGAACCAAGCATCTCGCCATGATCGGCTGAAAGCACCACCAGAGTGTTTTCCTCCATTCCATGCTCCTTCAGATACTGGGTGATTCGTCCAAACTGCTCGTCAATTCCGTATACTGCTGCAAAATACTGACGGGCAATAACCTCCATCTCCGGAGTTCTCTTTTCCTCAGGTACATTGGGTCTCCAGTTCACAGGCATATCCTTAAACTTCTCATAATAGCGGTCAGGAACCAGCTCATAGGGAAGATGCGGTGGATTGTAGGATACGAACAGCGCAAAAGGCTCGTCCTTGTCCCTATGACTGTCCATATATTCCAGCGCCTTATCTGTCTCATATTCTGCCGACCACTTACCTGGACGAATTTGTTCCGGCGTATCCTGCCAGTAATGAGGATTCAGATGATCATCACAGGCACCATAAGACAGCCAGTAATCAAAGCCCTGTCTGCGCTCTCCCGGCGGCGTATAGGCATCCCAGTGCTCTGCGCCGGATTCCGGATGTTCACAGAAATTCTGCTCTGAAGCATCCAGATGCCACTTTCCTATATAAGCAGTCTGATATCCGCTGTCTTTTAATACATTTCCAATGCAGGTTTCCTGAGGCTTTAACATCAGCTTTTCTTCCAGACCGATTTTGCAGTTGGTCCACAGACCAATAGAAAGCGGATATTTTCCCGTCATCAGACATCCCCGATGAGGCGTACAGAGGGGGAAAGTGCTGTAGGCATGGTCAAACTGCAGGCTTTCCTGAGCAAACTGATCCATGTTGGGCGTCTGCACCTGGTCCTGATTTACACAGCCCATGGCATGATACCGCCACTGATCTGCAAACACATAAATTAAATTTGTTTTCATAAGCAACCCTTTCTTTTCTCTTGATTCAAAAGAACTAAAAGGGCACCCTGAGACGGAAGAACTCCATCTCAGGGTACCACAGTTTTCTGGCGTTTGCCGCTTTGCTAAAATTACCAGTAAAGCTTCCAGTCAGTAATCATCCTGGTCAGTGCTTCCATATAGAAATAATCTCCCCATGTGTTACACTCATCTACGCCCCTGTTTTTACAGGTGTTTTCTTTGGAATCTCTTGCATAGGTTCCGTGAAGCAGAATGCCGTTGGACTTGGTAATATCCTTATTACCGCACTTTTCATCCAGAGCATACATCATGCGGTATGCTGCGTCAAGATATTTCTTTGCTTTTTCCGGCTCAAGATATTTTGCCATCTCGAAGATACCACAGCATGCAATTGCAGCTGCTGAAGAATCTCTCGGCTCATCACTTCCTGTATCAAAATCGAAATCCCAGTAAGGAATTAAATCCTCCGGCAGATGCTCTACAAAGAAATCGGTTACTCTGCAGAACAAATCAATATAAGAAGGATCCTTCAAATAACGGTAACTCAGCGCGATTCCATAAACTCCCCATGCCTGTCCACGCGCCCATGCAGAACCGTTTCTATTACCCTGGTGGGTTACACCGTAAGTCGGCTCTCCGGTTTCCATATCAATAAAATGAGTATGATAGGTAGAATTATCCGGGCGAAGGATACATTTCATCGCTGTCTTAATATGGTTTTCAGCCATTTGAGCATAATGTCCATCACCAGTCACCTCACTTGCCCAGTAAAGAATCGGCAGATTCAGCAGACAGTCGATAATCATACGATATTCTTTCGCTTCTCCTACGTTACCCCATGCCTGTAAAAACTGACCCTTCTCTCTGTAACGAGATGCCAGGTGATCTGCTGCCATCAGAGCAGCTTCCTTTGCCCGCTCATTTCCTGTAAGCTTGTAAGCTGCTACGCAGGAAAGGCTGAACAGAAAGCCCATATCATGATGGTTTACATCAATCTTATTGAGAATTCTGTCATGGAAGCTTTCTACCTGTACTTCTGCTGCCTTACGGAATGCCTCGTCTCCGGTAAATTCATAAGCCAGCCAGATAACGCCTGTCCAGAAGCCTGTTGTCCATTCTACGTTCTCCGTTGCTTCGTAAAAACCATCAAAGCTGTTGGAGGACTGGAAATGATCGGTATATTTCGGCAGATTTGCCTTTACAATCTTTACCGCTTCCTCCAGTGCCTTTTTTGCACCCTCTGCATCCATAACAGGATAGTTCATGATTGACTCAAATGTCTGTGCCATAATAATTCCTTCTCCTTAATATTAGCCTAAAACAATTAGCTGTAAAATCTTAGCCCTTGATACCGCTGGCAGCAACACCCTCAACGAAGAAGCGCTGACAGCTTAAGAATACAATTACAACCGGAATCAGGGAACATACAGATGCTGCCATGATCCATGCATAGTCGGCGCCGTACTGAGAAATAAACATACGGATACCAAGCTGAACGGTCTTTAATTCCTGTGTCTTTAAGTAAATCAACGGTCCCATGAAGTCGTTCCAAACATTGGTGAATGTGAAGATGGTCAGGGTAGCCATACCCGGCTTACCTAACGGGAAAATGATTTTGGAGAAAATACCAAACTCATTCAGTCCGTCAATTCTTGCAGCCTCACACAGCTCGTCCGGAATACTGATGTAGAACTGTCTCATCAAGAATACGCCGAATGCGGAGAAAGCCTGCATCAGCATCAGTCCGATATGAGTATCGTTCAGTCCCATTTTAGAAACCAGGATGAACTGAGGAACCATGTATACCTGCCACGGAACGGCAATGGTAGTAACATACATCAGGAAAAGAGTATCTCTTCCTTTGAAGTGACATTTTGTGAAACCGTATGCTGCGAAACAGCTGGTGCACAGCTGAATTGTTGTTGTACACAGGGTCAGCTTTGCAGTGTTCTTAAAGAAAGTAAGCAACGGAAGCTTTTTCCAGATTGTGGAATAGTTTTCCGGATGCATTGTCTCCGGCCACCATCTCATGGGGATAGAGAAAACGTCTTTATTCAGCTTTAATGAAGAAATTACCATCCAATAGAACGGAACCAGCATGAACAGGGCCAGACAGATCAGAAGGATGTAAAGTATTGTCTTTGTTATTTTTTTCTTGGCTTCCATACCTTTCCCCCCTTATAAATCCTTAGACCACTTCTTCTCACCGCTGAACTGAATCAGAGTGATAAGCAGTACAATTGCAAACAGTACAATTGCGCCTGCACTAGCCGGACCAAACTCCCAGCTTGTAAATGCTTTTTCATAAATGAAGTTAACCAGTGTCTTGGTTGCGTTACCAGGACCGCCGCCGGTCATAACGTATACCAGGTCAAATACCTTGAAGCACTGAATGGTCAGCATAATTAATACGAAGAAGGTTGTCGGTGTCAGCATGGGAACAGTAATGTACAAAAGCTTCTGGAAGCCATTTGCACCGTCAATGCTTGCAGCCTCATACAGAGAACTAGAAATACCCTGCAGAGCAGCCAGATACACGATCATGTAGTAACCCATATACTTCCATACGCTTACGATGGAAACCGCTACCATAGCCCAATCCTTATCAACTACCCACCTAGGAGGCTCACTGATGCCGATAAATTTCAGGAATTCGTTAACCGGTCCAAAATCAGGCTGGAACAGCATGTTCCACACAGCGCCTACCGCAACGATAGAAGCGATATATGGGAAGTAAAATGCGGTTCTGAAAAATGCCACGCCTTTGATTTTGTTGTTCAGAAGAACTGCCAGCAAAAGTGCCAGAACCAGCGTGGGAAGAACTGTCATCAGCGCATAGGATAAGGTATGTACCAGTGCGCCGCGGAAAACTCTGTCGCCAAAAACTTCTGTAAAGTTCTGCAGTCCTACAAACTGCATCGGTCTCTGTGAACCATCCCAACTCATTACACTCAGAACAAAAGAAAAAATAACCGGAACAAATACGAAAAGGGAATATCCGATCAGGTTCGGTAAAATAAAGGCATAACCTGTCATATTGGTCCGCAATGCTCTCTTCTGTTTGGATGTCAGCTTACTCATATCCATCCTCCTCAGATTTTATCTGTTTAAAAGGCGGGGCTGGTATTGCACCAGCCCGCTCATTTGGTTTATCACCAGCCCTTAATTTCTGCTACTCTCTCCTGAAGCTCTGCAAGACCATCGTCTACAGAGTAGGATTCAATCATAATTAATTCATGTACTTCGTTCAGCACAGTACGGATTTCCTCGATCTTCGGATCCAGCGGACGGTCAAAGGAATAATGGGTATATTCCAGAGCCTCTACATTGCTTTCACCCTCCGGGAAATTCTCAGCTGCTGCGATAGTCTTCAGTGCTTCCTCAGACGGAATACCAGTAAATACGCCCTGTGCTGCCAGAATAGTTGCTGCTTCCTCAGAAGAAGCAAACTTCACGAAATCCCAAGCCAGATCCTTCTGGTCGGTAAATGCGCTGATTGCAATAGGAGTCAGAGCGCCAACGGTGTAGCCTGCCTCTGTGTTCTCCGGATGCGGAATGGTTGCAATTCCCCAGTTGAAGCTGGTCTCGCCTGCTGCATGGGACTGCATCATGGTTGCGATGAACCAAGTACCCATCGGCATCATAGCACACTGCTGATTCTTAAATACAGATGTATAGTGGATGTTTGCAGTCTTTAAGGTTGCATAGTCCTGAATGTAGCCATTCTTCTGAAGAGCCAGAGCCTCTTCATACCAAGGCTTCATAAAGCTGTAATCCTTTTCAACTACAGTATGCTCACCGTCCTGTACTGCCCAGTTGGTAACCAGTGCCTGCCAAGTATGATTGTGAGAGCCATATACCTTGCTGCTTCCCTCGCCGCTGGTCAGCTTTGCTGCCAGATCGTAATACTCCTGCCATGTCATATCATTGGACGGATACTCAACACCTGCTGCATCAAACAGATCCTTGTTGTAGTACAGAACATACCAGTCATTTCTGTAAGGCAGAGCATAGGAAACACCATTGTACTGCAGCTGCTCAGCAGCTCCCTTGTAAATGGATAAATCCAGATTGTCCTTCTTGATGAATTCATCAATTGGAAGCAGCTGCTCTTTGTCTGCCATCTGAAGCATGGAACCCATATCCTTAACCCAGATAACATCCGGATCCGGCTGTGCTGCAGAAAGGCTGATACCCAGGGAGTTGTTATACTCATCTGCAGAGGTATCGATAATCTTAATCTCTACATCCGGATTCTTTTCCTCATAGGCATCGATCACTGCCTGGAACTGAGGAGTGGATTCATTGTCCCATGTAGTAACAGAAAGGACCTGCTTTCCTTCTGCACTGCCGGTCTCTCCTGAAGCCTCGCTTCCAGCTGCTGCATTGTTTCCAGCGTCAGACTTGCTGCCGCCGCAGGCAGTCATAGCACCGCATGCCATGACTGCTGCCATTGTCATTACGACTACCTGTTTCTTTTTCATGATAACCCTCCATTTTTTCGACGGAAGCGCTCCGCCGTTGTTAAGATAAGTGTAACAGGAACATATCGTTTTCTGAATCAACAATTTTCGGATTTTGATTTCTTTTTTTTAGACATGTTTTTTCTTTCTTTTTGAAAAACATATACAATTTTCCTATTCTATTACTATTTTTATATTTTATGTACATTTTGCATTGAAAGGATGGTTTTTTTTGTGTATAATAACATAGGAATTGTAAAAGAAAGGATGATTATGAACAAAAAAATACCTCGAACTTTTCAAAAAAAATTGATTTTTTTTAATTTTCTGACCATTATCTGTATTGCCTCTGCCATCAGTTTTTATACCTTTTTTTCTTATAAAAATGATGTCATTGCCAACGAAACAGAAAACTCTGTCAACAGACTTCACTCGCTTTCTGCCCGACTGGATATTGCATACACAGAGATGATCAATATTGTCCAGAACTGTGCCAGCAGAAAAACGCTGTTTCTCAATTCGACCCGCAGCACTTACGCACATTCCGATGAGATACAGCTGTATTCGGCAAATGTTTTAAAGGATCTCTGCGCAGTTTCCGGCTACAATCAGTATATTAATCAGATCATTGTATACGAAAAGGATTCTGTGTGTCTCCAGGCCGGAACCTCCTATGGAAGTCTCCAAGCGCCGGAATCGCTGATGAAGACGCCCTGGTTTGATACCCTCCTTACAAGAGAGCTGCAGGCCTACGAGCTGACGCTTCAGGACAATATTTTCTTCCCCTACACAAGACGGGATCCTAAGGTGCTCCCCCTGCTGCGCCCCTGGGAGCATGTTTCCGCCGAGGCCCCCAGAGATGCCTGGGTTTATCTGGCCATTTCTCCCATGCTGTTTGAGCAGTCCCTGTCCTTCATGCCACAGGATAAAAACATTACGATTCTGACAGCGGACTATACCACCATCAGCTCTATAAATATGGAAAAACCCCAGCTTGACTCTGCCAGACTGATTTTAGCAGAGCATCCGGAAATTTCCGGACATATTATCGAGCATGTCAATGGAAATGACTGTGTCATTGCCTGGGAACGGCAGCCTGTCAGCGGGCTGATTTTCTGTGAGATTCTTCCGATTAAGGAAATGCCTCTGGACAAGCAGGTTCTTTATACTACGATTTTCCTGATTTTTATGTCCGCCATGGTAATCGGCCTTGCCCTTTCCCTGCTGTTCTCCAGAAACCTGATTCGTCCTATCGATCGGCTGACCAGGCACATTAGGGTTATTTCAACTGGAGAGTTCACCAAAAACCCAGATATTGAAACAAAAGATGAATTTGGTCTCATCGGAAAACAGATCAATGAAATGTCATCCCGGATTTCCGAACTCATGGACAGCCGAATCCAGGATGAAAAAGAAAAAATGAATATGGAAATCAAGATCCTTCAGGCCCAGATCAATCCTCACTTCCTGTACAACACTCTGGACTCCATCAAATGGATTGCCACCATGCAGCACAGCACAGGAATTGTAAAGGTTGTTTCTGCCCTCTCCTCCCTGCTGAAAAATATGGCAAAGGGCTTTAATGAAAAAGTAACAATCCGTCAGGAGCTTGATTTTTTGGAAAACTATATTACAATTGAAAAGATCCGTTATATTGAATTATTTGATGTGGAGATTACCGTAGATGATCCGGCGCTTTACAACGCCCACATTGTCAAGCTGACCCTGCAGCCCATTGTAGAAAACAGTATCTTCTCCGGAATCGAACCCAGCGGAAAGCCAGGGCTGATTCAAATTCATATTTATGCAGAAGACCAGGTGCTTTACATCAGCATCCGCGACAACGGAATTGGTATTTCTGAAGAAAATATCCGCCGTCTTCTGACAGACACAGGAAGAGTCACGAAAAATTATATGAGCGGCATCGGACTTCCCAATGTTGACCGGCGGATCAAACTGGTTTACGGAGAGGAATATGGTCTGAAAATGGAAAGCGAAATCGGAAGCTACACCTGTGTTACCGTTTCTTTACCGCTGGAATTCAGCGATGAAATGCAGGAAATATAATAAAATGATCATCTAATTAACAGGAGTTGCTTATGTATAGAATTGTATTGATTGATGATGAACCTTTAGTTTTAGCAGGAATTGCTTCTTTGATCCCATGGGAGGAGTATGAGTGTACGATTGTGGGAAAGGCCACCAACGGCAACAGCGCCATGGAGCTGATTCTGGAGCTAAATCCAGATATTGTAATAACAGACATCCGAATGCCTGTTATGAATGGCCTGGAGCTGATCGAAGCCTGTCAGAAGCAGGGCTGCGAATTTGCATTCCTTCTTCTGACCAACCTGGAGGATTTCCAGCTGGCTCAGCAGGCAGTCCGCCTTGGCGCCACAGATTACCTGGTCAAGCTGGATCTCCAGCCCCAGGCTCTGATTGACGCTCTGGAGCGGGCAAAGGACTGCTGCAATCTCATGAAAAGCCATCACAAGAAGGAGCTGTACTCTTTCCTGTTAAAAGACAGCCAGGCCCAAGTGGAGCGATCCTACTTTACACAGCTTTTGAATCCTCAAAAAGACGAGTTTCCGGTCAACAGCGAACTTGAAAAAAATTACCCCTTTGTCTATATGATTCTGTTCCAGATGATGCCGGAACAGATCCAATTCGGACAGACTGACGCTTATGATTTTCAATTCATCCGCAGTCAGCTGCTGGACATTATTTCCGGAATTTCATCCCGTTATTTTGCCCGCTGCACCACACTGCCTCAGGAAAAGGACACCCTTGCCCTTGCCGTATGTCCCAAGTTGGAAAATGACAACGAAAAGGCTCTTTCTGATTTTTGCAATAAAATCAAAGTGGCTCTCAGCACCTATTTTGCCCTGACAGCACAGTTTGTATAAGTAAAAGAAAGGAACAGCTCTCTGAACTGCCAGAGGCTTTTCTGGAAGCGAAAAAGGCCCTTGACGACTGTTATTATGAGTCTAATCGTTCCATCTCCTTCTATCGGCCGCAGACTGAAGAACGCCACCGTTCCAGCAACCGGGAATTCAATATTAACTTCCTGAAGAAGGCCATGTACGATGCTGTGCTCCACAACGAAAGCAGTGAGCTGCACCAGATTTTTGACGAGCTTTCTTCTTTGTTCCGTCAGTATAAGCCAGGAAAAACGCAGGCAGTCAGCGCCTGCATTAATATCTACAGCTTCTTCCACGATCTGTTTCAGGAAGAAAGTGCTGATACAGAGGATTTCCCTTATATCAGCGACATTACGGAGCAGCTGGCACAGCTGGGCAGTCTGGAGGACATTCTCTTATGGTTGGACAGCTTCTGTGAGAAAATGTGCGGTCTTCTGACTGAGCGAAAAGAAAACCGCTCCGACAAGCTGGTCTATCTGGCAAAACGGTATATCAACGAGCATTATACCGAAAAGCTGACCCTGTCTGACATTGCCGATCATCTTCGGATCAGTTCCGGCCACCTGAGCACCACCTTCAGCCGGTATATGAATCTGACTATCTCCGATTATATCGCTCAGGTTAAAATTGAGCATGCAAAGGAGCTGATTGATTCCGGACAGTATCTGATTTATGAAATCGCAGGACAGCTAGGGTTTGACAATGCGTATTACTTCAGTAAGGTCTTTAAAAAAGTAACAGGCATGTCTCCCAGAGACTATGACAGTCTCCACAAATAATGTAACATATAAAAAATGCAGGATTTCCGGCGTGAAAACCGGTTTCCTGCATTTTTCTTTTCTGTGTTTTTTATTTCTATCCTGCTTCTGTCTGTGTATTTCTTTTTGTGTCTTTCACAGAGTATTTTAAAAACCTGCGTATATAGAATACCCGTTGCGTCCGTTCTTTTTTACATCGTAAAGGGCCTTATCCGCCCGCTCATACAGCTCTCGGAAGGTTACCCCCTCCTCTGCCACAGCAATACCAATGGATGCGCTTACCTTAACCCTTTTGCTGTCCTTCTCATAAGGTCTTTGCAAAATCCGATTCATCTTCTCCGCGCACTTCTTAATCGCATTGGTGTCTGCCGCATCCTGAATGAACACCATAAACTCATCTCCGCCTACTCTGCCGGACAGATCTCTGCTGCGGATTGCTGACTTTAAATTCTGCGCCATTTCCTGAAGAACCCGATCTCCTGTCATATGTCCGAGAATATCATTTACGTCTTTAAAATGATCCAGATCCAGCAAAAACAGGGCTGACATCATAGCCTGGGGCTTTTTCAGTACTTCCTCTACCGATGTAATAAAGGTTTCCCGATTGTAAAGTCCGGTCAAAACATCGTATTTTGTTTTCTGGCTGACAGCCTCCAGCTCCTGACTCTTTCTCATCTGCTCTGCATAATCCTCCAGATAACCAATGACGCTGTCAGAATTGACTGTAACCAGATGAATCCTCATCCAGGTCATTCCCTTTCCCATATCCATTTCAAGAATAACAGGCTCAGAATCTCTTCCTTCAATGGCTGTATCGTAAATTCGCTGATATACCGCCAGATCGCTGCTGCGAATTTTTCCGTTTTTCAGCATAAATTCCGGCGAAAAATCATCCATCATCTCATAATCTGGCTGCCCATCCTCTCCATGATACAGCTTCAGCCATTTTTTGCTGGTATTGATCTCAAAAGGAATATTCTTCGTTTTTCCCATTACCATTCGAAACAGCTCAGTCTTTACCTCCAGCTGGCTATTCTGCCGCTCTGTTGTTTTCTTATTTCGATAAACGAGAAGCAAAATCAAGAAAAACCACAATCCCAGAAAGCAGGTCAGAGAAGAAAGCATATGTATGGTAAATTCCCGAATCTTTCCAATGTATCTGTCTGGAGAACTGCCCGCCAGAACAGAAAAGATATACCAGTTATTGATTCCCAGGGGCCGGAAGGTTGCATAGCGGCTGCTGCCATCCTTAACCCGAAAACAGACAATCCCCGACTCATGATTTTCCACGCGGCTGCGGATTGATTCCACGGTATCTCCCTGAGGGAAGCTGCACTTGCCAAGCTCATCCCAGATTGACGTCGAGCCATTCCAGGCGGAAAGATCGGATGAACGGCTGATATATGCCCCTTTGTCATCGATAATATAAAAATTCCGTTCCCGATCTCCAGTTTCTTCCACCTTTTTCGCTATTACATCAATGGGATATCTGCCCCAGATAGCTCCCACTGCTCTGCCATTCTCATGAATCGGCACTGCAATCAGAATTTTCCCCAGCTTCTTTTCCCCGCTTATGAGCAGATCCGATACGTAAATCTCGTTCTTCAGAATTGCCTGCAGAACTGCCCGATCTCTTAATCGCCTCTGGATTCCGCTGTCATTCATACTCCATCCATCTGGACGAATCACTCCCACCACAGTAAAATCCGTATGCTGCTTTATGTTCTGCAGAAATTCCACCGTATCCTCCAGCGTGTTTTCCGCATCTGACAGATAGTACGCTCTCGCATTTTCCCGAAGCACATCGACACAGTCCTCCATTTCCGTGTGAAAAATTTTTGTTATATAATTGGAGGTCAATTCGATCTGATTAATTTCCTGCTTTACCACAGTTGCCCGGATATTTTCCGAATAATAAAGGAAGCGGAAATACATTGTTACAGTAGAAATTAATAATACCGAAACAATAATAAAAACCGTCCAGCTGGAATTTTTCTTCCCCACCATCCCTTTCATATCATCCCCCCAGATCATCCTTTGTCTCTGAAATATTATATCATAGCGTCCCCTTTATTCACAAGTGCCAATCCTGTCCATCCTAAAACACATTGTATCCGTTCAGCCATGCAACCTTACAATCCATTTCATAGGACGCACCTTCCTATGACATAAAAAACAAGACCCTTGGAGCAACTCCAAAGGCCTTATTTCGCTTGTTATATTGATTGAGCAAAATTACTCTGTATTAGTCTTCAACCTTAACGATTTCTCTCTTGTTGTAAGAACCGCAAGATTTGCAGACTCTGTGAGGCATCATCAGGGCGCCGCACTTGCTGCACTTTACTAAATTCATTGCGCTCATTTTCCAGTTAGCTCTACGTTTGTCACGTCTTGCTTTGGAAGATTTATTCTTAGGACAGATAGACATGGTTTACACCTCCTTAAACTTTTGAAATAAATCCTGGATTGCTGACATTCTTGGGTCAGGCGAACTTCTATCACAGGAACAAGTCGAGTAATTGAGATTCGCACCACATCTATTGCATATCCCTTTGCAGTCTTCCCTGCACAATACCTTCATAGGCAGATTCAGCAATAGCTCGTTACTGAGCAACCGGTCTACATCCAGAGTATAACCGCTTACGTAGGGCTGTTCGTCCAAATCCTCCGCACGCTCCTCCTCAGTCCGCTCCAAATCCAGCTCCTCCTCCAAATCAAGGGAGAACGGACACTCTACCGGCTCAAGGCATCTGCTGCAGGGAATCTGCAGAGTTATCTCTGCGCTTCCTGTCAGGAGAAGCTTTCTGTTGCCAAGATTCCGAATCTGTAGGGATACAGGTCCTTTTGACACAATCGGGAACGCCTCCTTCATTGTAGTAAGCGTGTCCATGTCAATACTGCATGTGTAGGTTTTTTCTTTTCCTTCCCTGGAAAACAGCTCTGTCAGGTTAATCAGCATATTAATCTCCTAATACGCACCTATGATATTATACACAGGCGCTTTTCTTTTGTCAACCGGTTTTTTCAGAAATTACCAGAGACAATTCTTTTCTGCAAGAAAGAAGCTCGCTCACGAGCTTCTCCGCCTGCGGCGGGTCGCTTCTGCGACAAAATTCTCTTCCGTCGCATGGCGATCCTCGCGGAGCGTTTTTGTGTCATAGGACGCAATTTTCTATGACATAAAGAATGTGCCTTGGCACATTCCCGCGCCGAAGCATGGCTGCGTCATCAGCCTTTTCCTCTGGCGCACAGTACCCATCCTTATGGAACGTTAGATCAGAGCCTTGGTTTCTCTTGCGATAGCCAACTCCTCATTGGTGGGGATCAACATAACCTTTACCTTGGAATCCGGAGCAGAAATCACAGCATACTTGCCTCTTACATCATTAGCCTCGTCATCGATCTTAACGCCCAGATAGCCCAGATACTCGCAGATAGCTTTTCTGCCAGCCTTGTCATTCTCACCAACGCCTGCGGTAAATGCGATGGCATCTACACCATTCATAGCTGCAGTGTAAGCGCCAATGTATTTTGCAACACGGTAGATAAATGCATCCAGCGCAACCTCTGCCAGATGATTGCCTTCCTTCTTAGCTGTCTCAATGTCACGGAAGTCGCTGGAAACGCCGCCGCTCATGCCCAGAACACCAGACTTCTTGTTGAGAATATTCAGAACCTCGTTCACGTCCTTATTCTCTTTGTTGCAGATATACTGAATCACAGCCGGATCCACATCACCGCTTCTGGTACCCATAATCAAGCCCTCGAGAGGAGTCAGACCCATGCTGGTGTCTACACACTTGCCGCCAATAGATGCAGATACGCTGGCACCGTTGCCCAGGTGGCAAACAATAACCTTTGCGTTCTCCGGATCCAGGTTGCCGAACTTAATTGCTTCACCGGAAACGAACTTGTGGCTGGTTCCATGGAAGCCATAGCGGCGGATGCTGTACTTCTCATAGTACTCGTGAGGAATTGCATACATATATGCCTTCTCCGGCATGGACATACCAAATCCGGTATCCCATACTGCTACATTGGGCTTTCCAGGCATTGCCTCTTCACAGGCTTCAATTCCCATCAGGTTTGCCGGGTTATGCAGCGGTCCCAGATCGAAGCACTCGCGGATTACGCGCTTTACATCCTCGTCTACTACGATAGAATCGCTGTAAACTCTGCCGCCGTGCAGTACCCGGTGTCCGATAGCGGAAATCTCGTCGGTGCTCTTGATTACGCCATGCTCCGGATCCTGCAGAGCATCCATAACCATTTCGATTGCTACCTTGTGGCTGGGCATAGGATTCTCAACAACATATTTGTCCTTACCAGAAGGCTGATGGGTCAGCTTAGAACCATCAATGCCAATTCTCTCACAGAGACCTTTTGCAATTACGCTCTCATCTTCCATATCAATCAGCTGATATTTCAGGGAAGAGCTTCCGCAGTTAATAACTAAAATCTTCATAATCCGAATTTCTCCTATATCTACATTCTATCCGTTTTTCTATGAATCCGTTTCAGAATTTCTCACAGGGTATCCCCTGCTGAATATTCTTACTCAGCGTTCTGACACTGAACAGCAGTAATTGCAACAACGCCTACGATATCGTCAGCAGAACAGCCTCTGGACAGATCGTTTACCGGCTTTGCAATACCCTGGCACATGGGGCCGTAAGCCTCAGCCTTGCCCAGTCTCTGAACCAGCTTATAGCCAATGTTTCCTGCATCCAGATCCGGGAATACCAGAACGTTTGCCTGTCCTGCAACCTTGCTGTCAGGAGCCTTGGAAGCGCCGATTTCCGGAACGATTGCTGCGTCAAGCTGCAGTTCGCCGTCTAATGCCAGCTCCGGAGCCATCTCCTTGGCAATTCTGGTTGCCTCTACAACCTTATCTACATCTGCATGAGCAGCACTTCCCTTGGAGGAATGAGACAGCATTGCTACCTTCGGCTCCTCACCGGTCAGCATACGGAAGCTCTCTGCAGAGGAAACTGCGATTGCTGCCAGTTCTTCTGGATTCGGGTTCTGGTTCAGGCCGCAGTCTGCAAATACGAAGGTTCCGTTGTTGCCAAACTGACAATCCGGAACTTCCATCAGGAAGAATGCAGAAACCAGCTTTGTGCCCGGTTTGGTCTTAATAACCTGCAGGCAGGGACGCAGGGTGTTTGCAGTAGAGTGGCATGCGCCGGATACCATACCGTCAGCATCGCCTTTTTTGATCATCAGGCAGCCGTAGTATGCATAGTCGCTTAAAATGGTTTCTCTTGCTTTCTCAGGGGTCATGCCTTTTGCTTTTCTCAGTTCAACGAAAAGGTCAATGTACTCCTGTGTCTTCTCATAGGTCTGCGGATTGATAATGGTAGCGCCGGAAATATCCAGTCCCTCGCTGTGTGCACCAATATCCTCCGGTGTACCGATAATGATCAGATTTGCCAGTCCTTCTTTCAGGATCTTCTCAGCTGCAACCCATGTTCTGCGGTCCATGGACTCCGGCAGTACAATCGTCTTTTTGTCAGCTTTCGCTTTTGCTTTGATTACATCAATAAATCCCATGATAATACCCCTTTCATTATTTTGTTGCATATAGTTCTATTATAAACGGTGTAAAAATAGGAAACAAGCTGTATTTCTCTTTTTTTTTGCATTTTTTATCAAACAATGGTTTTTTTCTCCCTTTACGGACAGCCCAAATGTGATTATAATGGAAAATCATCAGACTTTTACACCAAAGGAGCCGGAATTTATGAGAACAGTAGGAATCATTGCAGAATACAATCCCTTTCATCGAGGGCACGAATACCAGATCCGGCAGGCCAGAGAAGCCCTGGGCGCCGACTGGATTGTGGCGGCTGTCAGCGGAGACTTTGTACAGCGGGGGGAACCGGCTGTTTTTGACAAATACACCCGTACTGCCATGGCTTTAAGCTGCGGCGTGGATCTGGTTATCGAGCTGCCCTCCGCCTTTGCCACAGGAAGTGCAGAAGACTTTGCCGCCTGCGGCGTCTCTCTTTTGGATCAGACGGGAGTTGTAGACACTCTGTGTTTTGGCAGTGAATCCGGAGATCTGTCATCTCTGCAGGCTACAGCAGAACTTCTCTGTCAGGAATCTTCAGACTTTCAGGACATTCTCCGCGGTCTGTTAAAGCAGGGAATCTCTTTTCCTGCGGCCCGGGAAGCCGCTCTCAGAGAAACCATTGCCGCGCAAAGACAGACGGAATCTCCTCAGACCTCTTCCATGACAGCCGATACCGGGCGAGACAGCGCCGATGCCTCCCTTCTCTCCACTCCCAACAATATTCTTGCCATAGAATATTTAAAAGCCCTGAAACGGCGGAAAAGCTCCATCACACCGGCATCTATTCAGCGCAAGGGGCAGGGCTACCACGATACCTCACTTCCCGCAGAAGCCACTTTTGCCTCCGCTTCCTTTCTTCGGAAAAGCTTCCGGGAGTCGCCTTCCCATGACGCCATTTTTGCTCCGTCTCATAAGAACGTTCTCGCTCAGATTCCGGAATCGGCTCTGGCTGCCTGCATTCAGGAGGCGGCCCTTTCTGCCCCTGTATTCCCGGACGATCTTTCCGCCCAGCTTCAGTATCGGCTGCTGCAGGCCGTCCAAAGCCATGAGGATCTCAGCCGCTATGCCGATTTTTCCCCGGAGCTTGCTGACCGGCTTTTGGGCCTTTCTCTTTCTCCCGCCGGATTTTCTCAGAGGATTGAACAGCTGAAAACAAAGCAGTACACCTATACCCGCATCAGCCGTGCCCTGATTCACCTGCTTTTAAATCTTACCAAAGAAGCCCAGCAGAGACAGAAGGAAGCAGATTATGCCGCTTTCATCCGCATTCTGGGCTTCCGCAAATCCGCCGGACCGCTTTTAAATGCTATGAAGAAACATGCCTCTCTTCCCATAATCACAAAAACAGCCAACGCAGGAAAAATTCTTCCTCCCCAGGCCATGAACTGGTTTGAACAGGATCTTTTCGCCTCCCATTTCTACCAGTCTCTTGTTTACCAGAAGGGCCGGAAAATGAAAAATGAATATACCCGGTCTGTGATTCTGTATCCCTGAAAAAACGTAAACTATCAAAAATGAGTATCGCAGATTCATCATGTTCGATCAGAATCCAGCGATACTCTTTTTGCATCTCACGATTATTCTTTATCTGTCTTCCAGCAAAGAGGCCAGAGTAGGTTTTACAGAAAGGAAGTCCATAATTTCCTGAAGTTCCTTTTCGTTGTGCTTTTTTCTTCCGTCCCAGACTGCCCGGATCAGAATATTTTTCGGTGTATGCTCCATATCAATAAACTCCAGAATCTGGGTGCGGTAGCCCTGTCCCTCCAACAGCTGAGCCCGCAGTGCATCCGTATAAAGCGCTGCCATTCGCTCCTTTATCAGACCGTACTGAAAAACCGGCTTCATCTGTTCATTTTTCATCTGGCGGTTCAGCTCATGCTGACAGCAGGGAACCGAAAGAATCACTCGGGCGCCCCATCGAACAGCCTTGGCAAGGGCATAATCCGTTGCCGTATCACAGGCATGGAGAGTCACGACCATATCCACATGATCCACGCCCTCATAGCTGGCAATATCTCCGTGGTAAAACCGGAGCTTTTCATATCCATACTGCTCTGCCAGCAGATTGCAGCGGCTGATTACATCTTTTTTCAAATCCAGGCCAATAATCCGCACTGGATATCCCTTCAGGCAGTGAAGGTAATGATACATGGCAAAGGTCAGATACGACTTTCCACAGCCAAAATCAATGATGGTCGTCTCCCGCCCCGGATCCAGATTCGGCAGAATGTCTTCGATAAACTCCAGAAAACGGTTGATCTGACGGAACTTATCATACCTGGTTCGGACGATCTTCCCTTCTTTGGTCATGACACCCAGATCCACCAGAAATTCTACCGGTTTTCCTTCCTCCAGCACATAGCGTTTTTTCCGGTTATGGGCCAGGATTACTTCTGATGCCAGGCGATCTTCCTCCTGGTTCTCCTTCTGCTTTGTCTGAGCTGCCCGTTTGATCTTGACAGTCACAGTACCCTTTTTGCTGACCAGTACAACAGCGCTTCCCAGACCGGAAATCACCTCTCCGTTGCGAAGACCTCCGGACAGAAGCCCTGTTACATAGCCGCAGATCTCCTCAGGAAGCAGATTCTTATGAAAAGCCTGGGTTCCTACCAGCTCCTCCGCCTGGAACAACAGTCTGCCCCGCAAATTGACTGGCCGGATTCGTACCTTCAAAATCCCGTCCTTCTGGACTGGATTACTGAAAATCATCTGATGAAGCTGCTCATTGGCAAACAGCTCCACCATGGATTCCACTGTCTCTTTTTTCATATGACCGCTCCTTTAAGATAGTTTCTTAATTTTTAAAGCTGTGAATCGGCGCAGGAATCCGTCCTCCGCGGCTTACAAACTTCTCACAGGAGTAGGAGTTCACCGGCATAACCGGAGCATAGCCCAAAAGTCCTCCGAACTCTACGGTATCGCCTACTGTCTTTCCAATCACAGGAATCACTCGAACTGCTGTTGTTTTCTGATTGATCATACCAATAGCCGCCTCATCAGCAATCATACCGGCAATAGTCGTATCCGGAGTGTCTCCAGGAATAGCAATCATATCAAGACCAACAGAGCAGACACAGGTCATGGCCTCCAGCTTCTCCAGAGTCAGCGCCCCCAAAGATACTGCATCAATCATTCCCTGATCCTCACTGACCGGAATAAACGCGCCGCTTAATCCGCCCACATAAGAGGATGCCATAACGCCGCCCTTTTTCACCTGATCATTTAACATGGCAAGCGCTGCCGTTGTGCCCGGCGCACCAACCCGTTCCAGGCCGATCTCCTCCAGAATCTCTGCAACACTGTCTCCCACTGCAGGAGTCGGAGCCAGCGACAGATCAATAATGCCGAAAGGAACACCCAGACGCTTAGAAGCCTCCTGGGCAACCAGCTGACCGACGCGGGTAATCTTAAAGGCCGTTTTTTTGATGGTTTCGCAAAGCACTTCAAAATTTTCTCCCCTTGCCTTTTCCAGAGCCACCTTTACTACTCCAGGGCCGCTGACGCCTACATTGATAATGGCATCTGCCTCTGTCACACCATGAAAAGCGCCTGCCATGAAAGGATTATCATCCGGCGCGTTGCAGAATACTACCAGTTTTGCACAGCCCAGAGAATCATTTTCCTTTGTTGCCTCGGCTGTCTTCTTGACAATCTCGCCCATAAGCCGTACAGCATCCATATTCAGTCCTGTTTTTGTAGATCCTACATTCACAGAGCTGCAGACACGCTCTGTCTCAGCCAGCGCCTGAGGAATCGAACGAATCAGATTCTCCTCAGCAGGTGTCATTCCCTTGGAAACCAGAGCAGAATAGCCGCCAATAAAGTTTACGCCCACTTCCTTTGCTGCCCGATCCAGGGTTCTGGCCAGAGTCACAAAATCCTCCGGAGACTTGCAGGCGCAGCCGCCCACCAGAGCAATCGGAGTAACAGAAATTCGCTTGTTTACAATCGGCACACCGAAATCACGGGCAATGGCCTCTCCTGTAGACACCAGATCCTTTGCATAGGTGGTGATTTTTCTGTAAATTTTTTCATTGAGCGCGTCCAGATTGCTGTCGCAGCAGTCCAGCAGGCTGATACCCATTGTAATGGTGCGCACATCCAGCTTCTCATGCTCAATCATATTATTTGTTTCATTTACCTCAAACATATTTAACATAGACAGTTCCACCTTTTCCTTTTACTTGTCGTACACCGTTTCTGTCCGGCACAGAGCCTAAACTGCACCGGATTTCCATCAGATTCGATGCATTTTTGTAAAGATTTCTTCTCTCTGGCACTTAATGGTTACGCCGATTTCCTCGCCTACCTTCTCCAGTTCTATGGAAACCTCTTCAAAAGAGCCGGTAGCCTTCTCCATGTCTACAATCATCATCATGTTAAAATATTCCTGTACAATTGTCTGAGAAATATCCAGAACATTAACATGCTTTTCTGCCAGGTAGGCACATACCTTTGCAATAATGCCCACCGTGTCTTTTCCTACTACGGTAATAATCACCTTACTCATATCTGTTCCACCTCTCTGATTTTTCATTTATGATATCCATCCCACTTCTGCACGGAAAAATCCCATGTACCAGGAAGGCTCATTTCTATGTATGGTTTCCTGCTTACAAATTCACAATCTCTGACATCTGATCCCGTCCGGCTACATCAATCGGAAAATCTCCAGCCCGGTAAGGACAGTCTCCCTGATCAATCTCCAGGCGAACGGTCTCATAAGCCAGTTCTTCATAATTATTTTCCTTACTTAAATGTCCCAGAAGAATATGCTTCATCTGATCATGTAAAATATAATTCAGCAAACGTCCTGCATTTTCATTGGAAAGATGACCGTGATCCCCCAGAATTCTCCGCTTCAGATAATAGGGGTAGGGTCCAGTCTGCAGCATATTCACATCATGGTTTGATTCCAGAAGAAGAGCGTCAAGCCCCTGCAGATGCTCAATAATATAGGGATCATAATGCCCCATATCTGTAGCTACAGCAACCGATCTTCTCCCATTTTTCACCCGATAAGCCACCGGATTTGCCGCGTCATGATCAATGGAAAAGGGAGAAATCTCCAAATCTCCAATAGAAAATTCCACATCTGGAGAAATAGGATGAAAAAGCTCCTTGGGATATTCTCCAAGAGAAGTCTTCGACGCTATTTCGTCCAGAGTTTCCCTGGTTGCATAAATAGGCACACCATGCTTTCTGGCCAGAACTCCAATCCCCTTAATATGGTCTGAGTGTTCATGGGTAATCACCACTCCGTTTAAGTCGCTTCCCTTTAAACCAATGGCGTTGAGTCCCTGCTCAATTCTTTTATTGCTGATTCCCGCATCCACCAGAATGTGAGTACGCTCTGAACCGATATAAATACAGTTGCCGCTGCTGCCGCTGGCAATGCTAACGAATCTCATTGGTAACTTCCTCCATCATCCGGCAAATCTGACTGCGCACTGTCTCCAGACTTCCGTTGTTGTCAATCACATAATCCGACAGCTGCAGAAAATATTCTCTGTCCGGCTGATTTTTCATAATATCCAGGCATTTTTCCCGGGAATACCCCCGTCCCTCCATCAGGCGGTGAATCCTGTTTTCCTCACTGGTATCCACAAACACTAAATGGCGGCACAGACTGCGGCTCTGCTCACTAAAAAGAGCTGCTTCTACTGCTGTAACTGGGCAGGGTTCCTGAGCAATCATTTCCCGAATTCTCTGCCAGGTCATGGGATGAATCACCTGATTTACCATCTCCAAAGCCTTCTCATCTGTAAAAATCCGCTGTGCAAAGGCTTTTCTGTCCAGGCTTCCCTCCTGATTAAGAATTCCTGTTCCAAACAGCTCTGTCAGAGCCAGAAGACCGGGCTCACCAGGCTCCTCAAGGACTGCCGCCACCTGATCTGCCTGAATGATTCTGGCGCCATATTCCTGACGCAGAATTTCAAGAATCCGGCTTTTTCCAGCTCCCACTCCTCCTGTTATGCCAAGCACAAGCTCCATTAATTCATACCTTCTGCGTTCCGCTTTGCTTCCTGCTGCTTTAACAGGGATAACAAAAGACCTTTGGAAATGCTCACATTTTCGCCATAGGGATTGATTACAAAGCCCTTTAAATCATTGATCTGACGAATCAGAATGTTTCCAAAATCTTCCATCGTCATAATCAGTGCCTGATCGTGTGTTCCGTCTTCATTCCATTTTTCATACTCGTCCATATCGGTAAATGCCAGATAATAATGCTCGCCCTCTGTATTAGCAATGTCTTCAAATTTGATTCTGGTGCTGGGACCAGCCTTCTCTGTCAGAACGGTCTCTTTCAGAATCGGAGAAAGCATTCTGGATTCCATAAGAGCCTCTGCCATAACGCTGCGGGTATGGGCGTTGTCATGCTTTAACATATCCTGCATCGCCTGAACCAGTTTGGGATTCTTTATTTCTTCTGATGACTGATTATTCATATTGTCTGAACCTCTCTTTTCTTGCTTTGATTCTAGCACATACTATATCACAGTTTTTTCATCTCTTCTATAAGAACTTTTATTTTTCTTGTTCTTCCCCTGTTTTAAACGTTTCCAGAAATTCCCGGCATTGGCCGCAGGAAGTCTCTCCAAAAACAGGAATCTTCTCCTGCTCCAGAAGCTGGGCTGTAACGCCGTCTCCCGAAATCAGCCTTCTGGTATACGTTCCATCATAAATCTGCCCCCGTCCGCAGGAGGGGCTTCTTTCTTTTAGAACAGCTGCCCTGCATTCAAAAACTCTGGCCAGGCGAAGCGCCTCCTCAGCGCCTTTTTTGTACTGCTCCGTCACATCTGCTCCTGCTGCAGTCATAACCCGTTCTCCCTGCCGCTCTGCCGGATCCCGCGGCGTAGCAAGACCTCCGTATATTTCCGGGCAAAAGGGAATCAAAGCCGCGTCCCGGGAAAGTTCAAGAACCTGTCTGTTCAATTCTCCTTTTCCGTTGTACCGGCAGTTCATCCCCAGCAGACAGGCACTCACTAAAATACAGGGTTTCTCCATTCTCTCATCTCCTATTACTCTTTTTTCGTCACAGTTCAGCTTTGCATCTTCTTTTTTCCATTTTCCTCTCAAATTCACTTGACAAACGAAAGAAAAACTGGCAAGCTTTCCTATCGTACAGGATGGCTTATTCCTGTGAAAATCATACGAAATACGAGGTCATTTCCATGAAATATGAACATATGATGCCTGCGGTTTTCCAGTCCCGCCCCAACCGTTTTATCGCTTATGCAAAAATCGGAAACTTGCAGGTTACCTGTCATGTAAAAAATACAGGCCGTTGCCGGGAGCTTCTGGTTCCCGGAGCCCCGCTTTTCCTTCAGCACCATCCCAATGCCGCTGCCCTGGGACGCAAAACAGAGTATTCTGTAATCTGCGTCCGTAAGGAAACCGATCTTGGTTCCATTCTGATCAATATGGACTCCCAGGCTCCCAATCAGGCTGCGTACGAATGGCTGTGCAGCCAGGGAATCTCCCCGAAGCGGGAAGTCCGCTTCGGCAATTCCCGTTTCGATCTGGCCTTTGAGGAAAACGGCGTTCCTGCCTTTATGGAGGTCAAGGGTGTGACCCTGGAAGAAAACAAAACTGCCCGCTTTCCAGATGCCCCGACGGAACGGGGGCTGAAGCATCTAAAAGAGCTGGAGCTGGCTGCCGCAGAGGGTTGCCGGGCCTACCTTCTCTTTGTCATTGCCATGAAAGGAGTCACTTCCTTTGAAGCCAACCGGGCTACTCATCCAGAATTTGCGGATGCTCTGGCCCATGCCGCAGCCCATGGCGTCCATATTCTTGCCTATGACTGCCATGTCACGCCCAATTCTCTGGATATTGACCGCCCGGTTCCTGTGGCCTTTGTTTAAAGCGCAGCTGTGCTGCCCTGGCTCATCTCGTTTTATTTGGCATCCAGCCAGGTAGAACCTGTATGGGCCTCTACCTCCAGAGAAACCTTCAGCTGCGCTGCCTGCTTCATTTTTTCTGTAAGAAGCGCCGCTACCGTCTCTGCCTCCTCAGCCCTCACCTCTACCAGCAGCTCATCATGAACCTGCAGAACAATCCGTGCATCCAGCCTTCTCTCCTTCAGTTCCTGATCCACCGCAATCATTGCCAGCTTCATAATGTCGGCTGCAGTTCCCTGAATCGGGGAATTCATGGCAACCCGCTCACCAAAAGAGCGCTGCATGAAGTTGGCTGATCTCAGCTCTGGAATCGGACGTTTTCTGCCGTACAGCGTAGTCACATACCCCTGTTCCTTTCCCAGACGCACCTGCTCATCCAAAAATGCTTTCACTCCCGGATAGGTTTCAAAATACTTGTTAATATATTCCAGAGCCTCTTTTCTGCTGATGCTTAAATCCTCACTGAGTCCAAAAGCACTGATTCCATATACAATTCCGAAATTCACAGCCTTGGCATTTCTTCTCTGCAGTGGTGTCACCTGTTCAAGAGGAGTATGGAATACCTCCGAAGCCGTAATGGCATGAATGTCCTGAGCGTCTCTATACGCATGAATCAGACGTTCATCCTGAGACATGTGGGCCAGAATTCTAAGTTCAATCTGCGAATAATCCGCATCTACAAATACATAGCCCTCCTCTGGCACAAACACCTTCCGAATAGCCCGTCCCAGCTCCATGCGAACCGGAATATTCTGCAGATTCGGCTCTGTGCTGCTGATACGTCCCGTTGCCGTAATGGTCTGGTTGAATTTTCCATGAATTCTGCCATCCTCCCGGATAAAACCAGCCAGACCCTGAGCATAAGTAGAATTCAGCTTGGTCAGCTGACGGTATTCCAGAATCATCTGAACAACCGGATATTCCGGAGCCAGCTTTTCCAGCACATCCGCCGCTGTAGAATACCCTGTCTTTGTCTTCTTTCCATGAGGAAGCTGCATCCGCTCAAAAAGGATCTCTCCCAGCTGTTTGGGAGAGTTAATGTTAAACGTCTCCCCGGCCAGCTGGTAAATCTCCTGCTCCAGCTTCTGGATCTTCACCTCCAGCTGCTCTCCATAGACCTTCAGCTGTTCTCTGTCCACCCGGACACCTGCCTGCTCCATGTGATAAAGGCTGTATATCAGAGGCATTTCCATCTGGAGGAACAAAGACAGCATTCCCTCCTCCTCCAGTCTGCTCTTCAGCACAGGAAGCGATTTCCACGCAATATAAGCCATATAGCAGGCGCAGGTAACTGCTTCCTGTTTTCCCTGCGCAAATGTCTCACCAAAATCTGCCTTTCCCAGAAGATCTGCCTGAGAGGGAACCGTCATTCCCAGATAATCTCTTGCCAGATCATCATAGTCATACGTATCTTTCAAAGGATTCAGCAGATATCCGGCAACTGCCCCGTCCATAACCGGGCTGCCGTAATCCAGCTCCAGCTCGGGAAGCTGCGCCTTTAAATTCAGGGTATTCATAGAATCCGTGCCTTTTCGTTTTTCAGCCAGACTGCGGATTTTATCACACAAATAGGCTGCTGTCATAAAGCCAGATACCGGAATCCCGTAAATTTCTTCTTCTCCGAAGCAAATCGCCAGACCTGCTGCTCCATCCTTTCCTTTAATCAGCTGAAACCCAACATTCTCCGCCGCTTCTGCCCGTTCAAACACCTCTTCCGCCCCAGCCAGTTCTTCAACCGTCCAGAACTTTTCCTCAATAGAAGCTCCGCCCATGCTCTGTACATCAAAACGTGTCAGGATGGATTTAAACTCCAGACGCTTCATATACTGGTAAGCCTCCGGTGTGTAAAGATTATCAAGCCTTGCCTCATCCCAGGAAAAATCAATCGGGCATTCCAGACAGATAGCTGCCAGCTCCTTGCTCATCACTGCCATATCATAATGCTCCTCCAGGGCCTTTTTCGCTCTGGGTGGCTTAACCTCCTCCAGATGAGCCTTTACATTTTCAATGGAACCATAGGCTGTGATCAGGCTGGTTGCCGTCTTTTCCCCAATGGAAGGCACTCCTGGAATATTGTCTGAGGAGTCTCCCATCAGAGCCTTCACATCGATAAATTCCTGAGGGGTCACCTGGTATTCCCGCTTTACATCCTCCGGATAATAATCGTAAATCTCGGTTCCTTTCCGGTTTGTCTTGGGAATTCTGATTTTAATATGCACATCTGCCAGCTGCAGCAAATCTCTGTCGCCGGACACAACAGAAACCTCCAGCCCCTTAGCCTGACTGCGCTTTGCCACCGTTCCAAGAATATCGTCTGCCTCATAACCTGCCATTGTCAGAATAGGAATCCCCATAGAGGTCAGAACCTCCTTCATAAGAGGAACCTGTTCCCGAAGCTCCTCCGGCATAGGCTTTCTCGTTCCTTTATAATCCGCAAACATTTTGTGGCGGAAGGTTGGCTCTTTCAAATCAAAGGCAACTGCAAGATAATCTGCCTTTTCTTCTTCCAGAATCTTAAACATAATATTGAGGAACCCATACACTGCATTGGTATGAAGTCCCTCAGAATTTGTCAGCTCCGGAACCCCGTAAAAGGCCCGGTTCAAAATGCTGTGACCGTCTATTAACACCAGTTTTTCCATATTTTCTCCTATCCTATCCAGATTCGAAGCTGCATGGCCAGCATCACCAGAATACTAACTGTCACCAGAGTATTGACTGCATAACAGACTACCTTCCGGAGACGGACTGCCCGCACCTTCATCCAGGAAAGATCCATGCTTTCCCCCAGGGCTCCGGTAATGTCATAAACCCCTGTCCCTGTATCCAGCTGTCTCAGACCTACATACACAGTAAAGTAAATTTCCAGTTCTTCCCGGCATGCCGGACATTCATTGACATGGGAAAGAAAATCCTCCAGCTCCTCTTCATCCAATCTTCCGTCTATATAGGGCATTACCATTTTTTCTGCTTGCTTACAGGTAAGCATCCGCATGTTATCACTCTCCCCCCTGCCGTCCGGTATTATACTGCGATTCTATCTATCAAGAAAAAATTGTATCATATTCCAGATGCAAAGTCTATATCCGGAAATTCAAATTCCTCCTCTTGACATAGGTATTCTCCTTGTAGTTTTTGATAGTTTTCCAACTTATCTTTATATTCAGATTCAACCGGCAATCAATCCCCAGTCTTTAAAGATAGGCGTTAATTGCTGCAACGTGTTATGAAAAGCTTTTCCGTTTTCTTTTACAAAACCGTCGATAGTTCCATGATCCAGTGTTATTGCGTTAACCAGACACATGAATTCAATATTTCGCCTACACTCTACTTCCAGAGTTCTGTTCGATCGTATCTTATTTATATAACCATAAACATGCAGTTTCAACAAGTCAGAACGGCGATATGGAGGTTGTTCTCTATTAGTACCACTGTAAATAGCTTGTTATACAAATCTGCCTGTTACTGTTGGCACTCTCAGGCTTTGCTATCTCCAACTCTCCGTACTGGCTGAGACTTATATTTTCTTGTCTTTAACTATTCCTTGATGATTTCGCCGTTCTTTGCAAGTAGTTCTTTAAGTTGTACTTCATTCCGTCCACACCCTCTGCACCTTTGTTTCGTACAACTTGTAGATACACTCTGTTGAGATTGTTATCTGATAATATCCGTTCCATTAGACTACTTATGTCCATGCGTTCTTTCCTTTCCACCTCACGATGGATACCCTTGCTGTTCACTTATACAGTTCCTACTACCTGGGCATGTTCAGGGCTTGCACCTGTTAAAGCGCGCCCTTGGCGCGCAAACTAAAAACGGAGAATCCCGCCTCACAGAATTCTCCGTTCGTAATGTTTTATTTTATTTTCTGCAGAAAATAGGACTTACCCATGCGACATCACCATTCCGAAGCCATACTCTCAGACGATAATTACAACCATCCTCTAATGAAACCTTTCTAGCTATCTTCATTTGATACCCCTCCTGTATTACGCCCTGACGAAGGCGCATTTTATACGCAGTATGCCAAATCAGATCATCTCTATAATGCTCAATATCCCCAAAAGTCTCCTTTGCAAGCTGCTCTGCCTCTTCATATTCAGCAATAATTCTACCTGTATGAAGCAGTTCCTTCACTGGAATTTGATAATCTTTTCCGTCAACATGAAGCATAATTTTTTCATCTATCGATGCTTCAATTTCAAAAATGAAGCCCTCCTTCTGAACAGCGCTTGGCCCCATCCAGTGTCCTGTTGTTGTAGACATATAGGTGGTCATATCAAACTCGCAGCCGTGCTCTGTTACGTGATGAAGATTCTGCCCAAAGCTGTTCCAACATTTTTCAACTCCAAGAAGTTTTCCCGGGACCTCCAGACTTCCATGCCATTCTTTCTTCAGTTTATCTTTAAAGAAACGCGGATTGGGCCCCCATCCAAATTCCAAGGCAAATTTAAACACGAAACGCTCACCAGGTTTTGGCATATTTTTTTCCCATGTGCCAGAATGTGCAACCATTTCATAGACGATATTATCACGAATAATTTCAATCCGATCAATCGCATCTCCTGCATTTACCGCAATCTCCATGTTTCCTTCGCCCGGCTTTACTACACCGCCCATCGGAACATCATTAATACTGAAATCAATCTCCATTCTGGTCTTGCTGACACCATATACCCGCCGTTGCTTCATAGCTTCCCATATTTTTTCTTTAGAAGAATCCTCTGCCAGCACACACATCATTCCATGATCGTGAACTCCAGGAACATTGTGATTGTCACCGCTGGCAATGCAACCAACCTTCAGGCCTGCCTCCAATCCTCTTTCATAACAGGTTTCTCCTGTTCTGGGTCCCATGTGGAGATGGCGTTCCATATCATAGTTTCCTGTATCATTTTCACTGCATCCATGGCTGGAATAAATCTCGGCAAAAGGAGAAAAATCTTCATCATGGGTAGCCCAGTTTTTTCCCCGGCTTTTCAGCTGATATGCTACATGATGAGGAATCGCAATTGCTTCGGTATCTTGATAAGCATCTCTCAGCTCTCCATATCTCATTGGATGCAACATTTCCTGATCGTTATCCAAGAAGAATACATTATGATCTCCGTCAAATCCACAGCCCTGCCATTCATAGCCCATAAACATTGGCCAGCCTTCTTCATTTTGCTGTTTTACAACCTTGCGGATTTCCTCCCAGTCCTTTTCAATTGCCTCTCTGGGATAAATATCCTCCAAAGGAGCACCAGACTCATTTCTCCGCATATACATGGGATAATAGGCAATCGGCCAGAAATCCATCACCTGCCGGGCATGATCACACCATTTTTCCAGTTGTTCCATCTGATCGTGATGAATATTGCTGTGAAGATCCGTCCAGAGTTTTTTAAATTTCATTTTTTCTTCCTCCTGTCCAATCCGTTTTCTCAATTTTTCTTTTCTGCATCAGCATCCATCATTGCTTGCAGTTTTTCAGCTGCCGCTTTTTCCTTCTTGCTTCCTTTTTTCAGAACAACAATCAGAACAACAGTCAAAATAATAAACATTAAACAAATCGGGCGCTGAACAAAAATCCTCCAGCTTCCACCACTGAGAACCAAAGCATTTCTTAAGTTAGATTCCGCAATTGGTCCGAGAACCATACCCAGTACAATCGGTACCGGCGGCAAATCAATCTTGTTCATAAAGTAGGCAACACCGCCAAAGAACAGCAATACATAAACATCAAATACAGAGTTGGCAATACAGAATGCACCCGTACAGCAAATCACAACCAGCAGTGCTGTCAGCAAATCCTGCGGAATGTGTGTAATTTTTACAAATACACGAAGAAGATATTTTCCCTGTAGGAACATAAAAATCTGGGCAATCAGACATCCGATTAAAATAGCATAGACAACCGGTCCATCATTTTCAAAAAGCTTTGGCCCTACCACCAGTCCCTGCATCGTAAATGCGCCAAGAAGAGTTGCTGCAACCACATCACCGGGAATTCCCAATGTCAAAAGCGGGATCAGTGTTGCTGCAGTTGCTCCGTTATTAGCAGCTTCTGGTGCTGCAATTCCTTTCAGCTCACCCTCACCAAATTTTTCATCTGGCTTCGCACAGCGCTTTGCCTCATTGTAAGCCAAAAAGGAAGCAATTGCACCGCCCGTTCCAGGGACTGCACCAATAAATGCACCGATATTTCCGGATTTGAACATGGTCCAGAACATCTTTTTGAATTCTTTAAAGGTAAGCTTATCGCTCTGCTTTAATTCTCCAAGCTCACTTGCTGCTGCTTTTTCCGTACCATTGATACGGCTGATCATTTGGGAAATTGCATAAACACCCAGAAGAACTGCCAGCATTTTAATTCCATTATATAAGCTCAGATTGCCAAAGGTAAAACGGGTAACTCCGCTAACTGAGTCAATGCCAACAGATGCAATCAGGATACCAAAGCAGCCGCTGATGATTCCTTTTAACAGGCTGTCTCCACTGACAGAGGCAATCACAGAAAGTCCGAAAATTGCAAGTGCAAAATACTCCGGAGCGCCAAAGTTCATTGCCATTTTTCCAATCTGGGGAGCAAAGAACAACAGCCAGCATGCACTGATAAGTCCACCGACTGTAGATGCCGTAAGTGCAGTGCTGAGCGCCTTTCCCGGAAATCCCTTTCGGCAGCAGGGATATCCATCCAAAAGTGTTGCTGCTGCTGCATTTGTACCTGGAGTGTTAATCAAAATCGCGCTGATCGAGCCTCCAAAGTTGGAACCAAAAAAGATAGCTGTCAGCAGTAAAAGTGCCGGCACCGGCTCTAGCATAAATGTAAACGGAAGAAGTACTGTAATTGCCAGATTTCCGTTCATCCCCGGAATGGCTCCGAAAATAATTCCAACGAACATTCCGAGATTCATCATAATTAGATTTTCAATTGTCAGCAGGTTTATTAAAGCCTGAGATATTACACTTCCCATAGTTCCTCCTCCTTATGGCAGTTGAATGTGAAGAAACTGCGTTAATACAAAATACAGGAACACTACCGTAACTGCCACAATGGCATAATAGAGAGGTTTTTTACATTTCAAAAACATCAGGGTTACTGCACCAAGCAGGATTGTTGCAAGCACAAAGCTGACATTAAAGAGCAGAGAATATACTACAAACACTGCCATATATGCCAGGGCCTTCAGTTCCCGTGAAAGTTCCATTTCTTTAACCGTATCTTTTTTCAGAACCAGGCTTTGAACGATCAGCAGGGCTCCAAAAAGAATACATATTCCCGCTAAAATATAAGGTATGGTTCTAGGAGTAATTCCATAAGTATTATCAAATCCCAGACTAATCTGACTGGGAATTACGCTCAAAACAATCAAGCCAAAAATGATACTCACGATACCGGCTGTCAGATTAGAACGATATCTGATTTTTTTCATATCAGAATGCCTCCTGTCCTCTTTTTATTTTGCTTCTCCAGCATAGTATTTTTCATACATTTCCTTACAGAAATCAGCAGAATCTTCTACTGTTTTTCTTACTTCTTCTCCATTCTGATTATCCGGAATATAAGAAGCATTACCTGCCAGCTCTTTGAATTCATCTGTCTCTCTGTACGCCAGCATATCCTGATAGATCTTGTCTGTAACAGCCGGATCAACACCTTTCTTTGTCATCAGGAAGTTACAGGATTTAAAGACAATGTCGTATCCCTTATCTTTTACAGTCGGAACGGTATGACCCTCATATCCGGTATAGTCCTCTTCTGAAAAGCAGGCCAAAGGTACCAGGCTTCCATCCTGTACATACTGCAGAGCAGCATTTGCAGATACGATACAGCAATCAGCATCACCAGATGCCACAGCCAGTGCATTCTTAGAACCGCCGTCTTCACTTAATACCTCACACTCAATTCCAGCTTCACCAAACAGAGCCTTTGCAAGTAAATGAGTGGTACCTCCACTCGGGTTTCCTGCACACACAATTCTCTTATCTTTTCCATACTCCATCAAACCTTCAAAATCGCTAACTCCAGTCTTTTCCGGAGCAGAAAGCAGGACAAAATCCTCTGCAATTAAAGAACCTACAATCTGAAAATCATCCAGATTTACCTTGATATCGGAATTAAACAAGGGCGCTAATGTAAATAAACCAATGCCTGCAACCATCATTTCGGTAGGCGCCGGATTCTTGCTTAACAGGTCATTGGCTGCAATGGCGCCATTTGCACCGGTCAGATTATTGACCACTGCTGTTTGTCCGTATGTAGCTTCCATCCCCTTGGCTGCAATACGTGCAATCGTATCTGCGCTTCCTCCAGCTGCAAAAGGAACACGGATATTAATGCTAGAAGAAGGCTTCCATTCACCATTTGCATCCAATCCGTTCGAAGCCGTCTTACTTCCACCGCTGCAGCCTACCAGACTGACAGCCATAGCTCCTGCAAGAATCAGGGATAATACTCGCTTTGTAAATCTCATAAGATTGTTCTCCTTTTCTCGTTTTGAAAACGTTTTTATTTTGTTTTTATCACTAAAGCTAGTATACCAATAGTTTTACAGCGCGTAAATAATGATATCTTCTAATTTTCATCTTATTTTTTGTATATTATATCCAAAAAATAATTGTGTTTTTTGATGAATTCATTGCCATAGTAATGAAATCGTTTTCATTTTATTTCTTAAAATCCAGAAAACATCATACTAAGTGATACATTGATTTTATTTCATAATACTTTACAGCTTCCTGATGCTCTGAATCATTCTCAATTCTTTTTTGAAGCACTTGTGCTGCCTGAATTCCAGCATATTCCGGATTCTGAATAATACAAGAAAAATTCATTCCCATTTTATTCATTGTTTTAGGCATGGTGAATCCGGAAAGATCAATCTGGGATAATGCAGATGGCTTGATCCGGTTGACACTGATAACAACTTCCTCTACAAAATCTGGTTCAAATCCCAAAATGGTTACACGTTCATTTCCGAGTTCTTTTAATACTGCCTCCATGATATCTCCGATTTTCCCATCCCGCCGGCATCCATACCAAGGACGAACCAGAGAATAATCCCGCCCCATCTCCTTTAAGGCGCGATGAATTCCCTCCATGTGAAGCCGGGTATTAACAGCTGTTTCTTCTCCTAAGATCAATTCAATTCTGGTACATGGCTTATTTTTTAGCATATGAATCAGCAGCTGATACGTTGTTTCTTCGTAATTCTCTGCCACAATATCACTTCCTATTTTTTCTGCTCTGTCCAGCATCACCATATTAGGATACTGGCTGTATGTTTTCTGAAGAAACGCAGTATTTAGTCCGGAGGATGCAATGATCATTCCTGCCACCTGCTGATCAATCAGCTGCTGAATAAAAAACTTTTCCTTATCTGATTCATTGTCTGTTTCGCAGATAAAGGTAACATATCCCTGACTATAAAAATAATCACTGATTGCCTTAGATGCCTTTCCAAAAAAGAATTCCAGATTGGGAATTACAACCCCAATGGTTTTTGAACCGCCCTTTCTCAGACTTCTTGCAAAGGTATTGGGTACATACCCAAGCTGATTCACTGCATCCTTGATTTTATATGCCGCAAAGGGCTTCACGCTTTCCGGGTTAGATAAATACCGCGATACTGTACTGATAGAAACGCCGGAAAGGGCTGCCACCTCTTTAATTGTTGCCCGCTTTTCTTTCACCATAGCTTTCCCATTTTCTTCCTCTCTGCATGTCTTTTTTGCAAACTTTGTTTTATTATAGTCGATTTGCCCTGGTACATCAATCACAAAAATAGACTATTGATAGTAATATGCCTTTCGTACTATAGCAAATCCCCTGCCTTTCCGCTATAATTACAGATAACGGAACAACAATACACACTGGAGGTTTCCTATGAAAATTATCACTGTTATGTCAGATGAACATTCTTATCAGATGATGCATTTTATAAACCATTCGATCTTGAAGACACCAAATCTGGATCGTCTTGCAGCAAACAGTATTGTTTTTGACAGCTGCTACACTCCCTGTCCTGTCTGCGCACCTGCCAGAGCAAGCTTTATCTCCGGACACTATGTAAACCGGATCGGTACCTGGGACAACTCTACGCCTTATGACGGTTCTGTTCCGGGACTTTCCCATTACTTAAACCAGCACGATATTCCCCACATCTGTATTGGAAAAACACATTTTCATCCAGAGGGAGACTATCAGTTTTCCCATGTGGAATTTCCGGGATATTTGCAAAAGCCCGATATCGGATGCTTCTTTCGTGAAAAGAAAACCGGACGTGTCGGAGCAGAAAAACGCTTTGAAAAAATTGGTCTAAAAACAGAAGAAAGCTATGATGACAAGGTTCTGCAATCCAGCTTAAAATGGCTAGATCAACATAAGGATGAGGACAGCTGGCATCTTTATATCGGGTTTTTAGATCCGCATTTCCCCTTCTATGTAAAAAAAGAAAACTGGGATTATTTTGAAGCTCTCATCACAGAGGTACCAGATGAATTGAAGCCTCCCTTTACCTCCTTAAATGACCCCTTAAACTGGCTTCGGGCTTATTTCAAATGTGAAAATCTGTCAGAAGAAACCGTTCGTAAGCTCTTAATCGGATATCACTGTGCGATTGCTGAACTGGATGAGAGAATTGGAATTCTTCTTGACAAGCTGGAGGAGCTTTCTCTGTACGATCAGACAATATTCTGCTACACCAGTGATCATGGAGAGCAGCTTGGCTATCATGGGCTCTGGTGGAAATGTACCATGTTTGAACAGTCCGCCCATGTTCCCATGATTGTGCATGTTCCCGGTCAGACTCCCAGGAGAATTTCGGATCCGGTTAATCTGGTTGACTGGTTCCCAACGGTTTGCGAATACATGAATCTTCCCATTCCGGAACAGCTTGACGGCCAAAGTCTGAAGCCCTATATCGAAACCGGCTTCTGCAGCTCGCATCAGGATTTTTCTTTCAGCGAATACAATGCCCATGGTATTCCACATGGAATGTTTATGATACGCTGGAAGCAATATAAATATATCTATTACTGCTATGAACAGCCGCAGCTGTTTGACTTAAATCAGGATCCCAGCGAGAATCACTCCCTGTTAGAGCAGAAACCGGCTGCACCTGAAATAATGATTGCAGCAGAAGAATGTCATAAACGCCTTCTTTCCGTCTGCAATCCTTACGAAGTAGATCTGCGTGCAAGAACATTCCAGACAAATACAAAAAAAGAGCTCGGTATTACAGCCTACGATACTGACATGGCGGACTGTCCGGTTCCACATCCCCAGTCTGTTCTTGGTAACGGTTAAACAGCAGTGCAGGCCTCCACAGAGTAAAAAAACAGGACTGACCATAAGTGGCAGTCCTGTTTTAATGATTTCAGACCCCCTCTTCCTTGCGGTAGGCAGCAGGAGTCTGTCCATAATATTTTTTGAAAAAACGGATAAAGCTTTGAACATTATTGTATCCCAGCTGCTCTGCCACATCCTTCACCTTCCACTCTGAATGACTGCGAAGCATCTCCCCTGCTTTCTGCATGCGGACATAGGTTATATACTCCAGGATCGTATATCCCGTCTCTTCTTTAAAAATAATTCCCAAATAACCGGATGATAAAAATACACTGGCAGCAACATCATCAATAGACAATTCCCGCATGTAATTGGCCTGGATAAACTCGATTGCTTTTTCGATATTGGAAGAGTATCCTCTTTCTTTTTTCTGAAAGCTCTCCAGGCAGCAGTAAAATACCTCTTGGGTAAAATTCCCCAGTTCCTTGATCGTTTCCGCCCGAAAAATCTCCTGAAACAATTCCCTCTCTCCGCATGCAGAAGGAATCTTTACTCCCATTTCCCGGGAATTTTTTACCAAATTTCTGCATACCTCAAAATACAAAAAACGAGTATATTGAATATCCTCAGGATTATCGCCAAACCCACTCGTTATAGATGCTAGAACAGCCAGCGCCTCTTCTGTTTTACCATCTGCCATATACCGGATTAAGCGGTTTTCTTCTTCTTTTTGTACTGTTTCTTTCGTTCTTCTTTCCAGGGAACTCCGGCCGCAAACCAGGGTTAATTTCCCGATAAAGACAGCTTTCTCCACAGAATTCAAGGTTTCAGAATACACCAGATTCATACTTTCCCTGTTTTTAAATTCACGGCTGATGCAGCAGATAAAAGGAGTATTTTCTCCCTCTTCCTGACGCTTTAAATCCTCTGCCCGTTCCACAAATGTCTCATATCCCAAATCCGTATTGTAAATTCCAATACTTCTTTCATTGGTAATTTCCGTGTAAAATCCGTCTATTTCTGGCTCTTCACTGAGACGTTTTAAAAACCGGCAGCCCCTCTTTTTATCCACTTCGTCCGTCTTACATTCTGTGATAAGCAAAACATAGGCCGAATACTCCATGCTCTGGTGAAAAATTTCCTTTAAATAGTCAAACCGCTCCTGATCAAACGCTTCCCGGACAAGCTTCTGAATGGAGTCGCGGATTACCAGAGGCTGGGTATGGGCCTTTTCATTTTGAAAGGTATCCACCATTTGTTCCAGAAGATGGAACTCGTCTCTCGGCGGTTTATCATCCTTTTTCACCGGAAGTTCCTGAATTCTGGTGACCAAATTTTTCAACGGATGATACAGATACAGAGAACATAGATAGATAATCACCGATGCCACTGTAATCATAAAAATACTGATCAGAATAATCCTGTGCTTCAGATTTTCCGTCTGCCGCTCCAGGTAGGTATAATCCTGGACTGCAACTAAGGCAATATCTGAAATCTGAGACGGCATTTTATATAAAACAAGCTTGTTGGCTTTTGTTTTATATTTCTGAACCGTCTCGGACAAGCCCATCAAATGCTCTCTCAAATCTCCGGACAGTTCTCTGGAATTTCCCACAGATAAAGTCTGCCCGTCTCTGGTAAGGAGATAGCTTTCTATCATGGCATCTTCTCCACCTGTTAAAAGATTGCTGAATAATGCCTCCTGATTGACCCTGATAATTACATATACCGTCTTTTCCCCGCGGATCGGTTCATACCGTTTTACATATTCCAGACATTTTCCCCCATCTCTTTCTGTGAGAAAAAAAGAATTTCCGTTTTCACAGGATTCATAGGGACCGGCATCTTCCAGCTCGAACTTCGTTTTATCTGTCAGCATAATTCCGCGGCTGCAGTCAATCAGACCTAATCCATCAATCAGACTGTTTCCGGAACAGACATTCTGGAAATACCGCATAATCAGGATTAATCTGGTAGGATTTTCATATTCTGATTCGTTTGTCATAATCAGGCGGAAGGCATTCTCTTCTCCTACTACCAGATTACAAGTTTCATCCAGCTGGCGGATTCTTTCATCCAGAACATTACCTTTTTCAACCATCATATTTTGATTATATGCTATGAAATTATCCAGAATCAGTCTTGAACTAGCTGTACTGCAGACCACAGAAATCAGGCAGATAAAAACCATGGTAATCATAATATTTACCAGATAGATTTTATAAAAAACGCGGCTTTTTTCTGTTATTTTAATTCGTTTCTTTTTCATACTTTTTTCTCCCAGCAAGGATAACTATATCAAAATAACATAGAAAAATCAATCTCCCCATTTTCCTCTTTTATGGTTATTTTTAACGCCTCTACTCCTGGAACAAGATTATAAATTCGTGTATTTATTCCATAAGGGAGCTCCAAAACACCTTTATTTGCAGTTATTTGTATGGTCTTTTTCTCCTTCTCAATCCATACGTTTCCGTCATCCTGTGTAACATACTCTCTCTTTTGCGAAATAACCGGAAGCACAAAGGTCACATTCTTTTTTGTTTTTGCGTGAACACAAATCTGCCTGGAATAAAACAGATATTCTGTTTCATAATCACCATCTTTTTGTTCATTCTGGTTCAAATCCACCATTCTTCCCTTTACTTTAATCCGGTATCCGTTCTCTATCTCCTCTCCCTTCATTCTGCAGTTGTTATCATACATACTACTGTACCATATGCCTTCTGACTGAATTTCCAGTCTTGGAGTAATGCACTCGTGACCGGAAAACCGGGGAAGCTGCATGTTTGCAGGTTCTTTTAAGCTGTAGCTACTCATTCCGGCAGCCAAAATCAGCCCTGCCTCCTGATCATGCAGAAGAGATAGGGTTCCTCCGCTGGCATGTCCTCCCTTTAAATTCAAATACTCCCAGTCATATCCTGTCACTGTTGCTGTCCATCCGTCTCCCGGTATCAGAAAGGTATCCAGTTCCTCCCAATACCTAGGTGTCTTCATCTTTGCTCTTGGCAGAATTCCATCGCAAAGACGTGATTCCAGCCCATGTTCCAGAATCATAGCCAGCACTTTTGCATGAGAGAAACTGTGATGAACACAGGAAAGCTCTCCCTTTTCCCGCATATGAGGTCCGCTGTACAACAGTCCCTCTTCCGTACAGGCTCTCAGCAGCTTCAGATTTCTCCATGCCCCTACTGCAAACTCCGGTTCCTCCTGCGAGGCCATCAGATAAGCGAACAGGCATCCATCCGAAGTTCTGCTTCCCCAATAGGTCCATTTATAATTTCTGGTGCCAAAGCTGTTATCAATTCCGCCGTCTTCAAGCATAAAAGAAAGATGGGCCCTTAAAGCCTTACATGCCATGGCTTTCTTCTTTTTATCTCCTGTACAAAATGCATACTGGGTAAAGGACGGAAGCGATTCCTCCATATTATAGCCAATATCCACCGGACGACAATGCTTTTTACTGTATCCGTCAACTGGACGCCCCTCTCCAATCAGCAGTCCACTTTCACTGAAGCACTGCTCCGCCATTTCTGCCAGCTCCTGGCTTCTTTGCATGTAAGAATCATCTGCGTAAAATTCTCCGCACAAAAGCATGGCTAGGCTGTTTGTAATTCTGTAATTTACATTGCATACTTCAAATTCCTCAAAATCCCTTAAAAAATCGGCTGCTTTCTTGACCCGGTCTTTCCACCGACAATACACATCTGGTTCCAGCAGATGACCATGATATTTTAAAGCCTCTACCAGCTGAATCACACTAAAAACCGTTGTCCCCTTCCAGGGTCCGCTTGTGTCATTGATATAGGAGCCGTCTTCCCTAGAAACCGTATGCTCCGCCCATTCAAACAACTGCTTCGCCGCTTCCAGATAACGCTGATCCCCATCTCTGTCAGCAAGATACAAAAACGGATAAATAGCATCAAAGCATCGGCCGTGAACTCTTGAGCAGGCCGGACATAAAATCCCACCGTCAAGCGTCGGCTGTCCTGTGCCGTGAATCTGAAGTTCTAACAGCTTTTCGCACCATTCCCTCAGCAAATCCAAGCAGATTTCCATACCCCATTTCACTCCATCTCGTATATATTGGTTGTTCCGTTCCAGATAATCTGAAATTGATTCCCCTTTCTCTCATACCGTGGAGGATTTTCCCTGCATGCTGCAGCCTCCTGTCTCGATTTTGTTCCTAACACAGCGCAGGCCAGCCAGGTTTCGCCCGCCCTGACTGCTCCTTCCAATGTGGGAATCTCTGTTCTTGCATATAAAATATTAGAATTCGGATGCGCCTTTACCAAGGTTTTCTTCCGATTTCCTTCCAAATCTGCAATTGCAGAAGTTCCCCAAGGAAAGGATGCCCCAATCAGGGTTCCATCGTCCAGGAGAATCTCCTGATTCTCATTCGATTCATAGGTATCGCAGGAAACCGCATACCCGCCTTCTGCCGCAGTTAATCTTCGTCCGCTTTGAATCTTGTGAACACGGACGTGCCAGCTTCCGCAGGGAATCAGCCATGTCTGAATGGAAACATTACTCCACGGCTTCCATACGCTGTAAATTCCACGCTCCTCAACCTGAACAGTCTCACATGTTCTTCGCACCCGGTACAGCTCATCATTTTCTTCGCAAAGAGCCAACATCGAATCATAAGCCCCCTGCTCCAGCCCGAATTCCCCTCCAGGAACACTGAATCCAAAAACATTGGAATAAGCAAATTTCTCATATTTTGCTGCCATAAAACTTGGCTCAAACCGGGCATACTGACCAGATGTCAGAGCCTGAATATGTTTCCCCTCTTCCCGTCTGCCAAGAATCATAAACGGATGCTTCTGTACGGATACCTCTTTCAGTTCCGGAAGTGCTTCCTCCTCTGCCATCCAAAACGGATGGTCATCCGGAAGCGCCAGAATAAGAAAGGTTTTCATCGCCCATCCAGGAGAACCAGGCGCATTATAAAATTCCGCCATTTTCAAATTCGGGTATCGATAGCCGATTGTCAGAAGACCTCTTTCATCAAAAATTGGCTGTTTCATCCACCATCTGATATTTCTTAAAATAATCCCCTTCACAACCCCCCAGGGATATGCCTCTACATCTGCAAAAGCTAAAGCGCTCCAAAAAGCAGACATGGCAAAGCGATAGGTTAAACTCCGGCCAAAAGGCAGAGCGTCTCCCTGAGAACTGAACCAGTAAATAAAACTCCGGGCAAAAATTCTTCCTCTTTCTTTCAAACGTACTGACCGCTCCGGATCTTCTTTTTCCATTAATTTTGCATAAATAAGACTATAAAAATGCATGGCAAAGGCAATATAATAATCTCTTTGAAGAGAAGAACCGTCAGAATACCAGCCGTCAGATAAATAGCAGGCTTCTATTTTCTCCAGAGCTTCCTCCATAAGTTTCCGATCATATGGCTCCCCCACTTTTTTTAAACCAAGATTCACAATAACCGGAAAAAACAACCAATTGTTGGTTGCCAAGGGAACATGGTTGATTTCAGAAAGCCATTTTACTGCATTCTCTCTCTCCTGTTCCGTCAGCGGCTCCCATACATATTCCGGAATCATGGCAAGAGCCAGTCCCAGGGTTGTCATCTCAACTACCCTCTGCTCTTTTCCCTGAAGATGTCCCCAGTATTCCTCCGATTCCGGGTTTGTACCATTTTTGATTCCCTCTAAATAGGTATCCCACAGCGGTGTTTGCCCACCTCCTGCCAGAAATGGGACAAGCCCAAATAAAGGTCTTAAAAATCCCTCCATCCAGGCTGTTTTATGCGGGTATTTTGCTGCGGTTTCTCCTGCATTCAGCCAGGCTTTTCCCGGACTCAGCTGTTTTGTAACGCAGGATGCCATTTCTTCTGTTAATCTGCGAAGATCCTCTTTCGTTCTTAATGGATTTCTACTTACTTCCAGCATACCCATCCCCCATATTTATTCTCTGTTAACATAGATTGGCGATACAAAAGCCCACTGACGATTCTTCTGCGCCACCTCCAAATGGTAGCAGTCGCATTCCTGCTCCGGATTTAAATCCTCCAGCTCCAGATTAAAAATATACTTTGTTTCCGGAACTGCCTTATAGATCTTAAATGCCTGGGAATGATAATATTCCATATGATTGGTATATCCATACTGAAGAAGCTCACCTATGGTTGCTTCGTATTCTTTTTCATTAAACCGGAATGAAATCTTTGTCTGGAGATCTCCCCTTACCTTGATGACAATCGAGGATGTGGAGGGATGCAGTGTAGATTTATTTCCTACAGTATCGCAGCTCCATACCAATTCTTTATCATTCTTTAATTTAGAATATGTTTCAATATCATTGATATTGTTCTCATCATAAGACTCATCAGCAGAAGGGGCCAAAACACTTCTTCCTCTGAAATAGGTATGGTAATCTTCAATGGTTCCACCGGTTGTTCTTACCTGACCGTTCCAGCGGTATAAAGAAGAATTTCCCCATCCCATTTCCATGCGAATCTTGTAACAGCCTTCTTCATTAACCTCCTGGAACATTTCTCCGTTGATAATGTGATATGGCTTCAGATTCTTATACAGAATAATTTTGTCCAGGGTACCTTCTGTCTCAATCCGTGCCTTTACCCTTCTCACGTTTCCTGTTATTTCGCTTCCCATCCAGGCATCATTGATTTTAAAATCGCATAAGATCCGATCTCCGGTTACTGCATAAGTTCTTCTTGCTTTTATTGCCTCCCAGATGCTTTCTCTAGTCTTTTCCTCTGCAAGAACTGCTGCCATTCCATCTCCGTAGGAGCCAGGAAAACCGGCATGATGATCCGTTGATGCAACAAAACCGAATTTATGGCCCTGACGAAGCCCTTCATCTACCATATTTCTTGTGTCTCTGGGTCCCATATTATGATAATACGGGTAATCTGCATCCTCGCTCATGGAACAGCCATGTTTTGAGAATACCTCTACAACAGGAGAATTGGATTCCTTAAATTTTTTCCAGTCGATACCGCGGTAATCCGGAGTATATCCAATGTGATGAGGAATAGCAATCGCATCCTTTCCGCAGTCCTTTACCAGCTCTTCCGGGGAATCCCGGTAAATTAAGGGCAACTCATCATCAATGGAAATCAGGTGATGATCTCCATATTCTCTCGAATGAAGCTCATATCCCTGAAAGGTTACAAAATCCTCACTGTTGGCCTCTGCCACTTCTTTTCGTATTTCCTCCCAATGATCCTGCAGTTTTTTGAATCCTTCCAGATGAAAGTTCACAACAAACTCAGTCCCCGGTGCCTTCTCATACATATCCGGCCACATGGCATGTCCGGTAAATGCGCAAAAATCCAACTGGCTTTTTGCTCTGTCAATTGCATTGGATAAGCTACCAAATCCATAAGTAATTCCGCAATGATTATGTAAATCTCCAAAATAAGTTTTCATTATTTTCCCCTTATTCTTATCTGTCTTTTAAAAAATACTGGTCGGATGCTTTAACTTGATCAGTGCCTCCGTAAAGAAATAATCTCCATAAATAATCGGAACATTGATATGCTTATTATTTGCATAATTTACTGTTCCCGATAAGATCATAGCCTGGCTTTCTTCGGAATGGTCAAAGAAATTATCATACAGTCCTTTCAGTATTTCCAGTGCCTTATCCCGGTAAAAAATCTGTTCTGACGTATCCTTTACCAAATTACTCAGTTCCATCAATCCGCTTGCAGCACAGGCAGAAGCTGAAGAGTCCAGAACCCAGCGATCCTTCTCCTCTGTTCTGAAATCCCAATACGGCACCTTATTTTCCGGCAGGTGGGACAGGAAATATGCAGCGACATTTTTCGATGCTGTCAGATATTCTCCTTTTCCTGTTTCTCTGTAAGCTGCTGCCATTCCATAGATTGCCCATGCCTGTCCTCTGGACCATGCTGAATCAGGCCCCTTTCCCTGACCTCCCAAATTTTCTATTTTTTCGCCTGTGTAGGGATCAAAGCTGACAATATGTGCAGACGTATTATCCGGTCTTAAAAACTGCTTCAGCACCGTATCTGCATGAGCCTTTGCAATATGGTAAAATCTCGGATCACCGGTTTCTTTTGACGCCCAGAACAAAAGAGGAATATTCATCATACAGTCAATAATCGCCCAGCCTTTGGAATTGGGATTTACCTCGTCCGTCCAGGCCCGGATAAACTGACCAGCCAGATTAAACCGGCCAGCCAGATGACTGGCTGCCTTCAAACCTCTGACTCTTGACTCTGGATTTTCTGTCAGCTTGTAATCAATCACTGCTGATGGAAGCCACATGAAACCGACATCATGGTGGAGGGTTAAAAATCCATCCAATACATCATCCATTTTCTCTTCCAACTGGCGGGCCAGTTCCAGTGCACGTTCACTCTTTGTTTCCTCATATAAAAGCCAAAGAAGTCCCGGCCAGAATCCGGAAGTCCAAAAGGCAGCACCCTGATCATTGTATTTTCCATCATAAGCAACATGCGGAAAATGTAATCCAATCTGTTCTATATTTCTGTCAATTTTTTCAAAACATTCCTTTAACGCATTGTCCACCCAGTTCATTTTTTCTCTTCCTGCCCTTCCCAGTCAAAATAATCCTTCTTTTCCTGATGATATGCTTTGCAGGCCTCATACATCTGGGTCTTTATCTGCTGATAAGCCTCCTCACCTGCCACATTATACATTTCCGAAGGATCCTTGACCAAATCGTACAATTCATGCTCATAGCTGCTGTCAAATACATATTTGTACTGTCTGGACACAACCGCTCTTCGAATCGTTCCATAACCGGGGTTGCCGGAATATTGGATATAGAGACATCTGTCCTCAGGCACAGATTCCCCACGGAACAGCGGCATAAGAGACATTCCATCGCATACTCCGGCCTCTGCACCAATCATCTCACAGAGAGTCGGCTTGATATCCAGATGAGAAACCAGAGTATCAGTTCTTCCAGTTTTTCCTCCCGGCATCTTCACAACAAGAGGAATTTTGACTGCTTCTTCATACATTTCCATCTTCTGGTACATATTATGCTGTCCAAGATGATCTCCATGATCTACAGTAAATACAATACAGGTATCCTTGTATACCCCCATGCGTTTTAATTCATCCAGCAAAGTCCCCAGAATCTCATCTGCCATTGTTGTCAGTGCCAGATGAGCAGCCCAGACCTTTCTCCATTCTTCCATGGTAACCCCCTGCGCAAGCTGGGCCGGAACTCCCCTTCTTCTAACAGCCGGTTCCTGCTCCGATGGAAGAGCAATATTGTCCGGAAGCACGATTTGATCTGGATCATACATAGATGCATACGGCTCCGGTACCCGTAACGGCGGGTGAGGCGCCCATAAATAAGTAAACAGGGCAAAGGGGTTATCTCCCTTTTGACTTCGCAGGAAATTCAGAGACTGCTGTAAAAAATAGCTGTCCTTAAACTGCTCAAAAGGCTTCTCCCATTTGCTTACAAGATGTCCGCTGTAAAGCTTTTTCTCATAGCTACCTTCAATCTCTTCTTCTACCTGGATCAGTTCTTCCGGTTTTCTGAAAGTTTCTACGCCCTGCTTGGCCGCCCATTTTTCATAATCTTCCTGATTAATAAAATAATCCAGCCCCTGTTCCCTCATAGGCGGCTGTACCTTAATATGGTCTACGCCCACATGCCCTACGCAGTAACCGGTATTTTGGAGTATTTTGTGAATGGGTGTAAATTTTCCTGCTGTTTTTCCTTTCCAGTCATTGTAAACCACCCCATTATTAGTCGGATACACTCCGGTTGCCAAAGCAGTTCTGGCTGGCACACAGAGCGGGCATGTATCGTATGCCCGCTCAAATACCATTCCTTCTTCTGCCAGCCGGTTCAGATTGGGGGTTACCTCCCGCCCACACTGAACCATTCCCATGGTGTCAAACCTCTGGTGATCCGTCATAAAAAATAAAATATTTTTATTCTGTTTCATCTCACCTTTCTCCTTTTTATCCCTTAACAGAACCCATCATAACACCCTGAGTAAAGTGTTTCTGTAAAAATGGATATACACAGATAATCGGAAGTACCGTAATAACAATCGTTGCCATTTTAAAGTTCTCCGGATTCATAAACACTTCCCCTCCGCTGTTTAAATCATTGGCGACCATATCAATAATATTACGGAGAACTACCTGCAGCGGCCACTTGGAGTCTGTGTTAATGTAGATTGTGGAACGTAAAAACTCATTCCAATGCTGTACTGCATAAAACAGAGAAACCGTTGCCAGAGAAGCCTTGGACAGAGGAAGAACAATCTTTACCAGTGTTTTAAAATCTCCACAGCCGTCTATCTTTGCCGCTTCGATTAAGCTTTCTGGAATGCTCTTAAAAAACTTTGTTAAAATCAACAGATTGTATACATTAACTGCAAGAGAAACAATCAGAGACCAGATGCTGTCCAGCAATCCAAATTCCTTGATAACCAGATAGGTTGGAATCATTCCGCCGTTAAACAGCATCGGGAATACAACAAACGCAGAAAAATATTTCTTTCCGGGAAGGTTTTCTCTTGATAGCGGATATGCCAGCAATACCGTTAAAACCACATTTACCAGCGTACCTACAACCGTTAAAAATACAGAGTTGAAAAATCCTGTAAATAAAATTTCCTTCGACAATGCATACTTATAGGATTCCAGTGTAAATCCCTGAGGCCACAAATACAGACTGCTTAAGCTGGATTGGGAGGGATCACTGAGGGAATACATGACAACATACCAAAATGGATACACCATAATGATTCCGATAATCAAAAACAGGAAATAATTCAGTACTGTAAAGATAGATATTTTTTTATGTTTATGCATTATACAATACCTTCCTCCCCAAACCATTTGCTTATTTTATTTGCACTTGTTACTAAAATAAGTGCAATAATTGACTTAAACATATCAACTGCTGCTGCAAAACTATACGAACCTCGTCCTAAACCTTCCCGATATACGTATGTATCGAAGATATCAATACTTTCCATAGTAATCGGATTCTGCAGCACCAAAATCTGCTCAAAACCTGCATTCATAACCTTACCAATTCTAAGAATCAGCATGACAATAATGATAGATGAAATTGCAGGAATTGTAATGTGAAGCATCTGTTGGAATTTATTAGCTCCGTCCATACGAGCTGCCTCATATAAGTTCATATCAACCTGAGTCAAGGCTGCCAGGAATACGATAGTACTCCATCCGGCCTCTTTCCAGATATCAGACAGAATAACAACCCAGAATATTGTATCCTTCTTTGCCATTACATTCACAGGTTCCATGCCTAATGCCTCGAAAACCTGTCCCGCCAGTCCAAAGACTGGCGAAAACAGATTCAGCATAATTCCACCGATTACAACCCATGAAAGAAAGTGCGGCAGATAGATACAGGTCTGAGTAATCCGTTTAAATTTTACATTTTTGATTTCATTCAAAAGAATTGCCAGTAATACCGGAATCGGAAATCCTACTACAATCTTTGTTAAACTAATTACCAATGTGTTTTTCATTACATTCCAGAAATCAGATGACGACATCAGGTCTTTAAAATTCTGAAGACCAACCCATTCGCTTTCCCAGATTCCACGAAAAATATCATAGTCCTTAAATGCAATAACAAGACCAAACATTGGTAAGTAGCGGAATAACACAAAATATAACAGACCCGGAAGCATCATCAGGTAAAGCATTTTATGTTCTTTCATACTTTTCCAGAGTTTCTTGCGAGACGTACTTTTGCTGCAATTCACGCCGGATACATTTCTTACACGGGATACTGCTGCCATACTATCTTCTCCTTCATGTTAACACTTTTATTTCTTAGCTTGATAAGCCTCATCCAGCGCCTGCGTCAGTTTATCTCCTCCACGGGAATTCCACTCTTCTACAAATGCCTCAAATCCTCCATCGATCGGTGTTTCCCCTACGATCATTTCGATGAAACGTGTATTTGTGATTTCCTTCAGTTTTGGATAAATATCATTCAATTCATCAATAAAGATACCATCAACCGGATTCGGAGTTGCAATCGTATGAGAGAACTCAAATGCATCAAATAATTCTGGAGAAGAGTGATCAAATAATACAGTATTTCCGATAAAGAATTTGTTTAAATCCAGTTCATTTGTTTCATTATCATCAATCAGACGGATCAGCTTATCACCCTCCCATTTGTAATGCTCACCCTCAACACCGTACTGGGCAAAGCGGTTTCCTTCCTCAGACATCAGGTAATCAAGCAAACGTAAGCAAGCATCAATGTGTTTAGAATCCTTAGAAATAAAGGTTCTTAACCAGCCTCTCTCACTTGCCATACGTATACCAACCGGATTCTCGCATCCTCCCTGAAGAACCGGTCCGTATACATGCTTTCCTTCCGGATATGCCTGAATGAATGGCTCATAATAGTTGGACCAGTTATTCTGATCGAAGATATGAATCTTAGTCACACCTGCGCCATAAACACCGGATTTTACCTTCTGCTGCCATCTCTTCGGATCATCTGTTACAAACTCCGGATCAATCAGACCGTCTTTGTACATTTTATTCAGATAAACAAGAGCGTCTTTCATTCCCGGCTGAATAGAACCATTTACAATATGTCCGTCCTTTTCCATCCAGTAGTTCGGCAAAGAGCCAAATGCTCCAAAAATATGATCAAACCATGTAGTATCTACATTCTGATAACCACCAAAAGCAAAGGTATCATCTACACCGTTTCCATCTGGATCTTCTTTTGCAACAGCCGTTGCTACTTTATAATATTCATCAAGTGTGGTAGGAACTTCCAGTCCAAGCTTATCCAGCCAATCCTGTCTGTATGCAATAATGGATAAAGGATTTGGATTTTTAATACCAACAGAATAGATGTTTCCGTCATTATATCTCATCAAGTCCCAGGTTGCCTCATCGCGTCCGTTTTTAATATTGGGATAATCATCCCAGTACTCATTTAACGGAAGCAAAATTCCAGAAGCCAGCAGCTGGCTTTCCATAGTCTCAGTCTCGCATTGAATAATATCTGGGCGATCACCAGATGCCAGCAAAATATTCAGCTTGTTATCCAGCTCCTTGGTTGGTACCTGAATAATGGTCAGTTTGGTATTGGTTGCTTCTTCAATTTTCTGTTTTGCATAAGAATTATCCACGATATTCTTATTTGTAAGGAACAACTTCAGTTCTACCGGGCCTTCTTCTTTTGAAGACTGCTGGCTCTCTGCTGCATTTCCTTCCTTTGAAGCTTCTGGCGCATCTGTTTTCTTGCCCCCGCATCCAGTTAATGCGCCTGTCATCAGACAAATTGACATAATGCCTGCCATTGTCCGTACCAGTTTTTGCTTTCTCATAAAACGTCCTCCTTCATTGCAGGATACCTCTGTATCCCGATTCGTGTTTGATGAGACCATACTATTATTTTAAACATGAATATTCAAGTTTCGATTCTTAATTTTATGGTGTTTTACCTATGTTTTTCAGTTCTATCTGGTTTTTTCATCATAATATGGCTTTTTCACCATAAGAAAACTGATGATTTTTATGTTTTTTTATAACAAATAAGGGATCTGATCCGACATTATGACGAATCAAATCCCTTATTTCTTTTCTTTTTTATTTTCGAATTTATTCTTAAATTCGTACTTCCGACTCGCTATACAGAAAATTCTAACAAAAACTCAGTCTTCCCGATGAAATCAGCTTTCCTGATTTCCGGTCAAAGAGAAGGATATCTGAGCCTGTAATGGAAATCCCCGTTTCTTCTCCCAGGCGGAAGGTTACACTTCCAAATACTACCCCGGTCAGCAAGAATTTTCCAATCCGCAGCTTCAGGGTAGATTCCATGCCTGTAGGCATGGCGCCGTAAATGACAGCCGGAACCGCCCCGGTTTCCTCCAGCCGGATACACTCCGGACGGATACCCAGGACAAAATCTTCGTTGGTAATTACCGGCTCATCCTCTATGGCATAGTCAGACTCATCTACCTTTGCAATGTGATACCGGAATGCCTCGTCCTTGTTGCTTTTTTCTACTGCCCGCTTATCTTTTAAAAGCTCTGCCCGGGCTGCTTCCTTTTCCTGCTCCAGCCGATCGCGCTCCTGGAACCAGCCGTCCAGATTGAGGGGCTCATCCGGCTGAAAAACTGCTTTCTGGTTTTCCAGCAGAGACAGTTCCAGGCTGCCGTCCGCCTTCTGGCATCCATGAGCCTCAATGAAGTTGATCGATGGATTTCCAACAAAATCTGCAGCAAACAGGTTGGCTGGACGTCTGTAAACATCAAGCGGCGCATCGTACTGCTGGAGAACTCCATTATTGACCAGACAGATTTTTGTTGCCAGAGTCATGGCCTCCATCTGATCGTGGGTAACGTATACAAAGGTGCTGCCTGTCTCTACGTGAAGCCGCTGAAGCTCATAGCGCATTTCCAGCCTCAGCTTGGCATCCAGATTGGAAAGAGGCTCATCCATGAAAAGCACATCTGGCTCCGGAGCCAGAGTTCTGGCAATCGCCACACGCTGCTGCTGTCCTCCAGAAAGCTCTGCCGGATAACGATTCATAAACATTCCGATTTTAACAATCCGGGACACACGGCGCACTGTCTTATCAATCTCTTCCTTTGTCAGCTTGCGCTCTTCCATCAATGTCTTTCCGTCTGCCGTTACTGCATATTGTTCACTGAGGCTCTGTCCCTTTGCCTCATAAGACGCCCGGATTTCCTCCAGCTTTTTCGAATATTCTTCAGACTTTTTTGATGCCGCTGCATCCGGATCCGCCGCCTCATGAATCTTCAATCCGTAAAGCTCCTTTGCTGTATAAATGGACAGGGTAAAGGAATCCATAAATTTCAAATAGATTTTGTCTTCATCCAGCTTTCCCCGTTTGTCCCGGCACTCCTCCACCAGGTCACGAATCCGCTTTCCGCTTTGAAGCGCCTTCTTCAGTTCCCCGGCCTTCATGGCTTCAAAGTCATATTTGGGCAGCTGCTCCTTAATATTGCTCAGTCCAAATGCAATATTCTGATAAACCGTCATATTGGGCCAAAGAGCATAGTTCTGGAACAGAAAACCTACCTTTCTTTTATTAGCCGGCACATTAATTCCTGCTGCACTGTCAAATACAACTCGATCACCAATGGTTATCTGCCCTTCTGTCGGCGTTTCCAGACCTGCAATCATTCGCAGAATTGTAGTCTTTCCACAGCCGGAGGGGCCCAGAAGGGTGATAAAGGAATTATCATCAATATGAAGATTCAGGTGATCCACCGCATAAAATTTTCCCCACCGCTTTGTAACGTTTTTTAAAACAATTTCCGGCATAAGAGTTCCCTTCCTTTCTGTTTTGATCAGCCGCCGATTCCCTCATCTAAGCTGGCTCCGGCCAGCTTGTTGACCAGAGTGTTGAAAATCAGAATCGTTACAATCAGAATCAGGTTAATGGCACTGGAAAATGCATACAGTCCCATTTCATCAAAGTAATCCAGGGTTGTGGAAAGAATAAAGCCCTGGGTGCAAAGCAGCAAAAACAGTGACAGCTCACGCAGGCACGTCATAAACGGAAGCATATATCCGCTGATAATCGCTGATTTCTGAATCGGAATAATAATCCGGAACATCCGCTTGTGCCAGGGAATATTCTGAATCATGGCCGCTTCCTCTATCTCATTGCTCAGCTGCAGCATGGAGTTTAGAGCACTTCTGCTAGCAAAGGGGATATATTTTATGGTTCCTGTAATAATCAACAGGGTATATGTATTAAAAAGATTAATCTTTTCATTGGAAAACAGGATAAAAAATGCTGCTCCTACTGCAATGGACGGCATCAAATAAGGAAGAAATGCCATAGCATTCACATAGCTGGCCCACTTGCTTCTCCTGTTTTTCGCAACCGCATACCCAATCAGAGTTCCTATGGTTCCTGCTATCAGCGCACAGCTGACAGCTACGAAAAGGGTTCCTGCAAAGGCATGCCAGATGGTGCTGTTGTAAAGAATGCCGTGCTGACCGTACAGGCCATTTTCCGTCACATTCTCACTGGTCAGCCACCACTTGGTAGTCAGATTGGAAAAATCGCCTGTATACAGGAAGCTGTAATCTCCGGGGTTCGGCAGGAAGGTTTCCAGTGCAAAGGAAAAAATCGGGAAAATACTGGTAAAAAAGGTCAAGATAATCATGACAATGGCAATTCCATATTTTCCGATTCTGCCCAGATTAATTTTGGACAGCTGTCCTGATTTTCCTGTTACTGTGGTATAATTCTTCCGGCTCTTTAAGCTTACCTGATTCATCGTCAGAATCAGAACGCCAAAAATCATCATAATAATAGCCAGAATACTGGCCTCTCCTGTGTATTTGGAGTTCAGGGAAATATACTTGGTGGAAAGCGTTGTCAGCCCCAGATAATGAGGAACCGGATAGCTTCCCATTGCACTTCCAAATACAAGAAGAACGGTAGACAAAATCGCCGGTTTAATCATTGGCAGGGTAATCCGGCACATAATCTTCCATCTGGGTGTATCAAGAATTGTCGCTGCCTCCTCCAGATTTGCATCCATGTTCCGGAAAATTCCTCCAATCAGGATATAGGCAAAAGGCGCGTAATGGAGTCCCAGAACAATGGAGCTGGGAACCAGCCCCTGACACCACCATTTCGCTGCCTCAAACCCGGTCAGAGAAGCCAGAAGTCCATTGGCAGTTCCCATAACCGCATTGCTGTTAAACACATTCTGCCACACCACAGCCAGTGTCCACTGAGGCATGATATAGGGAAAAATAAAAATCGAGCTTAAATATTTTCTGAATTTTAAATTGGTTCTGGTAACCAAAAATGCGAACGTACCGCCGTAAACAATGGAAATCACACAGGTAAAGACTGCCAGAAGAAGCGTATTCCATAACGGCTTCCACAAATTCGTCTTAGCCAGTCTGCTTGTAAAAAGATCCACATAGTTTATCAGCGTATAGCCGGATGCCTTTCCCGTCAAATGAGCATCAATGGTGCCCGGGTGAATGGTCAGCGTATCCTTTACAATGGCAACAATCGGCGCAATGGTTGTAAAGGTCAAAATAATACCAAACAACAGCAGGATCACATTCTGCGGCTTGGAAAAGTACGTCCGGACTCGGTTTTTGTAAATTGCTGTATTCTGATTCTCTTTCAACTGTGTCCGCTCCTTTCCTGTAATCGGAAAAGGTGCCGCAGATGGTCCGCAAACAGATATGCGAATCACTTACAGCACCTTCGATTCTATCAATCAGTGATGAAACCTCTCTGCCTGCTGCAAGAGACGGATGGTTTCACACTCTACTGGGCGCTGTCCGCATACTTGCTCAGCATCTCGATCCAGCTTCCTACAGTAAAGGAAACAGAAGCACAGTATTCCGGATCCTCAAGAACCAGTTCTCCGTCTGTTGTCCACCAGTCATAGCCGCGATCATTCTTACATTCATACACATTTTCACCGGCCTCATTGTAGCCGCCCTTGCTGTGCTGATAGGTTGTCTCAATGGCCTCTGCAACCTGCGGGTTAGCAGAATAACCGCCCATATCCTTGCCCCATGCTGAGAAGCCGTCCTCTGTACAGGTCATATACTGGATAAATGCACAGGCTGTCCAGGGAAGAGGACTGTTGTTGGTCAAAAACAGATAATGGCAGTATCCATATCCGCCGATTCCCTGATAGCCGTCCTCATAAGCTGCAACCTTAATGTTGTTTAAGGATACACCAGCAGATTCCTCAACAGAACGCAGCTTGGAATAAACCAGAAGGCCACTCTGATCCGTAGCAGAATCTGTTACCAGAGTATTACAGATAGGACCGTCATCGGTCTGCGCGTTATAATTTTCTACCCAAAGCTTAATCCATGCCAGTGCATAAGCGCCGTTTTCACCCAGTCCCAAATCCTCTGCATCTGCAGAAACCTCATCAACCACCAGCTGGAAATAGGCCTTATCGCTGTCATCAAGGGCATCAAAGGCATCCTTTAACCAGCCTGCGTACTGATCCTCTGTCAGCATATACAGAAAGTTCTTTCCTACAATTTCAGAGTCAATATCCATAAACAGTGGATGGCTTCCCTCTGCTACAAAGTCCCAGCAGTTGTCATACACTGCATCTCCTGTGGAATTGTACATAAAGACCTTATTCAGTGTCTGAAGAGGAAGGAAACCTTCATAAGCATCCGGTGTTGTGTTATTGGCCTCTGCCCACTCCTTGGGAATATAGGTTTTCAGAATACCAGTCTGTACCATTTTCGATTCAATCTGGTTGCCGTCCTGAATCAGCGTCATGGCAAAGGTTCCTGTAGATTTCAGAGAATCCGCTGACAGCTGCTCAAAAATCTTATTGTTCTTTGGCTGCTGCCACTCATACTCCATTGTATAAGAAGGATCAATGGTCTGGAGATATTCAATAAATAAGGGCAGGGCGCTCTTTCCGCGGCTGGAATTTCCTACGCCATAAAAGGTCTTTCCATTGGACTCTTCAATGGCTTTTTTAGCCAGCTCCTCCATGGACATTCCCTCTGCCTCCTGGATAATCTTCTCTACCTCAGAAAGATCTCCAGATGCCTCTGGCTTTGCTTCCGGCGCCGCTGTTTCCTTTTCTCCAGCTTCTGCTGCTGTCGTGGGAGCTGCTGCCGGCTGGGTTTCCTTACTGCCGCCTCCGCCACAACCTGCCAGTGATACTGCCGTCAGGGAACACGCAAGAACTACTGATAAGAAACGTTTTTTCATATGAATCTCCTCCTTTTTTTGAATTGCCGTCCTTAACTATAGTTCTATTATACTGTGGAAGGACAGCCTCAGCCAGATGACAGGACTGCGATTCTTTTCGTTTTTCTGTTATCTTGCATTTTTATTGATGATATTAAGGAGGATTAACCGTTCCCGTCACCGGTTCTGGTATTCTGACGGAGTGATTCCTGTCACCTTTTTAAAGGTGCTGGAAAAATAGGCAATATCCCTATATCCAACCTGCTCCGCTGCCTCATATACCCTGTTCCGGCAGTCAGAAAGCAGCTTCATAGCCGACTGAATCCGATATCTGGTCAGCCAAGCCATAACCGTATATCCGGTTTCTTTTTTAAAACAGTGGCTTAAATGGCCCTCGCTGATTCCGACAGCATCTGCTATCTGAGCTACCGTAATCTCACTTTCTCCGTAGTGAACTGCCATATACCGGACAGCCGCTCTTACATAACCGGACAAGCCGGGAGAGTTTTCGTCAAAGGGAAGCAGGATGCTCTCTCTCTTCATTTTTGTCATGGGACCGAAGAATTTTTTCCCTGGCCCGAAGAACTGCCGCCTCCAGCTCGCCATCTTCAAAGGGCTTTAAAATATAGTCAGAGGCGTACAGCTTCAGCGCTTCCCTGGCATATTCAAATTCACTGTAGGCCGTAAGAAAAATAACAGGCGTATCGTTTTTTTCCTCCCGCATCGCCTTCAGCATCTCGATTCCACTCATTTTCGGCATTCGAATATCACTGATAATCAGATCCGGCTTCTCTGACCGAATCATTTCCAGAGCCTCCCTGCCATTTGAAGCCTCCAGAATTTCCCCGAAGCCCAGGGACTTCCAGTCTGTCTCACAAACAATGCCTTTTCGCACAAACATCTCATCATCTGCCACCAAAAGCTTATACATTCCTGTTCACTCCCTCCACTTCTTCTTTGCTGCCTGTTCCTGATTCCTTTTTCGTTTCTTTGTTATTTTCCAAACCCTCACGGTTCTGCTCCCCGTCCGGCATAAGAATCCGCACACAGGTGCCGCCCTCCTGCCTCCGTTCTGCCTGAAGGCCATATCCGTCTCCATAATGAAGCCGTATCACCATGTCTACATTGTAAAATCCAATATGGCCGGACAGCTTTTCCCGGTCCCGGCTGTTCAGGCATTTTAACACCTCATCGCTGATGCCGCAGCCGTCGTCTGTCACCTCAATACATAAAAGCCCCTGTGCCTCCAGCCGATGGACCTTCACATGAATGGTTCCGTTATCACAGTCTGCCAGCCCATGAATCATGGCATTTTCTACAATAGGCTGAATCATCAGCTTGGGAACGAAAATCCCGGAAAGCTCCTGCGGAAGTTCAGAGGTAAAGGTAAATCGGCCTCCAAAGCGAATTTTCTGAATCTCTGCGTAGCTGTCCACCAGTTCCATTTCCTCCTTTAAAGTAATCATCTGAGGACTGGAAATACTGGTTCTGAGAATTTTTGCCAGCTTTGCCGACAGCGTGGCTATTTCTGGAATATGGTTTGCCTTGGCCACCCACTTCATAGTATCTAAAGTATTATATAGAAAATGAGGATTCAGCTGAGCCTGCATCATGGCAATCTGTACCTCATTCAGCTTTTTCTGCTGAGCCACCTGTTCCTTCATATACTGATCCAGCTGTGCAGTCATAGCATCAAAGCTGGCTGCCAGCTGTCCGAATTCATCAGCCCGTTCCATTTGCACACGGGTATCCAGATTTCCTTTTTTCACCTTTTCCATGGCTCTGTTCAGCAAAAGGATCGGCTGGGACAGGTGACTGCTCAGCCGGGAAGCCACAAACAGACAAAGGAGAAAGCTGAATGCCGTCATAAGAAAGAGAACAGAATACATGGAGCCTGTCAGCCCTCCCGTAAATATCTCCGGGCGGAGAAGAACACTGGTCAGCCCTGTATCTCCCAGCGACGCCACAAAAACCTCGCTGTCCTTCCAGGAGGAAAGCGCTTCTTTTCCCTCCATTCTTCCAGCCCTCAAAGTCTGTGCGATTTCTCCTCCTGCAGCTGTGCCGGCACTGTATACCGGCTCATAAAATTCATTCAGAATACAAAGCCCATCCTGACTTCCCAAAAGCCCCTGAAATACCTGATTCAGGTTTTCCTCTGTCAGATTTGCCACAACAAAGCCAATCGGTACTCCGTCCTCCCCTGGAATCCCCCTGGCCGCCATCAGGCTCATATCCTCATGATCCTTCTGAACAATCAAATCATCCCCATGAGCTCCGGAAACCTTCAGAATTCCCCAGTACACAGGAAGTTTTTTCTGATACATGCCAGTCCCGGTAGAATACAGGCAAGCTCCATCCCTCGAATACAGATCAAAACGAGCCAGTTCTCTTAACTCAGAGGTTTTCTCATATAAAATATGATAAACCTCACTTTTTCTTCCTTCTGCCTTTCCTGCCATAGCCATCTGTACCATCCAGGAGGAGGCAAGACTGTTTTCTGCGTCCTCAATCTTCTTCCAAAACTCCAAAAATGCAGAATTTACGATGTGAACCTGCTCCATATTTACTTTCCTGTAATCCCTGTCTGCCTTAACCTGGAACATCTGAATCAGAAACAGACAGGAAACCACCAGAGGCAGAACGGCAACCGTAAGAAATCCCGCAAGAAGCTCCCGCTTAAATGATATTTTAATTTTTTCCTTCATCTGTCAGCACCGCCCATTTCTCTAAAATCCGTTTCTGACGGCCCACCGCCAGCTCCAGATCAAACCTCACCAGCTTTCTTTCCGGTTCCCGGGCCTCCAATTCTAAGTCCTCCCGAATCGTTCTGCGGCAGAGATATTCCTCTGCAAACCGCTGGGTATCATCACTGACAATAAATTCCAGGAAAAGCTCTGCATTTTTTCGATGACGGGCTCCCTTCACCACCGCGCATCCATCCGGCAGAGCACTGGTTCCCTCCTCCGGATAAACAATCGTCAGGTCAGCGCCCCTGTCAATCCATTTTCTGGCTGTCTCCTCCAGAGTGACTCCCACCATCTTTCTTCCGGCTGCCACATCCTCCAAAACTGCGCCGGAGCTTTCCAGAATGCTGCCATCCAGAGCCCTGGCAAATGCCTCCAGAATCTGATCCTCATCTCCGTCCAGGACCTGAAGCATCGTTTCCAGCATGGTACAGCTGCTTCCTGAATTGGCAGGATCCGCAAATGCAATCCTCCCTCTCCACGTCTCTGTAAAAAGTTCTTTCCAGCTGCAAGGCGCATCCTCCTTTCCTACCAGCTTGTTGTTATAAATAAAGACAATGGGAAGCCTTGTAAATGGGGTCCACAGATCCTCCTGAGACTGGTATCGACGGATGATCTGCTCCTTCCTCTTAGTCCGATATCCTTCAAAATTTTCCTTTGCTGCCTCGTAGCTCTCAATTCCGCCGCCAAACATCAGATCACAGGAAAAATCTCCCTTTTTTCTGCTTTCTTCAATCTTCTCCAAAAGCTCCGTCGTTCCTCCGGCCCTCACATCTACCCAGATTCCCGTTCTTGATTCAAATTCCCGGACAATGGGATCATATACCTCCGGCTTGTGTGAGGTAAAAAGAACCAGCTTTTTCTCCTCCGGAATTTCTTCCTCCAAACGTTCCGCTTTCTTTCCCACTCCCTGTCCCAAAACAGCAAGACCACAAAGCACTGCCACTGCTGCCAGAATGCATACCACACGAAACTGTGTCAGCCTCTGCCTGAAAAAATACCATTGCTTTTTCTCCAATGTATTTTCCTCCGTACTTTTCCGGTTCATCATTCCCTTTTTCTTACTCCGATTCTACCATTTCCAAGAATGAATAGCAAGACAGCGCTCCAAAATACGCAGAAGCGCCCCATCACATGGCGATCCTTGCGGAGCGTTTTTATTTCATAAGACGCAAAAAGCCGGCTTTCCCCAGCCTGCGTCAATCGCAGATTAGAAAAAACCGGCTCATTGTTGTACCTGTTTCCATCCTGCAGCTTCAGACTGTTTCTTTCATCCACTGCACAAGATTCAATTGTAAAATTCCCTCATAATCCGCTTCCTGCTCATCCATTGTCAAAAGGTATTTTGGATAATTGTCACGAATCTGCTGAAGAGGGGTCAGCTTTTCTGAAAGCGTCGCCGGATCCTTTGTGCTTTCCGCCACCTGAAAATAGACAGGTCTGCCATCCCGAATTGCCACAAAATCAATTTCGGTACTGGCTCCCAGCTGGCCATTGTAAACCTCCGAATATCTGCGTTTCAGTTCAAGAAATACCAGATTTTCCAGTACGCGTTCCCGGTCTTTTTCTTCCTGTCTTACCATCATCCTTCCAAAAACTGGGTCACACAGATAAAATTTATTCATCGTAGTCAAAAGCTTTCGCGTTTTAATATGATACCGGCGCACTTCATAAAACAGCTGGCTCTCTGTCAATCCCTGAAGGTACCGGTCTACGGTTTTCTGATCCACTTTTCTTCCTGAGGCAGCCATCGCATTGGCAATCGCTGCAGGTGAAGTCCGTATTCCGATCTCATACATGAGAAACCGGGAAATTGCTTCCAAAACAACAGCATCTGCTATTTTCTGGCGTTTCACTACATCATTTAACAGAATCGTATGGTAAAGTCCCCGCAGATACTCCCGCGTTTCTTCCCTGTCAAGGCTGCGTCCTGACAGATACGGAAAGGAACCAGACTCTGTATACTGCTGCAGAGCTTTCTTCGCTTCCTCTTTTTCCGCTTTTCCCCGGGCATCCTGATACTCACGAAAAGAAAGGGGCTGCATTTCCAGAACTGCCCACTTTTCTTCCAGAAGGCCGAAAGCTTTTTTCCCGGGTTCCCAGAGGCAGGAGCTGCTGACATAAAGATCACAGGTTCCCGGGGACAGAAGCCAGGCCGCTGTTGCCTCCCAGTTTTCTACATGCTGAATCTCATCCAGAAATACAAAGCAGCTCTGTCCCTCCTCTATCTGCGTTTCCAGATACCGGTTCAGGGCTTCACAGTCTGTTAAATCCTCAAACTCCGGGCTTTCCAAGTCAACCGCAAGCACTCTGGCTTTTCCGGCATTTTCCTCGGCCAGCTCTTCCTGAAACCGGCGAAGCAGAGCCGTCTTTCCGCATCCGCGAACGCCGGTTATCACCTTAACCAACGGCTGATTTTTCTGTTTTCTCAGCCAGCCCAGATATTTTTTCCGCTCTAAATCTTTCATATAAAGTCACTTCCTCCGACTGTGTTTTTAAGTCCCCCCAGCATATATAAAAGCAGTTTCTATTTACTCGGTCTCCGCATCCGGCTCCACCACCTCTGCTACATGGCTGTTTCCGAACTGGACAATCTCGCCGTTTGCCGCTGTCTTCCACTCATCGTCATTGCCGTCCTTTACGGTCTTGTTTTTCACAATCTTTCCGCTGGAATTTAATTTGAACTGCCTATAATTAACATTATCAGAAGCAAAAAAAGGATCCGCATTTCTGCAAGATCCTTTTTCTATTATTGTTCTTTTTTCTGTATCTACATTATATACTTCCAGAACATCAGAATTCCCGATATTCCCGATATTAATGATAGTTTCTGCTCTGTAGAATAGATTTTATCATACTGACTTCATGATTTTGTGCAGAAATCACCTTTTCTCTTCGAAAATGCAAAATCCTATGAAATAAAAAAAACACCGTCAAGCCTTCTAGTTACTAGAAAACTTGACGGTGTTTTGGGTTTTGCCCCTGCCAAGGAATGCCGGCAGCCGGACTCGAACCGGCACGAGGTCGCCCCCGTCAGATTTTGAGTCTGATGCGTCTGCCATTCCGCCACGCCGGCACACTTTTGCAACAAAATCATTGTATCACAAATAAAAGATTTTTGCAAGCAATTTAAAAAATTTTGACAACTCGAATTTTTCAGGCTCTTTTATGAAGGTTTCTTCCGCAGATATTTCCTAGTATCCGACACGACAGGGTCGCTTTCTTTTGCTTGTATTTGTGAAAAATTAAAACTACCGTAAGACTTTTTCTGCTGATTTTTCTGGAAATATCCGTTATAATAAGTACAAATACGATTGTGTCACGTATCACAAAGGAGGACCTTTTATGATAAAGCGAAAGAACCCGGAGTCCCGTAAAAGTAACCGCAGCCGCCGCAGACTGCTCCGTCCTGCTGCCGCCTGCCTGATGGCTCTGACTGCTGTCTGCCTGATTTCCGGCTGCGGCAAGAAAAATGAAAAGATTGATTTATCCAGCACCCATACGACTTCCGCAGAAACCATGGCTCCCTCTTCCTCTCCAAAGGAAACGGAGTCTTCTGCCGGAATCACCTTGGAACCAGGCATTGACAATGCGGTAAACTCCAATTCTGGAACCTCCGCTTCCGGAAACGGCTCTGGATCTGCTGTTACGAAAAACCAGGTAAAGACAAGCCTGACCACCTACACCTCCGGCAAGGTTTCCATTCAATATCCGGTTGTAGAGAATCTGGACAATGCTTCTGATATCAATGCCCTGATCAAAAAGAATGCCCTATCCATTGTAGATGCCTATGATATTGATGAGGCAAAGGACACTCTGAATATCCAGTGTAAGGTGATATCTGCAGACAGAAGCCGCATTACCCTGACCTATACTGGTTCCCTTACCGTATCCGGGGGCGCCCATCCCTCGAATCTGTTTTACACCAATACCATTGATGTCCGCAGTGCATCCAGTCTGGATCTTCCCTATTTGACAGATCCGGCGGTTCTGGCAGACTATGTGCTTTCTGCAGACTGCATTTACCAGAACACTTCTCCCGAGCTGAAATCTGCCATGGCCCAGATCAATGCCGGTCGGAGCAAGGCTTACTATACGGATCTCTTCAGCAAAGCGGACTTCCCCTATGACGGCAGCTTCCCTGAGTCCTTCAGCTATGAGTATGAGGGAGATATTTACGTTTCTATTCCCGTTTCTCACGCAGCGGGAGACTATGTGATTGCCATTTTCACTCCGGAGAATAAATAATTTGCTATTTGTTATTTCATCTGGTAAAATGATAAACAGGGCTTACCTACAAAACGGAAAGGACATTTTATTTATGGAAAATGTAGTAATTTTTAATCATCCTTTAATTCAGCACAAAATTTCGATTCTTCGTGACAAGCGGACAGGTACCAATGAGTTCCGCTCTCTGGTAGAAGAGATTGCCATGTTAATGGGCTATGAAGCTCTCCGGGATCTTCCTCTGGAAGATCAGGAGGTAGAAACCCCGCTTGAAACCTGTATGACTCCCATGATTGCCGGAAAGAAGCTGGCGATTGTTCCGATTCTCCGCGCCGGTCTTGGCATGGTAAACGGAATCCTTGCCCTGGTTCCCAGCGCTAAGGTTGGACATATTGGTCTCTACCGGGATGAGGTAACTCATGAACCTCATGAATACTACTGCAAGCTTCCTACCCCCATTGACCAGCGCACTATCGTAGTAACGGATCCCATGCTTGCTACTGGCGGTTCCGCTGTAGAAGCTGTTGATTTTATTAAGCAGCATGGCGGCAAGCATATCAAGTTTATGGCTATTATTGCCGCTCCGGAAGGCCTGGAGCGCCTGAGAAAGGCTCATCCCGATATCCAGATTTATGTAGGACACCTGGATCGCTGTCTCAATGACGAAGCTTATATCTGCCCCGGACTGGGCGATGCAGGCGACCGTATTTTCGGTACCAAATAAGAAAACGCAAACAGCCAGTGAGAATGTTCCCGCTGGCTGTTTTTTATTACTTTTTATTACTGTTTTTTTGCAACCTCACCCTGCTTTTTGTAAATAGATCCTGCATCCACACAAGTTCTCACACTGGACAGCGGGTAAATATTGCTGTTCTTTCCAATGACAGTTCCAGGATTCAGCACAGAACCGCAGCCCACCTCTACCTCGTCGCCAATCATAGCGCCGAATTTCTTTAAGCCTGTTTCAATATCTCCGTCTTCTGCATGTACCTTTACCAACGCCTTGTCAGACTTTACATTAGAAGTAATGGAACCAGCTCCCATGTGCGCCTTGTAACCAAGAATGGAATCTCCCACATAATTGTAATGAGGAACCTGAACATTATCAAAAAGAATCACGTTCTTCAGCTCAGAAGAATTGCCTACTACTGCATTGGATCCGATAATTACCTTTCCGCGGATAAAAGCGCAGTGGCGAACCTCCGCCTCCGGTCCGATGATTACCGGCCCGATAATTCCTGCTGTCGGCGCAACCTTGGCGCTTTTGTGAATCCAGATTCCCTTTGCCGGATTCATATACTCATTTTTCGACAGGGATTCTCCCAGCTTTTCCACATACTCCCCAATATGGGCCAGAGCCTCCCAGGGATACTCAAACTGCTCCAACAAAGATTTGGCCATGGTGTGATCCAGACTGTAAAGATCCTTGATTTTCATTTCTGATTTCTTCATGTGATTCTACTCCTCCTGATATTTTATATTCATTTACTATCTGCGCTCCGGCTTTTTCCAGAGCGCATTTAGGGATAGTTTTTCCCTGCTGCCTCAAAAAATTCCCGCAGCTGATACTGGTTGTTCAGCTTCAGTACATTATAGGTCCGGCCCGCCACAAACCGCTCCAGCTTTTCCATATATTCCTCCGGCGTAATGGTTCCCTCAGCCACATAGGTCAGTCCCTTTTCCCAGCTTGCAGTAAGCTCCGGATTCAGAAGCTGGCGGATGGATGCGTTTACCACATCAAAAATCAGTTCCCCCAGAAGGGTTGGCGTAATTATCTGCGTCTTTCCATTCAGGGCCAGGTATTTGATATTTACCAGCTTTTTCAGAATCTCCGCCCTGGTCGCACTGGTTCCGATTCCGCTTCCCTTAATCTGAGCCCGAAGATCCTCGTCCTCAATCAGCTGTCCGGCATTTTCCATAGCAAGAATCATGGAACCGGAAGAATAACGCTTCGGCGGAGAGGTTTCTCCCTCCTTAACAGAAAGACTGTTTACTGGGAATTCCATTCCCTTTTTCAGTCCTGCCAGGCGAGCTATAAACTCCGGATTCTCCAGATCCTTCTGATTGATCTCTGAATCCTCCTTATCCTCTCTCTCCAGGCCTTCTTTTCCATTTTCTCCGGTTCTGCTGCCTTTTTTTTCATTTTCTTCCGTTTTTCTTCCGCTTTTGGGAACAGCGGCAACCTTCAGATATCCTGGTTCTGTCAGTACCTTAAAGCTGGCAAAGAAATGCTCCCGATCCGCCTCCAGCTCCAGGGAATATTTCTGATACACTGCTGCCGGATAGAAAATACTTAAAAACCTTCTGGCAATCACCTCATATACCTTCATTCCCAGAGAATTTAAGCTGCGCAGAGCCCCAAAGCCCTGTCCCGTAGGAACAATGGCATAGTGATCCGTGATCTGTTTGTCATTAACATACCTTGTTTTTTCAATGCCCTGGAAAGCCTTCCCTGCCAGAACCTCACTGGCAAAGCCGCCTACCGGCTCAAACCGCTGAAGGCCCTCAATATTCCTGTGAATCTCCTTCGCAACAGCCGTAGAAAGCACTCTGGCATCTGTACGAGGGTAAGTGACCAGCTTTTTCTCGTACAGCTCCTGCACCACCTTCAGCGTTTCATCGGGACTGATCTTAAACATCTTTGAACAGTCATTCTGCAGCTCTGCCAGGTTATACAGCAGGGGCGGATTCTTTGTTTCCTTCTTCTTTTCCGCCTTAATCAGGCGGGCAAGAAGCTGCGTCTCCTGCTGCAGAGCACAAATCAGCGCCTCTGCGTCCTCCCGCTTTTGAAATCCGTTTTCCTTATAAAGCAGGGGAGACTGGAAATAGCGGGATCCCTCCACACTTCGCCACTCTCCGTCAAAGCTCATGCCCTGCATATCAAAGTTTCCGATCACCCGGTAAAAGGGCGTCTTTACAAAATCGCGAATCTCCCGCTCTCTCCGAACCACCATGCCAAGAACACAGGTCATCACCCTTCCAACCGAGAGAACTGTCCAGTCTGTCTTCATATAGGAAGAAATCGCAGGGCCGTATTTTAATGTAAGAAGACGGGAAAAATTAATTCCCATCAGATAATCCTCTTTTGCCCGCAGGTACGCAGATGCCGCCAGATTGTCATATTCTTTCCAGTCTCTGGCCTCTCTGATTCCTCTAAGAATCTCCTCCTCTGTCTGGGAATCAATCCAAACCCGTCTTCGCTCTTTTCCATGAACTCCTGCCATCTGGTCCACCAGGCGGTAAATGTACTCTCCCTCCCGCCCGGAGTCTGTGCAGATGTAAATCATATCAATATCGCTTCGGTTTAACAGGCGGCTGACAATCTGAAATTGCTTTGACACTCCGTCAATCACCTGATACTTAAATTCCTTAGGCAAAAACGGCAGGGTCTGCAGACTCCACCGTTTATATTTGGGATCATAGGCTTCCGGATAGCTCATTGTAACAAGATGTCCCACACACCAGGTTACAACAGCCGTATCTGACTCCAGATAGCCGTCCGATCTCCGTGCCGAAATTTTCAGCGCATTGGCAAACTCCTGAGCCACGCTGGGCTTCTCGGCTATGTATAATGCTTTTCCCATAAATTCAGGATTCCTTTCTATTCTCTGTCCCGTTTCTCCTGCTTTGCCTGCTTCACTGCTTCTCCCATTTCTTTTTTCAGGGACTTCCAGGCATCCTCATGCTCTACATAATACTTGGGACAGTTTTTTCCCACCACATCATAATGGCGGATAATATCCCTCTCTGTCAGATTCAGCTCCGCGCAGAGCCATCCCGTCAGCCTTTTTAAGGCTTCTATTGTTTCAGAAGAAAATTCTCCCGATGCATCTGGATGGCAGCACTCAATGGAAACCGTATCCTCATTCCGGGGATAATTGGCATAGGCCACCTCATCTAAAGGAATGCACTGAAGGATCTCTCCGTCAATTCCGATAATATAATGGCTGCTGGCTGAGGTTGCCTTTTCTCCGGTCTGATTGGCCAGATTGTTGAAATAAGAACGGTTCTGCGCCGCCGTAGTTCCCGGATTGGCAACGTAATGAACCACAATGTGATTGATCTCCCTGCGCTTGGTTCCCGGTCTGGAATAGGGATTGATTTGGAGAAAGTCCTGGGTATACCACTCCGGTGCAGTCAGCTCTGACAGGCGGGGGCGATTTTTTTCCCGATACCAGCGGGCCATCAGCATACCTCCGGTAATCAAAACGGCAATCAAAAGGATGGTATCCAGGGTCAGAAGCGCAAGGGTCTTCTGTCTGAGCGTCATCCGGCGGTTTTTATTCTTTCGCTGTCTTCTGCTTCGTTTTCTGTTTTCCCGTTCTTCTCCCATTATAGTTTCATTCCTTCCTTCTGCAGGCATTTTCTGTTTCCGTATATTATATTCACCAAAACTGCTATTTTCTCGGATGAGCGCCTGTGTAGGCTTTTCTCAGAGGATCTTTTTGCAAATAAGTAATATAAGCCTGGGTGGTAGCAAGATCCGCATGGCCCAGCATAGTCTGCACTGCCTGGAGATCCGCGCCTCCGCTGATTAGATGGGCTGCAAAGGAATGGCGCAGAGTGTGGGGAGTAATATCTGTCTCAATCCCGGCCTTCTCGCCGTAGTACTTTACAATCTTCCAAAAGCCCTGACGTGACATGGGACTGCCGCTACAGTTGGTAAACAGCCAGGGAGATCCCTTTCCCTTCAGCAGCCGTACCCGAGCTGTATCCAGGTAATGCTTCAAGGATTCTCCTGCCGCTTTGCCAAAGGGAATCATCCGCTCTCTCTGTCCGTCCCGGCAGATAATAAAGCCTACTCCCAGATTCACATCCTCCATAGTCAGCCCAATCAGTTCAGAAACCCGAATACCGGTAGCATATAAAAGCTCCAGCATAGCTTTGTCCCGAACCTCCTTGGGAGAATCTCCGCTGGGCTGCTGTAAAAAGCGGTCTACCTCCTCTACGGTCAAAAAAACCGGCGCTTTCTTTTCGATCTTCGGGGTTTTTAAAAACTCGGCCGGATCCTTTCTGATGTTTCCCTGAATCATCTCATAATGAAAAAAAGATTTCATCGATGCAACGACACGGGAAATCGTTGTAGAAGCTTTCCCCTGCCCCTCCAGATATAAAATATAAGAATTCAGACTGGTCTTTGTCACCCGGGAAGGTTCGTCAATCCCCTGCTGTTTCAGATACTCCCATAACTGAGTCAAATCCCTTCGATAAGACATGGTCGTATTGACCGATGATTTTTTCACCTGCTGCAAATAGTCAATAAAAGCATCTATTTCTTCTGTCATTCCAATCTTCCTCAAACTCTCTTTCGTCCAAAATTACCGTATTTTTCTCATGTGTGTACCATTATATCCGCATTTTATCATAAAATCAAACACATTTTTCCCACTTTTCCTCTGCTTTTTTGATGCTTAACATAAAAAAATACAACATATGGAGCGCCGTTGTTTCCGGCTTCAATATGTTGTAAAAAAACAAAAAAAGTTTTTTCATAGGAGTATTTGGATTATTACAGCAGTTTCAAAAACAGAGGATTCAGGCGGATTTCTGCCAGTATACCCCCGGCAGTAAGACTGATTACCGCACTCCAGAACCTTCCTCTGCGTGCGGAAAGACCATACCCGTATCGATAAGCCAACAGTCCCCAGGCTGCCAGATAAAACAGCTGATGGGGAAAGCCGGATACCAGAAAGCACCACATTCCCTCCAGTCCTCTGCACCAGGTAAAAACTACCAGCGCAGTACTGCCTGCAAAGCCTGTTAAGACAAGAAGAAATGGTATTCCAAAATTCTGCATTCTGCTCCTGCAGATTCCTGCAGCTGCCACTGTCTGCGCCACTCGGACTGCCGCAATCCGATAGACTGCCGCCTTCTGTCCTTCTATGGCTCCAATCCATCCGTCTGTCACAAAACCATAAAGAGCCTGACCGTTAATCAGCCCAGAAGCAAACAGCCGGTTGACTCCCACTGCTCCCAGGAGCCAGCCGGCTGCCAGCCAGAAAAACAGAGCATATCTGCGTTTCGTCTCTCTCACCGCCGTTTTTTTCTATATGTACGCAGAAAAACGCCGGTCTATGACAGAGGAAGACTTATTTTCCGTATTTTCTGGCATAAGCGAGAATCGCCGCCGTTGTTTTTGCATCTGTCATTTTTCCTGAATAAATCAGTTCCAGCAAATCCTCCAGTTTCCAGCGCTCTACGTGAATCACCTCGTCCTCGTCCAGATTCTGTTTGGAAGGAATCAAATTTCTTGCAACAAAAATATCAATAAATTCGTCACAGAAGGCCACAGTTGTATTCATGCTCATCAGGTATTCCAGATGCTCGCAGCGATAACCAGTCTCCTCCTCCAGTTCCCGGTAAGCACACTCAATTTTCGGTTCTCCAGGCGCATCCAGCTTTCCTGCCGGAATCTCCAGAGTCTCCCGATCCAGAGCATTGCGGTACTGGCGAACCATCAGAAGGTATCCCTCATCATCCACAGCAACTACAGCAGCAGCTCCGTCATGATGTATAAAATCCCAGTGAGCCTCGTGACCATTGGCCATTACCGTATCTTCATAAATCTTTAAAATCGTTCCTGTATATTTTAACTGACGATCCAGACGAATCACCGCCGGAATCTGGTTTTGCCCTTCTTTGTTTTTTTCTTCCATCATCCCATCCTCTTTTCTGAAACATCTACTCTACTTTTGTTTATTTGATCTTCGTACACTTCTCGTAGCAGGCATCTGTAGCATGGAATACCGCTCCCCGCAGTCCGTTCTCTTCTAAAGCAGCCACCCCGGCAATGGTAGTTCCTCCCGGTGAGCAGACCTTATCCTTCAAAAGTCCTGGATGTTCTCCTGTCTCCAGCACCATTTTGGCACTACCAAGCACGGTCTGAGCAACCAGCTCATAGGCTGCAGCTCTGGGAATTCCGTATTTTACCACACTGTCTGCCAGCGCTTCCATAAACATGTATACATAAGCAGGAGAGCTTCCGCTGGCACAGACCACAGCATCCATCAGTTTTTCCTCCACCACAGTTATCCGGCCGAAGGACTGGAAAAATTGATGAATTACCTGAATTTCCTCCTGAGAAAGCTCTTCGGAATCATAAGAAACCCCGGTCATTCCCTCACCTACCAGCGCAGGAGTATTGGGCATAGCCCGAACAATCCGGCAAGGCTTTCCAAATCTCTTGCGGAGATTTTCCATCGTAATCCCAGGCGCAATGGAAATCACAATCTGACTTTCATCCACCGCATCACGAATTTCTTCCATCACTGCATCCAGCTGCTGCGGCTTCACTGCCAGCACCAGATATTTACAGGAGGAAGCGCAGGCCCGGTTATTCTCAGAAGGCTTTACATCTGTCCTGGCTGCAATATCCTGAATCTTTTCCTGATTTCTTGCAGAAAAGGTGATCTTCTCTGGACTGTATACCCCCAGAAGTCCCTTTAAAATGGCATAGCCCATATTGCCCATGCCGATGAAACCAAATTGATACATTCTGTCTGCCATTCTCTTTTCCCCCTGCCTTACAGCATTGCCTTTCCGCGGCAGTATGTCTGAAGCACCTGATAATCATCCTCCAGAACCACAATATCCGCATCGTAACCGGCTACCAGCTTGCCCTTTCTGTCATCTACGCCCAGGCATCTGGCCGGGTTAATGGTGCAGGCATTGATTGCCGCATCTACAGGAATCAGAGCGTCCTCAACCATAATCCGCAGTCCGCGGTTCATATAAAGGGTGCTTCCGGCAATGGTTTCTGTTCCTTTCAGATAAGCCAGTCCGTTCTCACGAATCTCTATGGAATGGCCGCCCAGCTCGTAATCGCCTCCCGGAGGACAGTGTTTTGCCCGAAGAGAGTCTGTAACGAGAATTCCGTAATCGCGTCCCTTAGCTGTCATGTAATTATTCAAAGCAGCCAGATGGCTGTGCTGTCCGTCTCCGATAATCTCACCGTAAATGTCACGCACCCGCATAGCCGTTCCCACAAGTCCCGGCTTTCTGTGATGATAGGGTGTCATTCCGTTGTATACATGAGTCATGGAAGTAGCGCCGTTGGCGATCCCCAGCAAAGCCTCCTCATAGGTTGCAGAAGAATGGCCCATGCTGACAACAACGCCTGTATCATGACAGTATTTGGTCAGAGCAAAGTCCGGATCATGCTCTGGAGCCATGGTAATATACCGAATCATACCCTTCGCTGCTTCCTGATACATGGAAAACTGCTCTACCGTAGGAACAGCAATTGCTTCCGGCGGCTGAGCGCCCTTGTAATCCATGTCAAGATATGGTCCCTCAAAATGGATGCCAAGGATCTCGGCCCCCTCATAGCCCTCTTCTGCAACCTTTGCTACATTGGCAACTGCCTTTGTCAGAACCTCCGGCATCTGAGTTACTGTCGTAGGAAGAATAGAGGTAACTCCCTCCTCTGGAATCCGAGCCATCCAGTCCCGAAGTCCCTCCGGCTCAGCATCATTCGTATCAAATCCATAAGCCCCATGTGTATGAACATCAATAAATCCCGGCAGAATCCGTTTACTGCCATAATCTACATCCGCCGGATGTGACTGATAAGCATGAACTCCCGCAATTTTTTCCCCCTGTACCTCCAGCTGCGCAGGCATAAACTGCCCGCAGATCCAGACTCTGGTGCTTTGAATAATCATAGAAATACCTCCTGCGTTTATATTAAAAAGAAGCTCGCGAGCTTCTCCGCCTGCGGCGGGTCGCTTCTGCAACAAAATTCTCTTCCACCGCATGGCGATCCTCGCGGAGCGTTTTTATGTCATAGGACACACTTTCCTATGGCATAAAAAATGAACCTGCCGTTATTATAACGCAGGTTCATAAAAAAATCCACAACAGGTATTTTATTTCTCGTTTGCCAGCTCCATCCGCACATTTTTTCCGCGGATTTTCACTCGCTTCATACACTCCAGCACTTCTCCGGCACAGTCCTCCGGAACCTCTACAAAAGTGTATTTATCGTACATATCAATGCTTCCAATCATCCGTCCGGAAATACCGGATTCTCCGGCAATGGCTCCCAGCACGTCTCCCGGCTTAATGTTCTGATCCCGTCCTACATTCAGGAAAAGCCTTGCCATTCCATTGTCCTGGCTCCGTCCCCGTCCGCCACGGCCGCTCCGCTGGCCTCTTGCATCCCGTCCACGGCCATAACGTCCGTCCCGGCGTCCTCTTTGATCTTTTCCGCCCCAGGAATCCAGATCATCCAGGGAGCGTGCCGGCCGGCTGTCAATGATAATATCCTCATTACTTTCGCCCATATGCATCCGTAAAAGCGCTGCCGCCAGCTCTAACGAGGTATAATCCTCCTCCAGCAGCTTCTTTTCCAGAATGTGAACGATCGGGCTTAAATCCATCTCATTCATCACACAGCCTGCCTGTTCCAGAATCTTCTCTGCCTTAATCTCTGTAATATCATCCAGAGACGGCACTGCCTGAGGAATAATCTTTGTCTTGCAGTACCGCTGAATGTCCCGCAGTTTATAGACCTCCCGCCCTACAACAAAGCTGAACGCAATTCCGGTTCGTCCGGCCCGGCCGGTTCGTCCAATCCGGTGTACATAATACTCATCATCCTGAGGAATATCGTAGTTAAACACTGCCTCAACATCATCTACATCAATTCCACGGGCTGCCACATCCGTAGCCACCAGAATCTCCGTGCGTCCGTTCCGGAAGCTGTTCATAACCCGGTCTCTCTGGATCTGCTTCAGATCTCCGTGGAGTCCTTCTGCAAAATAGCCCCGTCCCTGAAGCTCGTCTACCAGCTCATCTACCTGCTTTTTTGTGTTGCAGAATGCCACAGACAGCTTGGGCGCATACAGATCCAGCAGACGGCACATAACCTCCACCTTGGTTCTGGGCTTTACTTCATAATAATACTGCGTCACCTTCGGTACCGTCAGCTCTTTTTTTACCACCCGGATCACCTGAGGATCCTTCTGGAAGCTTTCTGCAATTTTCTGGATTTCCGGCGGCATGGTTGCAGAAAACATAATCGTCTGACGCTCTGTCGGCAGCTGACTTAAAATAGTTTCCATGTCTTCCAGAAAGCCCATGTTCAGCATCTCATCTGCCTCATCCATAATCACTGTATGTACCTGATCAAACTTTACCGTTTTCCGGCGCATATGATCCATCACCCGGCCCGGAGTTCCGATAATAATCTGGGTGCCGTCCTTCAAACCCTTAATCTGACGTACAATATCCTGTCCTCCGTAAATCGGAAGGACCTTGATGCCATGCATATACTTTGCCAGACTGCGGATCTCCTCTGCCACCTGGATGGCCAGCTCTCTGGTGGGACACAGAGCTACCGCCTGCAGCTTTTTGTTTTTCGGATCAATTTTCTGCAGAAGGGGAATTCCAAAGGCTGCTGTTTTTCCTGTACCAGTCTGCGCCTGACCAATCATATCCACGCCCTCCAGCTGTACAGGAATAGACTTTGCCTGAATCGGGGATGCCTCTTCAAAACCCATATCTGCAACTGCCCGCAAAATCCGGTCGTCTAACTGTAAATCTTCAAATCTCACTGATTCCATTCTATATTTTCTCCTTTAACGATCTCTGCCCCAGGCAGAGGTTTCCAATCTCAAAACTAAATTGAGAGGGTTCAAGTGAATCCCCTGAATCCTCTCATAGTATACGAAGAATAATACTATCATAAATAAATGGGAATGTCAAACAGACTGTATGGATTTTTCTGTTTTTTTATAAGCCATTTATGATATAATTCTATCATGTTCTATTCTAACAAGGATGAATGGAGGAAATGCTTATGTGTACAGCAGTCACTTATCAAACAAAAGATCATTATTTTGGAAGAACTCTGGATTTAGAATACTCCTATCAGGAAACCGTTACCGTTACCCCAAGGAATTTCCCCCTCCACTTCCGAAACGGGAAAACTCTGTCCAGCCACGGAGCAATCATCGGAATGGCTACTGTTATGGATGGTTACCCTCTGTATTACGAGGCAGCCAATGAATGGGGACTGGCTGTAGCCGGATTAAATTTCCCGGGAAATGCACATTACTTCCCGGCAGATCCGGAAAAAATCAACATTGCTCCCTTTGAACTGATTCCCTGGCTTCTTGGTCAGTGCAAGACTCTGTCTGAGGTTCACCGCTGCCTGTCGGAGATAAATCTATGGAAGGAAAACTTTGCAGACCAGCTTCCTCTCTCTCCTCTGCACTGGATGATTTCTGACAAAGACGCTTCTATTACAGTAGAGTGTGTAAAAAGCGGGTTAAAAATCTACGAAAACCCGGTAGGAGTTCTTACCAATAACCCCTGCTTTGACTACCACATGATTCACTTGACAGAATTTATCAATCTGACCTGTTATTCTCCGGAAAACCGATTTGGCCAGGTAGAACTGCGCCCTTACTGCAAAGGCATGGGGGCCATCGGACTTCCCGGCGATTTATCCTCTGCCTCTAGATTTGTCCGGGCCGCCTATGTAAAGCTTAATTCCGTATCCGGAGACAGTGAATTAGAAAGCATCAGCCAGTTTTTCCATATTCTTGGCTCTGTAGAGCAGCAGAGGGGCTGTGTCCGCCTAGATGACGGATCCTACGAAATTACTGGTTATACCTCCTGTATCAACACCGACCGGGGAATTTATTATTATACAACCTATGAAAATCAGTGCATCAGCGCCGTGGATATGCACCGCTGTAATCTGGATGGAAATACACTGTATTCCTATCCTCTTACAAAAGAACAGATGATAAACTTCCAGAATTAAACAAAACCGCCAGAAGCCGGTTGATCTTTTCTCTGTAATGAGATATATTTATACCTGCGCGTTTAAATACTGACAAAAAGGAGAAACAGACATCATGGTAAGAAAATATACAGGAAACAAGGCTTCTGTAAAGACAGCAGAGGCTCTGGCAAGAGAAGGATTAAAACAGGAAGAAAAGGCAGAGAAGGCGATGGAAGCTCAAAAAAAGCCGGCGGCTCTGTCTCTGTGCTTTCAGTGCAATGGTCTTCAGCTAAGTCCAAAGGATGTGGAGGATGCTGTTAAAAAAGATATGGAACAGAAGGGCTATACAGCCAGAGAAATCCAAATTTATGTGAATATGGAGGAAGCGGCTGCCTATTATGTGCTGGATGGAACCGCTGGCGAGGATTACTGCGTAATTTTAAGATAATCCCCAATTCGCAAAGTTCTGCCTGCAGGCAGTCAAAAAGCCGCATCATCAGCTATTCCTCTGGTGATGCGGCTTTTGTATTCTTTATTCTGTTTGAAATAGAAAGCTCCGGCGCTTTTATACCTTAAACCGATACCCCACTCCCCAGATGGTTTCAATATACTGGGGCTTTGCTGTGTTGAACTCGATCTTTTCCCGAATTTTCTTAATATGCACCGTCACGGTTGCAATATCACCAATGGATTCCATATCCCAGATTTTGGAAAACAGCTCCTCCTTGGTAAAAACATGGTTGGGATTCTGGGCCAGGAAGGTTAAAAGGTCAAACTCCTTGGTGGTAAAATTCTTCTCTTCCCCGTTGATCCACACCCTTCTGGCCGTCTTGTCAATCTTCAGGCCACGGATTTCAATAATCTCATTTTCCGGACTTCCACTGCCAATCAATCTCTCATACCGGGCCAGATGAGCCTTTACACGGGCCACCATCTCACTGGGACTGAAGGGCTTTGTCATATAATCATCTGCGCCCAGACCCAGGCCGCGGATTTTGTCAATGTCTTCTTTTTTGGCAGAAATCATAATAATAGGGGTATTCTTTACCTCCCGAAATCTCCGACAGATCTCAAATCCATCCAATCCCGGAAGCATCAGATCCAGAATCAGAAGATCGAAATCCTCTTCCAGAGCCCGCTTCAGCCCCTGGTTTCCTTCCTCCTCCAAAGCCACCTCAAAACCGCTCAGCTCCAGATAATCTTTTTCCAGCTCTGCAATGCTGCTCTCATCCTCAATGATCAAGATCCTACTCACTTTGTAATACCTCCTGATATTTTCTCAGCACAATGTGCATCTCTGTGCCCATGCCTTCCTTGCTGGTGGCCCATATCCGGCCTCCATGATCCTCCACAATTTTGCGGACAATGGAAAGTCCGATTCCGCTTCCTCCCTGTGACGAATTCCGGGAAGAATCTGTGCGGTAAAACCGGTCAAAAATACACGGCAGATCCTTAGCTGCAATGCCTCGCCCGTTATCCTCAATCTCGATCTGGATAAAATCTCCTACATCCTTGATCCGAATATTGATAATCCCCTTGGGCTTGTCCATATATTTTACAGAATTGCTGATAATATTGTTGATCACCCGCTTCATCTGTTCCGCATCGGCAATCACAACTACATCATCACTGACATAGTTAAAATACCCCAGCTCAATGTTCCTGGAGTCCATGTCCAGTCCTACTTCCTCCACACAGTCTCCGAAATAGCTGTTTACATTGATCTTATTGAACTCATAGGGAATCTTGTTGGTATCAATCTTGGAGTAAAAGGTCAGCTCATCAATCAGCCGATCCATGTCATTGGCCTTGTTGTAGATCGTTCGGATATACTTGTCCAGCTTTTCCGGGGAAGAGGCCACGCCATCCATGATGCCCTCCACATAACCCTTGATTGCTGTAATCGGCGTTTTTAAATCGTGGGAGATGTTGCTGATCAGTTCCTTATTTTCGATATCATACTGAATTTTTTCCTCCGCATTCTCCTTCAGGCGAATACGCATCTCCTCAAAATCCTGACAAAGCTCTCCAATCTCGTCATCCTCCTCCACTTCCAGGGTAAAGTCCAGATTGCCGTCCCGAATCTTTCTCGTAGCCTCCTGCAGCTTGCTTAAGGGCCGCAAAACAGAACGGTACACCCAGAGCGTCAGCGCTGCGCATACAAAAATCAGAATCATCACACCAGTTACCAACATCTGTATCATCACGGCCCGGACCTCCGGACCAAACCGGTTAAACTGGTGAAGCACAAACAGCTGTCCCATGGAAATCACCATGCCTACAAACACAATGGGGAGCAGGCTGAAGGTGAGAAATGCAATGGCGAGGCGTGTTTTTAATTTCATAAAAAATGCACCCCTTTCAGGCAGACTCCTCAGTGAGAAAACTGCCTCACTTAATAAGTATACCATAAGAAGTGCATAAAGAGTATAAAACTATTCTAAATTTTCGCTAATTGCCGCATTCTACGCTGATTTCATTGAATTTATCCAGGATCTCTTCAATCCGCAGAACTTTTTTCTCTTCTCCGCCCTTATCCATAATTGCTTCTCCCTGATGCATCATAATGAGACGGCTGCCGTATTCTACCGCATAGCGGAGGTTATGAGTTACCATGATGGTTGTCAAATGCTTTTCTTTTACCACCTGATCCGTCAATTCCATAATAATTTCAGCCGTCTTCGGATCCAGTGCTGCCGTGTGCTCATCCAGAATCAAAAACTCAATCGGCGTCATGGTTGACATCAAAAGCGCCATGGCCTGCCGCTGTCCGCCGGAGAGCACACCGACCTTCACATGAAGCTTATCCTCCAGGCCCAGTCCCAGGCTTTTTAGCTGTTCGCGATAAAAGTCAATCCTCTGCCGGTTGGTTCCTGGCAGCAGATTAAAGGGCTTTCCCTTGTTGTCTGCCAGTGCCATATTCTCCAGAATGGTCATGGACGGACAGGTTCCCATAGCCGGATTCTGATAAACCCGGCCAATCCGCCTCTGCCGCTTATATTCCGGCATATGGGTAATATCCTTTTCTCCGATACGGATAGAGCCGGCATCCAGAGGAATGCTTCCGCAAATCAGATTCAGGAGAGAGGTTTTACCAGAACCATTGGATCCTACTACAGACACAAATTCTCCGTCACCGATTGTCAGGGAAAAATCATCAAACAGACGCATTTCATTGACTGTACCGGTATTATAATATTTTTGAATATGATTTAACTCAAGCATGGGCTTTTCTCCTCTCCTTCTGATTGCTGGCAACCAGGATAACCAGAAACAGTACTGCTGTAATCAGTTTTAAATCCGAAGCAGCCATGCCCAGAGCAATAGCCGCAGATACGCAGCCCTTATAAACGATGGAACCGAAAACAACAGCGGTGGTGGTCTTCACTGCGCCAAACCGTTTCAGAAGCTTCGTTCCGATAATCACGCTGGCAAGACCGATGACCATGGTTCCCGTTCCAGTGCTGATTTCAAAAAATCCCTTCTGCTGACAGTAAACACTGCCGGACAAAGCCACAAAGCCATTGGCCAGAGCCAGACCAATAATTTTAACTGTTCCCTTGTTTTTTGCCAGAGAGGTTACCAAAACCTCATTATCTCCTGCAGCCCGCAGAAGATATCCGGCTCTGGTCTTTAAAAACAGATCCAAAAGCACCTTGCAAATTCCCACAATCACCAGAAGAAGGATACTTACAGTCCAGGGCTTTAAGGCTTCCGGTACCGCCGTGTTCAAAAAGCTGTTGCCAAAAATCGTCTCCTTGCTGAAAATCGGCAGATTGGATTTGCCTGCAATCCTCAGATTGACTGAGTAGAGAGCCGTCATTACAATAATTCCAGACAGCAGATCCCGCACCTTCAGCTTTACATGAATCAGACCGGTAATGCACCCTGCCGCCATTCCCGCAAAAAAGCTTATAAACAGCGCAGCTGCCGGATGCACTCCCTTTAAAATCACCATGGCCGTCACTGCCGCTCCCATGGGAAAGGTTCCGTCTACGGACAGATCCGGAAAATCAAGAATTTTGTAGGTAATATACAGGCCCAGAGCCATAATGGCATAAATCAGACCTTCCTCAATAACGCCGATTACAATAGACATGAAGCATTTCTCCCTAACATTTTATTTTCCACCGCTGCTTTTTGATAACCAGACCGTCTCCAGTTATTCTGCTGCAATCTGATCAAACATCTCTGCTGCAGAGCCGGATAACTCTTCTGGAATCGTAATTCCCAGGTTTTCTGCAACGGCGCTGTTTCCATAGAAGGCTGCCTGTTCGATTACCTCAAACTTCATTTCCTCCGCCTTTTTCTCTCCCCGAAGCACCTGAGCTGCCATCCGTCCCGTCTGCTCACCCAGGCTGATGTAATCCAGTCCCATAGCTGCCAGACATCCGACTTTTACCTGTTCTACCTCACTTCCAAATACAGGAATTCCCTTCTTTCCTGCCTTATCAAGAATCAGCGGCAGGGAACTTACCACCGTATTATCTGTCAGGTTCGTCATGCAGTCTACCTTTTCCAGAAGAGAATCTGCTGCCAGCGGAATATCTGCCGGAGAGGATACGCCGCTTTCCACAATCTCAAATCCATATTCCGAAGCTGCCTCCTTGTATTCTTCAATCGCGGAAATTGAGTTTACCTCACTGGTGCTGTACATGATTCCAATGGTTTTTGCATCAGGAAGCATGGTGCGAATCATTTCCAGCTGATTCTCTACAGGAAGCTTATCGCTGGTACCGGTAATATTTCCCACCGGAGTTCCATCTTCTGCTGCCAGCTCTGCAAGAACCGGATCCGTAACTGCTGTATAAATAACCGGCACGCCGGTATCCTTTGCCGCGCTGTATGCACTCTGGGCAATCGGAGTTGCGATGGCGCAAATGAGATCCACCTTCTTGGCCAGGAAATTATCCATAATCTGGCTGGAGGTTCCTCCGTCTGTCTGGGCATTTTCATAAAGCACCGTCAGATTTTCCCCTTCTTTAAAGCCCTCTTTTTCCAGTCCCTGTAAAAAACCGGTGCGGCAGTTGTCTAAAGAGCCGTGCTCTGCAAACTGTCCAATGCCAATGGTATAAGCCTCTGCCTCCGGGGCTGTTCCAGCCTCTTGTGTACCGGCTGCCTCTGTTTTTGCTGTCTCAGCGCCTTTTGATGCTTCTGAGTTATTTCCGGAACATCCTGCCATTACCATTGCCGCTGCTGCTGCCATCATTACTGCCATAACATGTTTTCTCATCATTTTTTCCTCCTGAACGCTTCTTGTTTTTTCTCCGCTACGGCTTTGCCGTCAGCGAAGGGAAATGAAACAGATTCATGCAGGTATAGGGAGGGAACAAAGAATTGATCCTCGCGGAGCGTTTTTATATCATAGAACATAAAAAAAGTCCCAGATACAGTTTCCTGTATCTGAGACGAATTAACAAATCCGCGGTACCACTCAAATTGGCCTTTGCCCACTTACTCCGTATACAAACATATACGCCACCAGATAACGGTTGTGGTCTCCGTCAGCTCCTACTGTCCGTTCACGAAAAGGCTTCCATACTGACTGTAAATTCTATCTGGAAATCCCGCCCCGCTTCCGGCTTCAAAGCTGCCCTCGAAAGTCCATTCAGCAAATCCGTCCATACTGCAATCCCACCGCCTGCAGCTCTCTGTGATTTTCGGTATTAAGCCTACTCCTCTTTCTCATCGGTTTTTTGTATTGGTCTTATCATACGCCGCTGTCTGCTGTTTGTCAACTGTTTTTTTGAAAAAAATTTGTCTGACATTTTTATTTTTGTCTCCCCGCTTCCGGTCAATTCTCCCTGGCTATAGATTCAGCCGCTCATAGCTCTGGGAAAGACTGGCTTCCAGCCGCTCCTTCAAAGCCGCATATTCCTCTCCCTCCAGGGTAGGATCCTCGTCCAGAATCCGGTTTACTTCCTCTGAAACAGTCTTTAACAGACCGGCATCTGTGTAAATATCTGCCAGCTTGAATTCCATGTCTCCGCTCTGGCGAATACCGAAAAAGTCTCCCGGTCCCCGCAACTTCAAATCCTCAGAGGCAATATAAAAGCCGTCGTTGGATCGGTTTAATATATCCAGCCGCTCCTGAGTTCCCTCCTGATCCGAGCAGTTGACCATAATGCAGTAGGACTGATGGCTTCCCCGGCCAACCCGCCCCCGCAGCTGATGAAGCTGGGCCAGGCCGAAGCGCTCGGCATTTTCAATCATCATTACTGTGGCATTGGGCACGTTGACGCCGACTTCCACTACAGTTGTAGAAACCAGCACCTGGATTTCCCCGGCAGCAAAACGCTCCATAATCTGATTTTTCTCTTTTCCCTTCATCTTTCCGTGAAGATATTCCACAGTAATGGTTTCCGGCAGCTTCTGACGTAAAAGCTTGGTGTAATCCAGCACATTCTCCGCCTCAATCATTTCGCTTGCCTCCACCATGGGACAGATCACATACGCCTGCCGTCCTGCCGCCACCTCTCTTGCAATAAACTGATAGGCCCTCTCCCGATATCCGGTATTCACCACGCAGTTTTTAATGGGCAGACGGTTGGCCGGCATCTGATCAATTACAGAAATATCCAGATCTCCATAAAGGATAATTGCCAGAGTCCGCGGAATCGGTGTGGCGCTCATAACCAGCACATGGGGAAGCGAGCCATTTTCCTGGCCCTTGCTGCCCAAAGCCTCCCTCTGTCCGACTCCGAAACGGTGCTGCTCATCTGTAATCACCAGCCCCAGTCGGTGATAATGAACCTTTTCCTGAATCAGCGCATGGGTTCCCACAATAATATCTGCCTCGTGAGAAGCAATTTTTTCATAGGCAGTCCGTTTTTCCTTTGCTGTCATGGAGCCAGTCACAAGGACTGCTGTTTTTTCAATGTTATAGGTCTTAAAAAGCCCGGTAATGGATTCAAAATGCTGTCTTGCCAAAACCTCCGTAGGAGCCATCAAAGCGCCCTGAAAACCATTACAGGCCGTCTGGAGCAGGGCCAGCACTGCGATAATGGTTTTTCCGGAGCCCACATCTCCCTGAATCAGACGGTTCATCACCAGACCGCTTTCCAGATCCCGGCTGACCTCCTTCAAAACCTTATTCTGGGCTTCTGTCAGGCTGTAGGGCAGAGCTTCTATCAGCTGATCCACCTGGGAAGCGTGGCTCATAACAAAAGAACTCCTGCAGTCCTGGCGTTTTTCCTTCAGCCTCCGCACTGCCAGAAGAAAAAAGAAAAATTCGTCAAATACAAGACGTTTTCTTGCAAAAAGGAGCTCCTGACGGCTGGAAGGAAAGTGGATATGCTCTATTGCATAATTATATTCCGCCAGCTCATATTTTTCCCGGAGAGAGGGAGGCAGATATTCCCGCTCCAGCTGCCTTTGCTCCAGCGCCTGAGCCACAGCCCGGACAATGGCCTTATTTCCCAGTCCCTTCGTCTGTCCGTATATGGGCTGCATGGAATCCCTGACTGCCTCATAGGCTTCCGGCGTAAAAATCTCCGGCTGCTCCATGGTCAGACGTCCGCCTTTTTTCACTGCTCTTCCCCGGAATACCAGAAACTGCCCCATCTGCAGAGTATTCCGCAGATAGGGCATGTTATACCAGGTCAGCTGCAGGCTGCCCGTCATATCTTTTACTGTAGCAACAATTACCTGTATATTTTTGAACCGGCGGACAGAAGGCGTCTTTAACAGCTGGCCCGCAACCGCCGCCGTGGTGTTTTCCTGAAGCTTTCCCACAGGCACCGGCTCTTCATAGGCATCATAGGCTCTGGGATAATCGTGAAGCAGATCCTCCACTGTACAAACCCCAAGCCGCGCAAAAAGTCCTGCTGTCTTTTCTCCGATTCCCTTTAAACTTGTAACTGGTTCCTGGTTCATAGGCCGCCTACTCTGCAGACAGCAGATAATAGTAAATGGGCTGTCCTCCGCTTTGCAGTTCGAACTCCAGCTGGGGCCATGTTTCCTGAGCCTTTTCCAGAACAGCCTCAGCGTCAGCTTCCTCAACATCGCTTCCGTAGTAGATGCTTACCAGCTCGCAGTCCTCGTCAATCATTGCCGCAAGAGTCTCGATCACTGTTTCCTCAATACTCTGGCTGACTGCAAGAATGCCATGATCGCCGATACCCATAATATCCCCTTCATGGATCTCCTTATCGTCAATCACTGTATTGCGGACTGCATAGGTTACCTGTCCGGTTTTAATCCGGCTCATCTCCTCTGTCATGGACTCCAAATTTTCCTCTTTGGAATGATCCGGAATAAAATTAATCATAGCTGCAATTCCCTGGGGAACCGTTTTAGACGGAACAACTACAATTTCTTTGTCCTCTACCAGATACTTAGCCTGTTCTGCTGCCAGAATAATGTTTTTATTATTTGGCAGAATGTAAACCGTATCTGCATTCACATGATCAATGGCATTGAGCATATCCTCTGTGCTGGGATTCATGGTCTGACCGCCTTCGATCAGATAGTCTACACCGATTCCGCGGAAAATCTCGCCAAGCCCCTCTCCGACTGATACAGCAATAAAGCCGTTGGCCTTGCGGGGTTCCTGCTTTTCCTCCTGCTCTTTTTCCTTCTGACGAAGAGCCTCCTGCTCCGCATTCTGAATCAGGCGTTCCTGGTGCTCCTCCCGCATGTTGTCAATCTTCATCCGGGAAAGGGAACCGTAAGTCAGAGCCTTCTGAATGGCAAGACCTGGATCGTTGGTGTGAACATGAACCTTCACTACATCATCGTCGGACACTACTACAATAGAATCACCGATGGATTCCAGATAGGCCTTAAGATGCTGCTCCTCCGCCTCGTCATAGTTTTTTTCCACATTAATAATAAACTCTGTGCAGTATCCGAATTTAATGTCAGCTGTGTCAATCTCAGAAGCTCCGGCTGCTGCCCCAGAGGAAGCTGCTGCCCCTGCGCCCGGAACTGTCATATCCACTTCTTTGCCCTTTAAGCCGTCTAAAACGCCTTTTAAGACCTGCATCAGCCCCTGGCCGCCAGAATCCACCACACCTGCCTGCTTCAGCACCGGAAGCATCTCCGGGGTCTGGCTGAGCACATAATCTCCATGCTCAATCACCTTTTCTGCAAACACCAGAATATCCTCGGTCTGCTCTGCCACCTCAAGAGCCTTGTCCGCCATTCCTCTGGCAACTGTCAGAATTGTGCCCTCCTTAGGCTTCATCACTGCCTTGTAAGCTGTCTCTGCAGCCCGGTTAAATGAAGCAGCCAAAACATCCACATCAATGGTCTCATGACCCTTGATCTCCTTGGCAAATCCGCGGAAAAGCTGGGAAAGAATTACACCTGAGTTTCCTCTCGCTCCACGCAGAGAACCGGAAGAAATCGCCTTTGCCAGACCGTCAATGGTCGGTTCCTCCATGGAAGCAACCTCCTTGGCTGCCGCCATAATGGTCATTGTCATATTGGTTCCTGTATCTCCGTCCGGAACAGGAAATACGTTCAGTTCATTAATCCACTCTTTTTTTGCCTCTAATCCCTTGGCTCCTGCCAGAAATGCCCGCTGCATCAATCCGGCATCAATCACCTGTAAACTCACCGGTAGGTCCTCCTTAATCAATCACTCGTACACCTTCTACAAAAACATTGATCTTCTCAACGCTCATGCCGGTGAATTCTTCAACTTTGTATTTTACAGTAGCCATCAGGTTGTCTGAAACAGCACAGATACTGACGCCATAGGCCACAATAACATGAAAATCTATCGTAAGCCGGCTATCCTCTACCTCTACATTGATTCCATGGGCGAGACTCTCTCTTTTCAGCAGCTTCACCAGACCATCCTTCATGCTGACTGCCGCCATACCTACGATACCAAAGCATTCTACTGCCGTCATACCTGCATACATGGCAATCACATCAGAACTGATCTGGATTTCACCAAGCTTATTGTTGATGCGTCCTTTCATATGAACCCCTCCATTTTTATTCATGAAAACATTTCCAAAATCCATAGGAAAATAATAATAAATTTTCTGCGAACCGTCTTTAGTATATCACATGACTGCACCTGTGTCTATTCTGACTTTCCATCAGCACGGCTCCTTCCTGCCTTTTTCCATCTCAATAGGTTTATTTTTAAGAAATTCACAAATTCTGCTTGCAAAATCCATAAGTATCTGGTATCATACATTTGTTGTGGTTTCCCGCTGGGAAATCAAGTACCGGTTAAGGAGGTGCAATCATGGCTAAATGTGCAATCTGTGAAAAGGCTGCTCACTTCGGTAATAATGTGAGCCACTCTCATAGAAGATCCAATGCGATCTGGAAAGCAAACGTTAAATCTGTTAAGGTTAAGGTTAACGGCGGCGCTAAAAAGATGTATGTATGTACTTCTTGCTTACGTTCCGGCTTAGTTGAGAGAGCATAATAATGAACATTGCAGAAAACGCGTCTTTTCGACGCGTTTCTTTGCGTTTATGGGTTTTTTATGCTAACAGCAAAACAGATGATATCCCAGAGCCAGGCATCCGATAATAAAAATCAGAGTAGTCAGGGTCTCAGGAATAAATAAAAGAAGCGTCATCCCCATTCCGAAACAAAACAGCATAAGTCCGAATACTCGTTTCACAGGCTCACTCCTCAAAACCAGCTATATTTCATTCTATGCCGCTGTCCCAGATAGATGCGCTTCTTCTCTGTATGTGCTCTTCTGCACCTTTCCAAAAATCTTCCTTTTTGGAAAGGATTATTTTTCTCCGTCTCCGGCTGCCATTTCCTCTGCCGCTTCCATTACTTCCGGAGAAATCTCTTCTCTTTTCTTTCCCGTAAACTTATTCACAAGGTCAGGAACCATGTCCAGTACCTTTGTCACTGCGTCCTGCTGCTTAATATTAACCAGTTTGGTAACGCCGTTCTGAATCACAAGCACAGCGCTGGGGCTCATTTTGGCGCTCATACCGCCGCCGCCGTTCTGCTTGGCATTGTCTGCAAAAGAACCCGCTGCCATACCGCAGGTTACATCTACCAGCGGAAGAATAATTGCATCATCAATCTTTACCGCCTCTCCCACTACGGTTTTCGTTGTAACAAACTGATCCATTCCCCGAAACAGGGATTCTACCGTTGCCGCAAAATGATTGTCTGCCATACTACTGCCTCCTTAATATGCTGCCTGCCATCGCTTCAGCAGTGTTCTGAAATTTTTGTCCCGCCACACCTGAAATCCAATAAAAAGCAGGGTGGCAATCCGAATACGGCCTTTCAGAGAAAGCTCTCCGTCCAGAACCTGTTCGTCAAATACAGGAATCACCTGAATCGTTCTCCCGTACCATCCGTAAAATGGACTGATATAAGTCAGAATTCTTCCTGTAGTATAGGGATCCTCAAATCCAAACCGAACGGTTCCGGAAACCTTTCCTGGAAGAACGTGCTTAAAAAAGCGGATCACCTGTCTTTTCAGAAGACGGAAGGTATTCTTATTTTCTTCTTTTTCCAGAAACTCCATAAGCTTCTGCCATCTCTCTTCTGCTGTCTTCAGTTTACCACAGATCCTCTGAAATGTAACTTTTATTTTTTGAAACAGACTCTGACGGACGCGTTTTTTCTTCTGTCCGTTCTTCGCATTTTTTGTTCCTGCCGCCGGTACTTTCTCCTTTATCCCTTCCTCTGTCCCTTGGTGTTTCTCACTCGCCGGTACCTCTGCCTTGGAGCGACTTTCGTATACCGGCACTTCTTCCTCCGGGCGCTTCCCGCTTCCTGTCACCACAGGATCTGGAGTCTCCGTTTTTTCCGTTCTCTCTGCTGTCTCTTTTTTTCTGCCCGGCTTTACTCCGAAAATCCGCAGAGACACCTCTGTATCTCCATCATAAACTGCCTGGATAGAAAATAAACGCCACAGCCAGCTGATCTGTCCCTTTGCCAGCAGCTCTCCTCTGAAGCTTCCCTCTGCTTCGTAGCGGACAGGAACGAAGAGAACTGCCAGAAGGACAGTCAGAACCAGTCCCAGGAGCACCAGGAGCAAAATCCCCAGCCATTTTAAGATTCCTAAAAAAATCCCTAACATGCAATCATTCCCAACTGTTTCTATTTTCGTCTCCGTCCGCACTGCAATGCAGGAATTCCTGCAGATTCAGCCTTTCCCCACAGCAACGGTACATGTCCTCAACCATCTGCCGCACTACCTCCAGGGCTTCCCAGTAAGTAACTGCAATTCCCAGAATCTCCATATCCTCGTCCCGGTAGGGCGGGAGAAGAAGCATGGGAGCAGGATAAATATCAAGAATATTATTCCCGTTCTGCGGCGGTGTAATCACATAAACCTCCGGCTGCAGTTTTCCCTCCCGGATTCCCTGGATAATGGAAAACCGCCTTTTTCCGGCTTTTTCACCAACATACAGATGGCTATACCAGCGCATAGATTAATTCTCCATAATTTGCTGAAGCAGTTCCATACAGGTTGCCTTTTCAAAAGGATCTGTACAGCTGCCAAGGCTGTTTTCAATATAATTGTGAATTTCCTCCGCAGAGTTGAAAAATACAGGAAGGATGGAAAGGCTGGTTGCCATAATCGCCCGGGCTACCGGCTTCTGAACAGAGGTCAAAACCGGATCCATAACAGCTATGTATGCCTTCATGGCCTCCTCGATATCCTCTTCCTTTACAATACTCTGATCTGCCTGCTTCTCTGGCATAACAAAAGTACTTCCTGCCAAAAGCATATCGACCCATCTGCTTCGTTTTGCCTCATCGCTTTCATCTGTCTCAGAAAAAGGCGGCTGCTCCAGCCGGAGATAGCGGTCATAATATTCTTCCTGAAGTCCTTCTACCGACTCCAGCATTTCCTCCAGACCGGAAAGCTGATCCTCCCATTCCTCAGGTTCCCTCTGTTCCCGGCCTTCACAGATTCTGCAGAATTCTGCCAGGATCCGGAACGCCTGCTTCTCCTCTCCTACGTTGCGCATGGCATCCTCTCGAGTCAGGCAAAGCACATAAAGGCTGTTCAAAATTTCCGCTTCACTCTGACAGTAATCTGCCAAAGCGCGCAGCATGACGCCTGCTTCCTGTGTTTTGCCGCACGCCATGTGATAGGTGTCGGCATCCATGGTTTTAAAAGAAATCTCCTGCAAATTCTTCAGCAGCTGATTCAGGAACTGAAAACTGTCGTCCTCACAATCCCTTTCCGTCATACTGCCAGTGGAAAGCATATACATCATATGATCCAGGGTATCCCTGTACGCGCCTGCGTAAGCCTGAAGGGAATCCTTGACCATGCTGTAATATTTCTGCCGTGTGAAACGCACAGGAAGCTGTGATACCACCTCCTGAATCCGCATATTGACAGCATTGCTGTCCTCTCCGCCAAAAATATAGGCAATCAGCTGCGAAACCAACTCCTGCTCTTTTACGGTGACATCCGGCATATCCGGGCAAAAGCGGCGTTCCAGCCGGTTTAATGCATATTCATACACCAGAAAAGCATCTGTATAGGAGATTACTGTATTCATTTCCTTTTCCGCCTGACAGCGCAGAGCCTTTACCTCGTCCAAAATATCCTGTCCGTCCAGAAACTCTTTTATGAGCAGAATCACCCGCCTGTCCGTCTGCTTCTGATAATCCATCCAGTCCTCATACTGCTCCGGAAGCTCCTCTGCAAACATAACTGCATTCAGCACCAGCTGTGTCAGAGAAAGACCATAGGCCGAAGATGCCTGTTTTTTCCATGTATATGCCATAATACCCTGTTCCTCCCGTTTTATCGGTAATTCTCCAGAATCGAGCGGCGGAGAAGATCCAGCGCCTTCACCACTGCCTGCTCTCTGATTTTCGCCCGGTTTCCTTTAAACCGGTATTCTTCTACCTTCACCTTATCCTTCATATAGGCAGCAATATAGACAAGGCCTACCGGCTTATCCTCTGTGCCTCCATCCGGTCCGGCAATTCCCGTCACTGCCACGCAGGCATCGCTGTCTGTGGCAAATACGCCGCCGGTTGCCATTTCCCTGGCTGTCTGGGGACTTACAGCCCCATACTTTTTCAAAGTACTTTTGCTGACCTCCAGATATTTTCGTTTTGACTTGTTTGAGTAGGTAATAAATCCCTCCCGGAATACCTCTGAGGCTCCCGGCACATTCACCAGACGTCCCGCAAGAAGTCCGCCGGTGCAGGACTCTGCAGTTGTGACAGTCAGCTCATATTTATGCAGAAGCTTTACCACTGCCTCCTCCAGAGTTTCTCTTTCCTTTACAGAATAAACACAGTCTCCCAGCCGGTTCTTGATTTCCTTCACCACAGGCTTTACCAGTGTCTTTGCCTCTTCTTCTGTCTTTGCACGAGCAGTCACACGCACAGAAACCTCGCCTGTTTTCGCATAGGTAGCAATGGTGGGATTGGTCTGACTGCTGATGAGATCCAGAAGCTTATCCTCCACCTGACTCTCACCCATACCGCAAATCTTAACCACTGCGGAACGAATCATCTCCGGCTGCTGTTTCTGCAGATAGGGATATACCTGCTCCTTAAACATAGGATACAGCTCTGCCGGCGGTCCCGGAAGGAGGATAGCTGTCTTCCCGTCTTTTTCCAGAATCAATCCCGGCGCCATGCCATTGTGATTATCCAGAATCAAAGCTCCCTCCGGCACCATGGCCTGCTTCCAGTTGTTGTCCGGAATTTCTTTATAGATATTGTTCTTGAAAAACTGCTCCAGATGCTCTCTTGTATGAGGATCCTCCACCAGTTTATATCCCATAACCTCTGCGCAGACTTCCTTTGTCAGATCATCCTCTGTGGGGCCCAGTCCCCCGGTCAGAATCACCACATCGGATCTGCCAAGAGCTGTCTTTACAACCTCAGCCAGACGGTCATGGTTATCTCCCACTACAGACTGATGGTACAGGGAAAGCCCCAGAAGGGCGCACTGCTCCGCCAGATATTGTGTATTGGTATTGACAATGTTTCCCAGAAGCAGCTCTGTGCCTACGGATACCAGCTCTACGACCATGTTACATCTTCCCTTCTGTAAGAACTTTGTGATTTTTTGCAATATAATCCACCAGTGAAATAATGGTGAGAATGAGGGCTGCCCAGGTACAAATCAGAGTAACCGCAGACAGGGCCTCGAAATTCAGAATCATTAAAACAACCGCAATCATCTGGAAAGTGGTTTTAAATTTGCCCCAGTAACTGGCTGCAATCACAATCCCCTGCTCTGCCGCTACCAGACGGAAACCACTGATAATAAACTCGCGGCTTACAATGATAATCACCATCCAGGCCGGAAGCTGTCCCAGCTGAATCAGGCAGATCAGTGCAGAACAGACTAAAAGCTTGTCTGCCAGAGGATCCATAAATTTTCCAAAGTTTGTTACCAGATTATATTTGCGGGCAATCTTGCCGTCCAGCATGTCTGTCAGGCTGGCAATAATAAAAATCGCTGCAGCCACATAGCGAAAGGTCTGGTTTGCTCCGTTTTCTATCATCATGCTTACTACAAAAAACGGAATCAGAATTACACGGAGAACCGTCAGCTTATTTGGTAAATTCATCGTACACCTCCCCAATCAGGTCGTATTCAGAAGCACCGGTTACTTTTACCCGGACAAAATCTCCTGACATAAAGAGTTCACCGCTGTTTACAAAAATATATCCGTCCACATTGGGCGCATCCATATAAGTACGTCCCACATAGGCTGCCTCATCAGCTACCTTGCCTTCAATCATCACATCCAGAACACGTCCCACCATGGACTCTGATTTTTCAAAGGCAATCTCCTGCTGCAGCTCCATAATCTCATCCCGGCGTTCTTCCTTTATCTCCTCCGGAATCTGATCCGCAAATCCGGCTGCCGGAGTGTCTTCCTCTGCCGAGTAGGCAAATACGCCCAGCCGTTCAAATTCCATCTCATCCACAAAAGCCAGCACCTCCTGGTGATCCTCCTCGGTCTCGCCCGGGAAACCGGCAATCATGGTTGTACGCAGCGCAATGTCTGGAATTTCCCTGCGTAGCCGTCCAATCATCTCGCGAAGCTGTGCCTGGCTGGTTCTGCGCCCCATCCGCTTTAAAATCCGATCACTGGCATGCTGAATCGGAATATCCAGATAATGGCAAACCTTTTCTTCTGACCGGATTGCCTCAATCAGCTCGTCCGTAATCTCCTCCGGATAGCAGTACTGAATCCGGATCCAGTAAATGCCCGGGATCTGGGCCAGACGGTGCAGCAGCTCCGGAAGCATCTTTTTCCCGTAAAGATCCACTCCGTAAAGGGTTGTTTCCTGGGCAACTAAAATCAGCTCCCGAACCCCCTGCTCTGCCAGCTGCTCTGCTTCCTTTACCAGTCTTTCCATGGGTACACTCCGGTAGCTGCCCCGCAGACTGGGAATAATACAGTAGGTACAATGCTTATCACAGCCCTCCGCAATCTTCAGGAATGCAAAATGGCCTCCTGTCGTAATCATTCGCCCTGTCTCTGTCTGAGGAAGACAATTCAGATCATGGAAGCAGGAAACTCTTTCCTCTCCTCCCAGCACCCGCTTTAAAACATTGGAGATCTCATCATAGGTGGAGGTTCCTAAAATCCCATCTACCTCCGGAATCTCCTCCAGAATCTCCTGCTGATACCGCTGAGCCATACAGCCGGTCACAATCAAAGCCTTACAGGTTCCTGTCTTTTTCAGCTCCGCCATCTCCAGAATGGTATTGACACTCTCTTCCTTTGCATCATTAATGAAGCAGCAGGTATTGATCACAATAATATCTGCTTCCTGCTCATCATCTGTAAAGGTATATCCGTCCCGGTTCAAAAGCCCCAGCATCATCTCTGTATCTACCAGATTCTTGTCACATCCCAGTGACACACACAATATTTTCATAGAAATCTCCCGCTGTTATGGAAAAGAGCCGTTCACTGCCGGCTCTGTTCTCTTCTTGCTGTAATATATGCTCCTATGCGTTTTCCTCTGCTTCTGCGGTTTCAGAAGAAAGCTCTGCCGCCTCAGCAGCGTTTTTGTTTTCCTCCTCCTCCTCTTCGCCGTCATCGCCTACAATTTTCACCTTGCCCATATAAAGCTCCTGAACTGCAACAGAAAGCGGCTTTTTGCCCGGGCCTGCCGGAACCATGGGATCCTCACCGGCAATAATCTGTCTTGCTCTCTTAGCAGTTGCCAGAACGATAGAATACCGGCTCTGTACTACCGGCTGCTCTCCCGGTTCTACCTCGCTGTTTACTACATTAATTAAATCCGTATAGGATGGACGTAACATATGAATCTCCTTTCAGGGTTAATTTTATTCTCAAAGCTGTTTCAGCTCTGTTTTCATCTTTTCAATAAATTCCAGGTTCTCGCTGACCTTCTCATGCTGAGACTGAATCAGCTGATGCATCTGCTCCACACAGGTTTCCAGAGTGTCATTGACCAGAATATAATCATACTGTTCCATATACATGGCCTCCTCTGAAGCTCGCTTCAAACGATCCTGAATCACCTCTTCGGTTTCCGTTCCCCGGCCCCGCAGACGTTCCTCCAGAACTGTTGCTGAAGGCGGCGTTACAAATAAAAGCAGTGTGTCCGGAAATTTCTTTTTCACCTCCAGCGCTCCCTGGATCTCGATTTCCAGAATCACATCACGGCCTGCAGCCATCTGCTCCTCCACATAGGATCTGGGGGTGCCGTAATAATTGCCTACATAACAGGCATGCTCAATCAGAGAATCCTCTGCAATCATGTTCTGAAATTCCTCCACAGTCAGAAAAAAGTACTCTCTGCCGTGCTCCTCCCCTTCCCGGGGCTTCCTTGTAGTGGCTGAAATAGAAAGAGCGTACTGTTCCTGATACTGCTTTAGAAGAGCCTTCATCAGCGTACCCTTTCCCGCTCCGGAAAAGCCGGAAACCACTGCCAAAATTCCTTTTTTACTCATGGTATCTCCACTCCTGTCCGGCAGTACCACTGCCTTATTCAATATTCTGAATCTGTTCTCTTACCTTTTCAATCTCCGTCTTCAGCGCAATCGCCCGGTCAGAAATCTCCAGGTTAGTGGACTTGGAAAGAGTTGTATTGGCCTCACGGTTCATCTCCTGAGCAATGAAATCCAGCTTTCTTCCCACGCTGCCTCCCTGCTCCAGCTCTTTCCTGGTGGCGTCAATATGACTGCGCAGACGAACCATCTCCTCGTCTACACAGATTTTATCTGCAAATATTGTTACCTCTGCCGCAATTCTGTTCTCGTCAATAGAGGCGTTCTTTAAAAATTCCTGAACCCGATCCTCCAGACGCTGACGGTACTCTGCTACAATCGAGGGCGCCCGCTCTACGATAAAATCTACCAGCTCAGCCATATAATCCAGCTTGCCCAGCAGATCCTCCTTCAGTCTTTCTCCCTCCTGCTTTCTCGATTCCACAAACTGCTTTGCTGCTTCTTCCATAGCCTGGGACAGAATCTTCCACATCTGATCCTCGTCCTCCGGCTCCTCCTCCATAGTCAGAACCTCCGGCATCCTTGCCAGCCTGGTGGCTGTCAAATCATCCGGTATTCCAAACTGCTCGCTCAACTGCCGGCAGTACCTGACATATTCCGCCGCAAGGGCTCCGTTATATTTCAGGCAAAGCTTCTCCTCTGTATAATCCTCATAATTGATAAAGACATCTACCTTGCCCCTCTGAATATAGGTTTTCAGCAGGTTTCGAATGGCCGCCTCAAAATAGTTGAATTTTTTAGGCATTCTGATACTTAAATCAAGATACCGGTGGTTTACGGCTTTCATCTCCACAGTAATTTTATATTCGGTGGTGACGATCTCGCATCGACCAAACCCTGTCATACTCTTTATCATCTGACATTCCGCTCCTTTGCCATAGTTGGTATTATTATAAGTCAAATAGAAAAACAAGTCAACTTGAAAATCCGCTTCCAATCCTGTATAATCGTATCAGTTGAGCCATGCAGCTTCTTTCCCTTACAGCGAACAGGAGCGCCTGACGTCTGCTCGATGAAGCTTCAGGCAGGAAAGCGCTTATGAAAACAGGTTTTCAATGTGTTTTCCTGGCTCAATCTTCGCATGGCTGAACCGTTTTGTATCATCGGAGAGACTTGAAAAAAAGGAGTTATTATATGGCATTTGATGGAATTGTAATCGCAAACCTGGCTCATGATATAAAATCACGGCTGGAGGGCGGAAAAATCAATAAAATTGCCCAGCCGGAAAAGGACGAGCTGTTATTTACCATAAAAAACAACCGGGAGACCTACCGTCTGTCTATCTCAGCCAGCGCCAGTCTGCCCCTCATTTATTTTACAGATACCAATAAGCCCAGCCCCCTGACTGCCCCCAATTTCTGTATGCTCCTGCGCAAGCACATCGGCACCGGAAGGATTGTCAAGGTCAGCCAGCCGGGGCTGGAACGAATTCTGGAATTTGAAATTGAACACCTGGACGAACTGGGAGATCTGCAGAAAAAGCGGCTGATTGTCGAGCTTATGGGCAAGCACAGCAATATTATTTTCTGTAAGGAAGACGGCACGATTTTAGACAGTATCAAGCACATCTCCGCCCAGGTCAGCTCTGTCCGTGAGGTCCTTCCAGGGCGGATGTATTTTATCCCCCACACGGTAGATAAGGCAGATCCTCTGACCGTTACCGAGGAGGAATTCCAGACGCTTTTGCGTTCCGTTCCTATGCCGGTTCAGAAGGCCCTTTATCAGAAGCTGACCGGCATCAGTCCCCTGATTGGCACAGAGCTTTGCCACCTAGCCTCTTTAGAAGGCGAAAAACCAGCCAGTGAGCTGTCAGAAAACGAGCTGACTCACCTGTACCGCATGTTCTCCCTTATGATGGAGGATGTGAAGGAAGGACGGTTTTTTCCGAATATTATTTATGAATACGGCGCTCCGGCAGAGTTTGCATCTGTACCCTTAACCTGCTTCGAGGGAGCTGGATATGAATCAAGGCCCTCTTCCTCTATCAGCAGTCTTCTGGAAACCTACTATGCAGAAAAAAGCGTTATTACAAGAATTCGCCAAAAATCCGTGGATCTGCGCCGGATTGTTCAGACAGCCCTGGAACGAAATTATAAAAAGTACGATCTACAGCTAAAACAGCTGAAGGACACAGAAAAGCGAGATCGGTACCGGGTATATGGAGAACTGTTAAATACCTACGGCTATGAGCTTTCCGGCGGAGAAAAGGAGCTTTTGTGTCTGGACTACTACAGCGGGAAAGAAGTAAAAATCCCTCTGGATCCTCAGCTGTCCGCCCAGGAAAATTCCCAGAAATATTACGCCCGGTATAACAAGCTGAAGCGTACCTGCGAAGCTCTGGAAACTCTGACTGCAGAAACAAAACAGGAAATCGATCATCTGGAATCCATCAGCGCCGCTCTGGATATTGCTGTTCGTGAAGAAGATCTGGTTCAGATCAAAGAAGAATTAATGGAATTCGGATTTATAAAAAAACGTCCTTTTGGTTCCAAAAAACCAAAAATCACCAGCCGCCCCTATCACTACCGCTCTACTGACGGATTTGATATCTATGTTGGAAAAAACAACTACCAAAATGAGGAAGTCACATTTAAAATTGCCAACGGCAATGACTGGTGGTTCCACGCCAAAGGAATTCCCGGCTCCCATGTTGTTGTACGCACGGAAGGAAAGGAGCTTCCGGACCGGGTATTTGAAGAAGCCGGTTCCCTGGCTGCCTGGTATTCTAAGGGACGCTCCAATGAAAAGGTAGAAATTGATTATATCCAGCGAAAACATGTGAAAAAGGCGGCCGGAGGCGCTCCTGGATTTGTCATTTACCACACCAACTATTCTCTGATGGCAGCCCCGAAGTTAGAGCTTCCGGAAGTAAATTCCTGACTGGACTGTTACGAATTGGTAAAGGAGTACCGCTCAATCCATGAACGATTGAGCAGTACTCCTTTTTAGAAGCTTTTAATTTTATTTATGCTTTGGCACCATAACCTCCATGCCGCCCATATATGGCTGCAACACCTTCGGAATCTTTACGGAGCCGTCTGCCTGAAGGTTATTCTCCAGGAAGGCAATCAGCATACGAGGCGGAGCCACAACGGTGTTATTCAGAGTATGGGCAAAATATTTGTTTTTGTCCTTATCCTCTACACGAATCTTTAAGCGGCGGGCCTGTGCATCTCCCAGATTGGAGCAGGAACCAACCTCAAAGTACTTTTTCTGACGGGGAGACCATGCCTCAACGTCACAGGATTTCACCTTCAGATCTGCCAGATCGCCGGAGCAGCATTCCAGAGTACGAACCGGAATATCCAAAGAACGGAACAGATCAACTGTATTCTGCCACAGCTTATCATACCACATGGGAGATTCCTCCGGACGGCATACCACGATCATTTCCTGCTTCTCAAACTGATGGATTCGGTAAACGCCTCGCTCCTCAATACCGTGAGCGCCCTTTTCCTTACGGAAGCAGGGAGAATAGCTGGTCAGAGTTTTGGGAAGCTGCTCCTCCGGAGTAATGGTATCAATAAACTTACCAATCATGGAGTGCTCACTGGTTCCGATCAGATACAGATCCTCTCCCTCGATTTTGTACATCATCGCATCCATCTCTGCAAAGGACATAACACCGGTTACCACATTGCTGCGAATCATAAAAGGCGGAACACAGTAGGTAAAGCCCCGGTTAATCATAAAGTCACGGGCATAGGAGATTACGGAGGAATGCAGTCTTGCAATATCGCCCATGAGATAATAGAAGCCATTTCCGGCTACCTTTCCTGCAGCATCCAGATCAATGCCGTCAAAGGTTTTCATAATATCGGTGTGATAAGGAATCTCAAAATCAGGAACCAGCGGCTCGCCGAACTTTTCGATCTCTACGTTCTCGCTGTCATCTTTTCCAATGGGTACACTGGGATCGATGATATTGGGAATGGTCATCATAATCTTTAAGATCCGCTCATTATACTGGCTTTCCAGAGCTTCCAGTTCAGCCAGGCGGCTTGCATTGGCAGCAACCTGCGCCTTTACTGCCTCTGCCTCTTCTTTTTTGCCCTGTCCCATCAGCTGTCCAATCTGCTTAGACAGCTTGTTTCTCTGTGCGCGAATCTCATCGCCCTCTGCCTTTGCCGTGCGGTTTTTCGCATCCAGCTCAATCACTTCATCTACCAGGGGCAGCTTATCGAACTGAAATTTATTCTCAATATTCTTCTTCACAACGTCCGGATTCTCACGGACAAACTTTAAATCTAACATGGTTTCCTCCTGTATTCACTTATGAAAACCGACCTTTTCCTGTGGTTTCCATATATTCCTTCTTATCATACTACACTTTTCCAAGAAAAAAAAGCCCCCTTGCCTAATTTCAGCCACCAGTTCTGCCATACGAAATTTCAGACAGAAAAATGCGGTAAAATCAGACCAGAAGACTTTTCCAACAACGCTTTCTATTCTATTTTCAGAAACAGCCCTGCTTTTTTCAGAACCGGGCGAACTGCCATGTAGACCACCACCACCACAATGGTTCCTGCAACTGCATTGATAAGGGTGACACCGGCAGCCCAGGTCGCCATAATTTTCGCTGCGTCAGACTGAATTCCTAAAATATAATTTTTGTAAAAATATCCTACAATCGGATCCATAATCACATTAAAGCCCAGGGACACAATCGAGGCAATCAGAGACCATTTGAAAATGTAACGTCCGTCATGCTCTTCTGTAATATGAGCAATCCTGTGAGCAATCCATCCGGCAATCAGGCCAATGCAAAGCTTCAGAAGAAAGGTTTTCGGCGCACTGGTAATATAAACCGGATCCAGCAGGTCTGCGATGGTCATGCCCAGGGAACCGGCCAGACCGCCGTACACTCCGCCCAGAAGCAGGGCTGCCAGAACACAGAAAGCGTTGCCAATATGAAGCGCCACATAGTCGCCTCCAAAGGTTGGAATCGGAATTTTCAGAAACGTAAATGCCACATAGCAGAGGGCTGCCATCAAAGCTGTCAATACGATCCTGTATACCTTATTGTCTGTCATATTCTTCATACTCCGTCACTCCTTTTGTTTTCCTGTCGATGGGCCTATGATAGCACATATGTGGAATGACGCAAATATCCAGTTTTTCACTTTTTAACCAGTCCAGTTTGTTTTCCCACCCTGAAATCTCAGTCGGATGACTCCACGCAGATCAAAATTCCCTCCCGAAATTCCAGAACGGCCCTGTCCTCTGCCAGCTCATTGCTGATGCAAAGTCCTACCTCCTGCCCCCTCTGGATGGTTTTATCCTGAAGAGGATAACGAAATCCAGTCAGGGTAATCCCTGTTACTTCCTCTGTATACGGCAGAAAGGAGACATACTTTCCCCACAGAGTTTTCCGATAAAAGGTCTTGCCCTGATCCAGAAGATAAATCCTGTTTTGTGTATCCACCAGACTGGCATCAATCCCCTTCTCCAGGCAGGCATACAGGGCATGAAGATTCCCCAGCATATGATCAAGCCGTCCGCCTGTGGCGCCTAAAAACACCAGCTTTTCACAGCCCAGAGTCAGAGCCCGGCTGCGGGCCAGCTCTGTATCTGTCTCATTCTTTTCCGGCTTATGCTGTTCCCACACAATAAACGGCAGGTTTCTAAACCGCTCCACCACCTCTCCGGAAACGGTATCAAAATCTCCCACAATATAATCCGGTGTAATTCCTAGAGCCTCTGCTGATTCAAGCCCTCCGTCTACGGCAATCACTTTGTCAAAATGCTCTTTTTCCAAAAAAGAACGGGCGAAAGCCAGATTCAGCTTCCCGCCCGTCAGAATCAGACATGATTTCACTTTTTCATCTCCTTAAAAATCTCGCAGAAGGCCGCTGTATTGGCTGCCGCATCTCCCTGATAAACAGCAGAACCGGCAACGATAATATTGGCACCTGCCTCCAGAACCTGACGTACATTGCCAAGCCCGATGCCTCCATCTACCTGAATGTCTGTTTTCAGTCCCTTCTCATCCAGCATAGCGCGAAGGCGTTTCACCTTTTCCAGAGCATAGGGAATAAATTTCTGCCCGCCAAAGCCCGGATTTACAGACATGATTAAAACCATATCTACTTCCTCCAGGATCCATTCCAGTGTTTCCACAGGAGTCGCCGGATTCAGAGCCACACCAGCCTTCATACCCAGATCGTGAATCTGATGAATGGTTCTGTCCAGATGTCTGCAGGCTTCCTGATGAACACACAAAAGATCTGCGCCTGCCTTTTTCATATCCTCTGCATATCTTCCTGGCTCTTCCACCATCATGTGAACGTCAAATACCTTGTCTGTACAGGAGCGAATGCTCTTGATTACCGGCATTCCAAAGGAGATACTGGGAACAAACATCCCGTCCATCACATCAATGTGAATGTACTGAGCGCCTGCCTCTGCCACTGTCTCCACATCCTGTCTCAGATTTCCAAAATCAGCCGCCAGAATGGACGGCGCCAAAATATATTCCATCTTCCTACTCCTTTTTGTGTTTTTCATATTTTTTTCGGTTTTTCAATTCCTGATAAAGCAAAACATAATTATCATACCGGCTCCGGGCAATCTCGCCCCGCTCCAGAGCAACCTTTACTCCACAGACCGGCTCTCCTACATGAACACAGTCTGCCTGGAATCGGCATTCCGGTTCCAATGCCTCAAATTCCGGAAAATAATATTTCAGCTTTTCCGGTTCAATCTCCTCCAGATACATAGAACTAAACCCTGGAGTGTCCATCAGATACGTATCTCCCTCCACGCAAAACAGCTCTGCATGGCGGGTCGTGTGCTTTCCTCGCTGGATTTTCTGACTGATGCTTCCTGTCTCCATCGCTGCCTCAGGCTGGAGAAGGTTGGTCAGAGAAGACTTTCCTACGCCGGAGGGCCCTGCCAGAATCGTTGTCTTTCCCTGAAGAAACCGGCGGATCTCATCCATCCCCGTCTGACTGCAGGTGCTGGCCAAAAGCACCTGATATCCGGCCCTTTCATAGATTCTTCGAAATTCCTCCTGTTTCCCGTCCTCATCCAGATCTATTTTGTTAAAACAGATCGTAACGGGAATCTCCTGCGCTTCCATCATAATCAGAAATCGATCCAGAAGATTGAAATTCGGCTCCGGCTGAGTCACTGCAAATACCACCAGCGCCTGATCTACATTAGCCGATGCGGGGCGAATAAGAACATTCTTTCTGGGCAGTATTCCCTCAATACTGCCCTCCCCATTCTCTTCATCCAGTACCGTAAATTCCACATCATCTCCCACAACCGGCTTGATTCCCCGGTTCCGGAAAATTCCTTTTGCCTTACAGGCATAGACCCTGCTCTGCCTGTCATGGACATAATAAAATCCTGCAATTCCTTTGATTATCTTTCCTGTCATTCTTTTACATCCTGCTTAATCCATTGGGAAAAACGTAAGCTTATAGGTTTTGATCACCTGTCCGGAATTCACATCCACAATCTCTAACTGTCCCTGATCTGTGCCGTCCATACTCTCAATACTCGTATAGTTGATTGGCAGAAGAACATCTCCCTTGACACTCATGGACTGGGTGAGAATTTTATAAAGGGGATCCTCATCTGTTCCCTGGCGAAGGCGGATCATAACTGTAACGCTGGAGCTTCCTGCGCCCGGTCCAATCAGATTGCTCAGATCATATACCTCACTGATGGATGCCACATAGCGCTGCTTTCGAATCTCCGGGCCGCTGCTGACCACATACCCCACCTTACTGCCAGGCTCTACCTGAGTTCCTGCTTCCACATCCTGGCTGATAACCGCCCCCTTGGGTACTGTGTCACTGCTTTCCTGGCTGGTATCTCCTGGCTGAAGTCCTGCTTCTGCAATCAAGGCAATTACCTCTGTCTCCTGTTTTCCTACCAGATAGGGAACCGGAACCATATTTACATGAGGACCGCTGCTCACATAAAGCGTCACCGTTTCTCCCTCTTCTGCCAGTTCTGGCTCATAACGAAGAATATCTCCAGCCGGAATCGTTTCGTTTTCCTCTTCTACAATTTTTACTTTTATATTTTTACTGAGAAGAAATTTCTCTGCTGTAGTGCTGTCCAGCTTTCCAATTCCCAGATCGGTAAGGTTCAGCTTGGAAGAGCCGCTGCTGACTACTACCTGCACAGTTCCTCCCTTTAAAACCATTTCACCGGGCAGGGGGGTCTGTCTGGCAATCTTTCCCTTATCTACATCATCAAAATTCTCATAAGTACGCTTCATGTTGATGAAATTCTGCTCCAAAGTGGCCTCTGCTGCATCCTCATCCATTCCTCTCAGATCCGGCATAGGAATCTGGGTTCCGCTCGCCGCATCATTTTCCTGCGTTCCCGCCTCCACAGAGGCTTCTGTCCGGTTCCCTCCGGAAAAAATGCCGGTTCCCGACTGAAACACACCTCCCAGCTTCGTAAATACCACAAGCAGCACTGCCACAATAATAATGGCAACAAGAATACCCGCTCCTGTCAGAAGCCGCTCAATGCCAGGATTCAGCTCATCTTCCTCCTGATGCCTGTCCTTCTTTCTTGGACGCCGCTGTTCCCGTACCAGTTCGTCCTCATTCTGGCTGTATCCGTCCTTCCTGCGGTACCCTTCCGACTTTCTGGGTTCGGAAGAAATCCGCCGCGCAGCAGCCTCGTCCTTCAAATCTGCTGACAAATTTCTGGTCAGCTCCAGTTCCAGTTTTGAACGATTCCATTCTTTAATCCGATTCAGATCCTCTCCGCGGATCTCTACCGTATTTCCTTCCACAGTCAGATCCGTTCCGTGAACAGCAGATACGCGTCTGCCTTCCCGCTCTCCGGAATGGGAATTGTCACTCTGAACCAGCACCCGGCGCAGGTCTGCAATCACCTCATTAGCACTTGCATATCTGCGCTCCGGCTTTTTCTCCGTACACTTCAGAATAATCCGCTCCAGTCCCTGCGGGATCTGGGGATTGTAAACGCTGGGGGGAACCATAGCATCCTCTAAATGGGCAAGGGCAATAGCTACAGTATTTTCCCCCTCATAGGGAAGCCGCCCGGTCACCATTTCATACATGGTAATTCCCAGAGAATAGATATCGCTTCTCTCATCGCTGAAGCCACCTCTGGCCTGCTCTGGAGAAATATAATGGACAGAGCCCATAGCTGCTGAGTTCAGTGTCTGTGCAGACACAGCTCTTGCAATACCAAAATCTGCCACCTTCACCTTTCCATCTCTGGAGATAATCATATTCTGGGGTTTAATATCCCGGTGAATAATATGCTGCTCGTGAGCTGCGGCCATACCCTGGGCAACCTGAATGGCAATACCGATGCTTTCTTTGATTTCCAGCTGCCCCTTCTTTGCAATGTAACTTTTCAGGGTAATGCCTTCAATCAGCTCCATCACAATATAGTGAAGCTTTCCCTCATCAATAACATCATATACACTGACAATATTGGGGTGAGAAAGTCCTGCAGCCGCCTGAGCCTCCATTTTGAATTTGCTGACAAAATTCATGTCGTTGCAGAATTCTTCTTTTAAAACTTTAATCGCTACCAACCGGTTCAGCTTATGGCATTTCGCCCTGTAAACAACCGACATTCCTCCAGAACCAATCTGTTCCTGTATTTCATAGCGATCCTGTAAAAATGTTCCGGGTCTCAGCATCATAAGCTCACCTCACTTATCTGCGGCTCTATCAAAACAACGGAAATATTGTCTCTGCCGCCGTTTCGGTTCGCTGCTGCCACCAGGCTTTCCACCTTCTGCCGCATTCCCTCCTCAGAGCGGATAATATATTCAATCTCAAATTCATCCACCATGTTGCTCAGCCCATCCGAGCACATCAGTACATAGTCTCTGCTTTTTAATTTCAGTGCAAACAGGTCGATATCCACCTCCCGCCCTGTTCCCACTGCACGGGTGATGATATTTTTCTTTTCTATGTAATCGTGACTGCCTCTCTTCATTTTTCCAAGAGCAACCAGCTCTTCTACATAAGAGTGATCCCTGGTCACCTGCTCTAACTGCTCCCGCAGAAGATACAGGCGGCTGTCACCAATATTTGCCACATAAAGAACATTTCCCTTGATGGTAGCTGCCACCAGGGTGCTTCCGGTTCCAAGCAGATCCGGATTTTCACTGGCCGCTTCAAACAGCGCCCGGTTAACTGTGCGAATTCCCTCTTTCAGAATTCCATGAACATCCCGCTCCGGGTATTCATGGCTGAAAAATTCTACCAGTTTCTCTATCACAAAGCGGGAAGCAAAATCCCCTGCCTTATGCCCTCCCATGCCGTCTGCCACAAGAAACAGATTCTGCAGAGAGCCAATGGGTTCAGTTGAGGAAAATATCGAGTCCTGGTTCATACTGCGTACCTGTCCCACATCTGTAAGCGCGTAAGCATCCATCGGTCCTCAGCCTCCTTTTTCTTCATCCATAAAGCTTTTCCGCAGCTGACCGCAGGCGCCGTTAATATCTCTTCCCATTTCCCGGCGCACCGTAACTGCGATTTTCTGACTTTCCAGATAGTGCTGAAAAGCCTCAATGGCACGGCGGTCAGACTGAACGTAATCCCTCTCCTGAATGGGGTTGACAGGAATCAGATTGACATGACCGTGCATACCCTTTAGCAAAGAAGCCAATGCCCGGGCCTCTTCTAAATTGTCGTTGACACCGCTTACCAGGCTGTACTCAAAGGTAAGCCTTCTTCCGGTTTCCTCAAAATACTCCTGACAGGCATCCAGAATCTCCTGAATCCTGTATTTGTTTGCAATGGGCATCAGTGTTTTTCTTACTTCATCATTGGGCGCATGCAAAGACAGGGCCAGCGTAACAGAAAGCCCCTCCTTCGCCAGTCTGCGGATTCCCGGCACAATGCCGCAGGTGGATACGGTAATGTTTCTCTGACTGATATTCAGCCCCTGGTCATGGGATATCAGACGGATAAAACGTACTACGTTATCATAATTATCCATCGGCTCACCGGATCCCATAATTACAATATTGGAAACCCGCTCCCCGGTATCAGCCTGAATGCGGTAAATCTGATCCAGCATCTCTCCTGCTGTAAGATTTCTTTCCAGGCCATCCAACGTTGACGCGCAGAAACGGCAGCCCATTCTGCATCCCACCTGAGATGAAATGCATACGGAGTTGCCGTGATGATACTGCATCCAGACACTTTCAATTACATTTCCGTCAGACAGACGAAACAGATATTTTCTTGTTCCGTCAATCTTGGAAATCTTTACCTCCACTGGATTTAATGCTGTCAGAGTATACTGCTGACGCAGCTTTTCCCGGAGCGCCTTCGATAAGTTGCTCATATCTTCAAAATCCGCTGCCAGCTTCTGATGAACCCACTGATAAATCTGCTTGGCCCGGAAAGATTTTTCTCCCAGCTGTCCAAGCTCTTCCTCCAGTTCCTCTAAATACAGCGATTTGATGTCCTTTTTTTCCATAAATGTCTTCTCTTTCCCAAACTCTCTTTTCAAGCTCCTGTCACTCTTCCTTTTTTCGGAAAGCTGCAATGAAAAAGCCGTCACAGGGATGCTTTCCCGGAAGCAGCTGAAGATATCCTTCCTTGAGTGAAGGCTCCTGCACAGAGCTGCCCAGTTCTTTTTCCAGGCTCAAAGGCTCCAATTCCGGAAATTCCTGTAAAATCCAGTCCCTCTGCCCCTGATTTTCTTTTCTGCTGACAGTACAGGTACTGTAAATCAGCTTTCCGCCAGGTTTTATATACCGAATGACCGCAGAGAGAATCTCTCTTTGCAGAGCAGCCAGACTTTCTATCTGTTCCGGTGAAGCCTGATATTTAATATCTGGTTTTTTTCCGATGATTCCAAGACCGGAGCAGGGCAGATCCGCAATGACGATATCTGCCTGCTTTTCCCATCGGGAATCGAACTCTCTTGCATCCCATACCTGGGCACAGATATTGGTAAATCCGCTCCGTTCAATATTATCCTCAATCAGAGCCACCTTCTGCTCCGTCAGATCACGGACTGTCACCAGTCCTGTTCCCTTCAGACGATCTGCCAGATCCAGGCTTTTCCCTCCTGGCGCTCCGCACACATCCAGAATCCGATCTCCGGCACAGGGAGAAGCAGCCTGTCCTACCAGAGCAGAACTGGCATCCTGAACCTGGATCCAGCCCTTCTGAAATGCTGACAGCGCCTCCAGATAATCGTATCCGGAAATCAGAAGACCGTGATCTGCCAGAGGACTTTTCTCTGCCAATACCCCTTCTTCCTTCAGCGAGCTGCAAATTTCCTCCATAGAAGCCCGATCCAGATTGCACCGGACAGATGTAGGGCGATCCTCCAGAAATGCCCGAAGCATGGACTCTACTGTCTCTGAATCGTACTCCCTCTGCCACATGTCAATCAGCCAGGAAGGCATAGAATAACGCAAAGACAAATCTGAAAAATCAAAACTGTCCTTTTCCCGGATAATGGTTCTTAATACACCGTTTACAAAGCCCTTCAGCCCCGAAAACCGGCGGCGCACAGCCAGATTCACAGCTTCACTGCATACCGCCCGATCCGGAATCCGATCCATCCAGAAAATCTGATAGACAGACATTCTCAAAATCGTCCGGATTACCGGTTTCATTTTCTCTACAGGAACCTTGGAGCATTGATTCAGCACCTGGTCAATGGTCATCCTGTATTCAATAGTTCCTTCTGTAATTCTCGTAATCAGAGCCCGATCCTGCTTTTCCAGATACTGATATTTCTCCAGCGCCTGCCGCAGCACCACATGGCTGTAGCCGCCCTTTTCCAAAATCTCCATTAAAATATCGAGAATCAATTCTCTGCTCTGTGTAGGCTTAGTCATCGTCTCTGCGTCCTCCAAACAGCAAAACAAGGCGCAGCAGCTGGAGCAGAGATACTGCCACTGCCGCAACATAAGTCAGGGCCGCCGCTCCCAGTACCTTTCTGGTTCCGTCAACCTCCTGACCGGAGAGTATTCCCAGCTGGTCAAGAAGCGTTACTGCCCGTGAGGAAGCGTTAAACTCCACAGGAAGGGTAATCACCTGAAACAAGAGGGCCAGAGTAAACATCCAGATACCCAGACGGATAAAGGGGGTCATACCAATCAGCAGGCCAATAACAATCAAAGGCCAGGATAAGGTGCTTCCCAGATTGGCCACCGGAACAAATGCGGACCGAAGACGAAGAGGCGCATATCCGACATTATCCTGGATCGCATGGCCGCACTCGTGGGCTGCAACTCCCAGAGCCGCTACAGAGGTCTGGGAATACACTGCCTGAGACAGGTTTACAGTCTTTGTCCGTGGATCATAGTGATCCGTCAGATGCCCCCGTACCTGACGCACAGTCACATCATAAATCCCCTGAGAGTGAAGCAGACGCATAGCTGCCTCTGCCCCCGTCATTCCAGTCATGCTCCGCACCTGGGCATAACGGCGGAAAGTGCTGTTGACCCGCGCCGACGCCCACATGGACAACAGGGCTCCAACGATAATTAAAATATAAGTTGGATCCCACATCATTCGGTATCCATAACCATAGCCGTAAAATGGCATGTTTTACTCGCTCCTTTCCATTCTTGCACCGGCCTCTACCGGAAATCCTCTCAAAAAGGCTGCTGTATCCATCCGCTTTTTGCCTTCCAGCTGAAGCTCCTCAATTTTCAAAATCCCATTTCCGGTCTGTACTGTCAAAGTGCTGCCGGCAGCCTCAAGAATCTGTCCCGGAACTGCCCCTTCCTGGCAGCCCTCAAGCACCTGAGCCTGCCAGATCTTCAACATCCGGCCGTTTAAGCGGGTATAGGCGCTGGGCCAGGGATTCAGTCCCCGAATCAGGCGCTCAATCGCCGCTGCGTCCATAGTCCAGTCAATATCGCCCATGGATTTGGAAATCTTCTTTACATAGGTCGCTTTTTCATGATCCTGCTTTTCCGGAACCAGAGTTCCTGCCTCCAGCTTGTCCAGAGTTGACAAAATAAGCTCGCCGCCCAAGAGGCTTAGCCGGTCAAACAGACTTCCGCCTGTTTCTCTCTCATCCAGGGCAATCACCTTCTTCTCCAGCATATCGCCCGTATCCATCTCGGTATCCATCATCATCGTGGTAATTCCCGTTTCCCGGTCTCCGTTGATCACTGCCCACTGAATCGGCGCTGCACCCCGATACTTAGGAAGCAGGGATGCATGAATATTCACACAGCCATATCTGGGGACATCCAGAAGCTCTCTGGAAAGAATCTGCCCAAAAGCAATCACTACCATAACATCTGGCTCCAGCGCCCGCATCTCCTCCACAAAGGAAGCCTCTCTGGCCCGCGCTGGCTGATAGACCGGAATTCCATGACGCAGGGCCGTTTCCTTTACCGGCGTCATGTGAATCTCCTTGCCCCTTCCCTTCGGCTTATCCGGCTGTGTCACTACAGCTGCAACCTCATGGCGGGATGCAATCAGACTCTCCAGAGTCGGCACAGAAAAATCCGGGGTTCCCATAAATACAATTTTCATATTATTCCTCGTCCTCCGCAGCTACATCCATCAGTTCTCCCTCTACCAGCTCCACATACAGCTGTCCCTTCAGATGAGCGCACTCATGGCAGATACATCTGGCAAGCAGCTCATCTCCTACAAGTTCAATCGGCTGCATATTGGCATCAAGAGCGCGCACCACCACATGATCCGGCCGTGTCACCATACCGCTCTTTCCCGGAACACTTAAGCATCCTTCAGGACCGGTCTGGCTTCCGCTGGTTTCTATAATCTCCGGATTGATCAGAACATACTGATTCTCATCATCTACATCCATTACCACAATCTGCTTTAATACGCCAACCTGAGGCGCTGCCAGGCCTACGCCGTTTGACTCATACATTGTCTCAAACATGTCATCAATCAGCTGCTGAATCCGCGGAGTCATCTCCTTTACCGGCTTACACTGCTTTGTTAAAATTTCATCTCCAATAGTTCTGATCTGTCTGATTCCCATCTGCTTCTCCCAATTCCTTTCTTTCCTGTCCCGGGCCAAAACGCCAGCTCCCTGCCTTTCCTCCTTACGAAAAATCGTACTGAATCGTCAGCTTGCGGCAGATCTCCGTTTCATCCCACCGATTTTGGACATACTTCTGAATTCTTATTAGTATATCATAATTTTCCTGTTTGATATATAAAATTTTTCTGTAAATATCATTAACTTTATATACTGGGGCAAAAACAGGCCCGATAAGCTCCGCCTGCTGCCCGAATCTCCGCCCAACTGCTTCTGCCACAGCTTCCGTCATATGGGCTGTCAGCTCCTCCTCTTTTCCGCCGATCTGAATGCTCAGCATATGAGCGGCAGGCGGATATTTCATCAATTTCCGATATCCCATTTCCTGACGGTAAAACTCCAGATAATCCTGAACAGCAGATGCCTTTACCACATAATGCTCCGGCGTGTAGGTCTGAATCACTGCTGTTCCAGGCTTTTTTCCCCTCCCCGCCCGGCCAGCCGCCTGAACCAGAAGCTGGAATGTCCGCTCTCCGCTCCTGTAATCCGGCGCGTAAAGGGAAGCATCTGCCGCCAGAATTCCAACCAGAGTCACTCCCGGAAAATCATGACCCTTTACAATCATCTGGGTTCCAATGAGAATATCTGCCTCTCCCTTTGCAAAAGCGGACAGGATTTCCTGATGACCGCCCTTTTTCGATGTGGTATCCAGATCCATCCGGAGAACTCTTGCCTGAGGAAACATGGCTTTCGTCAGCTCCTCAATTTTCTGGGTTCCTGTTCCAAAGCCTGCCAGATAAGGGGAACCGCAGGAAGGACACTTTTTCGGCAGAGGAACCGTATATCCGCAGTAATGACAGACAAGACGGGTTTTGTTGTGCAAAGTCAGGGTTACGTCACAGTGAGGACATTTGACAGCCTCCCCGCAGGAACGGCAGGAAACAAAGGAGGAATATCCTCTTCGGTTCATAAACAGCATCACCTGTTCTTTCTTTTCCAGGCGATCTCTTATCAGCTCCTGAAGGCGGCGGCTGAAAATGGATTTGTTCCCTGCCTCCATTTCTTTTCTCAAATCCACTACCTCTGCAGCTGCCAGCACACTTCCCTCTCCTGCCCGGTTCTTTAAGGTATACAACCGATAAATCCCCTCTCTCGCCCGGGTATAGGCCTCCAGAGAAGGCGTGGCAGAACCCATAACAAAGGCGGCATCCCGCATCCCGGCCAGCTTCTCTGCCACCTCTCTTGCATGGTAGCGGGGAGTGGACTCGCTTTTATAAGCCCCCTCATGCTCCTCGTCCATAATAATCAGGCCCAGATCAGGAAAATCCGTAAACAAGGCCGATCGGGCTCCTATCATAACCTGAGTTTCCCCCTGTCTGGCCCGCTCATACTGATCCCACCGTTCGCCTGCGGAAAGGCGGGAATGCATGACACTGATACAGGATCCAAAACGCCGGTAAAACCGCATAACCGTCTGATAGGTCAGAGAAATTTCCGGAATCAGAACAATGACCTGCCGTCCCTGCTTCAGCACATGGGAAATCATTTCCATGTAAACCTCTGTTTTCCCGCTTCCAGTAATGCCATAAATCAGGGAAGGAGCTCTGTCCCCTCTGTCATAGCGGCTGCAGAAATCCTCTGCAATCTGCCGCTGCTCTCCATTAAGAAGAATTTCGGCCTCCTTGATTTGTACATCAACCATGGAGCGGACTACCTGCCGGTTTCTGGCTTTTACCTTTCGCTTTACAGGAAGCACTGTTTTTAAAGCCTGGTTCATAGTAGAGCCATACCGCTCCTTCATCCACCAGGCCAGACTGATGATTCTGGAATCTGCGGTTACACTTCCTGCAACAATCCCGGCTATGGACTTCATCTTTGTCACATCATATTCCGCTTTTTCTGAAATATCTACCACATACCCCGTTCTGGTTCTGTTCCCAGAACCAAAAGGAACGCAGACCTGCATTCCCACCTGAATTTCCCCCAGAAGCTGAGGGGGAATCCGGTATTGGAACACGCGGTCTACGTTTTCATGGGAAATATCTATAATAATACTGGCATACTGTTCTGCCATACACTCACCTGCACCTGTCTGTTACTTTTCTTGTTTTTCCAAAAGCCTTGCAGCAACCTGCCCCAGCTTCATGCTGTTAGATCCCTTCAGCAAAACACAGTCTCCCGGTTTCAGATGAGCAGAAAGAGCCTGATAAAGACCGTCTCTGTCTTCTCCGGAAAAATGATAAAACTCTCTGCTGCCTCTGCCGCCGTTTTCCTGCGCACCTTCAGCAATCTCTGCTGCCAGGTCTCCCAGCGTAAATAAAAGATCCACCGGATGCTCTGCCAGCCACTCACCAATCTGACGATGGAATTTCGGCGCCTCCGGCCCCAGCTCCTTCATATCTGCCAGAACTGCAATCCGACGTCCTGCTTTTTCCATGGAATGAAGAACCTCCAGCCCGGCGATCATGGAAACAGGGCTGGCATTGTAAGTATCATCAATCACCGTAATCCCGTCCTTTTCGTAGATCTGCTGGCGGTTCTGGAATCCGGTAAACTGCTCCAGAGCCCGGACAGCCGCGTCCAGAGGCACACCATTTTCATCCGCCACAGCCAGCGCCACCATAGCGTTCAGCACATTATGGCGTCCCATCACCTTCAGCGCCACTGTCACCTGTCTGTCTTTGCACACAGCAGTAAATACCGGATATCCATTGACAATCCGGATATTTTCTGCCCGGTAGCTGCTGTTTTCTCCGGTTCCGTAATATACCGTCCGGCAGCCCTCCTTTGCCCTGGTTTCCCTCAGCAACGGATCATCCCCGTTCAGGAACAGAACGCCGCCCTCCTTCAGACCATCCTGAATTGTCAGCTTCTCCCGGTAAATGTTTTCCTGACTTCCCAGCTGCTCAATATGCGTAATTCCCACATTGGTAATCACCGCCATATCTACCTGTGCAATCCGGGCAATGACTGTCAGTTCTCCCGGCATACTCATTCCCAGTTCTATCACGCCGATTTCATCTGCAGAAGCAATCTCTGACAGAGTAATTGGCAGGCCAACCTGGCTGTTGGAATTTCCCGGCGTTTTATATACCCGGTATTTTCCGGAAAGAGCCGCGGCCACCATTTCCCTGGTTGTAGTTTTTCCTACGCTTCCGGTAATTCCCACAAGGGGAAGGCTCAGTCTGCTTCTGTAATACTTTCCCACTGCCTGGAGAGCCTTCTTTGTGTCCTCTACGCGAATCCACGGATGCGTATCCTCCATCTCGTTGTGCTCGCTGGTCAAAACAGCTGCCGCCCCTGCCTCAAACGCCTGGGAAATAAACCGGTGGGCATCTACCTTTTCTCCAATAATCGGAACAAACAGATCCTGCCCCTTCATGGTTCGGGAATCAATACTGATATGCTTTAATTCCATTTCCCCGTCCCCACACAGCAATCTCCCGCCGGTTGCCTTTACAATATCATTTACCGTCATACATTCCATATCTGGTATCTCTTTTCTTTTTTATTTATTCTCCTGTCCGGCATCCTTCTGCTCAAGTCCGGCAATAACCTCCTCAACCACAGCCCGATCCAAAAATGGATAACGGACACCTTCAATTTCCTGATAATCCTCATGTCCCTTGCCGATCACAGCAATCATATCCCCTGGCTCTGCATGGGTAATGCTGTAGGCAATGGCCTCTCTCCGATCCGGAATTTCTACAAATTTTCCTCCGGTTTTCTCAATGCTTCCCCGGATATCTGCAATAATATCCTCTACCTTCTCAAACCGGGAATTATCTGCTGTAATAATAGAAAGATCTGCCATTCTTCCGCCAATCTCTCCCATAGAATACCGGCGATCCTTGGAACGGTTTCCGCCGCAGCCAAACACAACCACCAGACGTCTGGGATGATAGTCCCGCAAAGTGGACAGAAGGCTTTCCATGCTGACTGCATTGTGTGCATAATCCACAATCACGCAGCACCGCTGGGAAGTATGTACAATCTCCATGCGTCCATTGATTTTCAAATGCTCCATGGCATGCTGAAGACGCTCTTTTGGCACTCCGCACCAAAGGGTAACTGCTGCAGCTGCCAGCGCATTGTAGACATTGAATTTTCCAGGGATGCTGACCCGTACCGGGATCTCATGCTCTCCCCGGATGTCAAATCCAGTTCCTACAAAATCCGGCTCTGATACATACTCAATGTGCTCAGCCAGATAATCACTGCCTGTATGGTTTTTCTCTGAGCTATCCTCTGCACGCGGACAATCCTTCTGATTTTCCATAAGACCAAAACCAGTCCATGGGCAGGGAATGTCCTTTATAATCTCCTGGAAGTGTTCGTCATCCAGATTGACAAATGCTCTCCGGCTCTGGGTAAACAGCTGCTTTTTATAGAAAAGATACTCCGCAAAATCTGCGTGCTCATCTGGTCCGATATGATCTGGAGAAATATTGGTAAAGACTGCACAGTCAAACACAATCCCCGTCACCCGGTGCATCTTCATTGCCTGGGAGGATACCTCCATGACGCAGCACTCACATCCGGCCTCTGTCATCTGTGCAAAATACCGGTGGAGATCATAAGACTCCGGCGTTGTGTTTACTGTGGGATAATGATCCGTTCCAATCATCACGCCATTGGTTCCAATCATCCCCGTTTTCTTCCCCGCCGCCTCCAAAATGGTTTTTACCATATGGGTGGTTGTGGTCTTTCCCTTTGTTCCTGTAACCCCAATCATCAAAAGCTTCCGAGAAGGGTTTCCAAACCGCGCTGCCGACAGTCTGGCCAGGGCTTCCCTTCCATTTCCCACCACAATCACTGTCACCTTGGAAGATACCTCTACCGGATGCTCTGTTACAAGCACCCGGACTCCAGCCTCTGTCACCTGGGGAATAAAGTCATGGGAATCCCTTCTGGTTCCCTTCATGCAGATAAACACTGCTCCCGGTCCGGCCTTTCTTGAATCATATACTACCTCAGACACCTCTGCATCCAGGCTTCCCTGCTGCAGCGTATAGGAAATCTCTCCAAGCCATTCCCGAATTTTCATCTGATTTTCCGACAGCTTCTTTCAAGCTGCCTGCTCCTTTCTGCCCATGGCATTGCTTCTGCTTTCTTTGGAATCATCTTTAGAATAATCCTGTGATTTTTCCGTCCTCATTTACATCAATTCCGTCTGCTGCCGGTTTTTTTGGAAGACCCGGCATTGTCATAATCGCGCCGGTCAGCACAACCACAAAGCCTGCGCCTGCAGAAACGTAGACATCCCGGACATTGATCGTAAAACCGGTGGGTCGTCCCAGCTTATTCTGGTCATCAGACAGGGAGTACTGGGTTTTTGCCATACATACCGGCATAGAACCAAAGCCCATCTGCTCAATTCTGGCCAGAGCCCGCTCTGCTGCCGGAGTATAGGAAACGCCGTCTGCCCCATAAATCTCTGATGCAATGGTAAATACCTTATCCTTCAGGCTCATCTCATCCGGGTACAAAGGATGATAATGGCTTTCCTTATGACTCAGAGTTTCCAGAACCTTTTCTGCCAGAGCCTCGCCGCCCTCGCCGCCCTTGGCCCATACCTCGGACAGTGCAAACTCACAGCCTCTGGACTCGCAGAAATCGCGGATCAGCGCATATTCTGCTTCTGTATCTGTAATAAAGGAATTCAGAGTAACCACTACCGGAACTCCGTATTTCTGGATATTCTCAATATGCTTCTCCAGATTCACAATCCCTTTCTTTAATGCCTCCAGATTTTCCTGAGACAACTCTGTCTTAGGAACACCGCCGTTATATTTCAGCGCACGCACTGTTGCCACCAGAACGACTGCATCCGGCTTTAAGCCTGCCATCCGGCACTTGATATCAAGAAACTTTTCCGCGCCCAGATCTGCTCCGAAACCAGCCTCTGTCACTACTACATCAGCCAGCTTTAAGGCTGTCTTTGTAGCACGCACACTGTTACAGCCATGAGCAATGTTTGCAAAGGGTCCTCCATGAACCAGGGCTCCGTTATGTTCCAGAGTCTGAATCAGGTTCGGCTTAATCGCATCCTTTAACAGTGCTGCCATAGCGCCTACTGCATGAAGCTGCTCTGCAGTAACCGGCTCGCCTGCATAATTATATGCAACAATGATTCTTCCCAGACGGGTCTTTAAATCCTCCATATCGGATGCCAGACAGAGAATCGCCATAATCTCAGATGCTACTGTAATAACAAAATGATCCTCTCTCACTACTCCGTCTGCCTTTGCGCCAAGACCTACTACGATATTTCTCAGGACACGATCATTCATATCCATACAGCGCTTCCACAGAATCTGCCGGGGATCGATCTGAAGTGCATTTCCCTGCTGAATGTGGTTGTCAAGCAGAGCCGCCAGTAGGTTATTTGCAGAAGTAATTGCATGAAAATCTCCTGTAAAATGCAGGTTCAAATCCTCCATAGGCACTACCTGGGCATAACCGCCTCCTGCAGCTCCTCCCTTAATGCCAAAACACGGTCCTAAAGACGGCTCCCGCAGAGCCAGCATGGTTTTTGTTCCCTTGCGGTTTAAAGCATCTGCCAGACCAATGCTGGTGGTTGTCTTTCCCTCTCCGGCCGGAGTCGGGTTAATCGCAGTTACTAAAACCAGCTTTCCATCCTTGCGGTCCTTAACCTGCTCCCACAGTTCATCTGTCAGCTTGGCCTTATACTTTCCGTACAGCTCCAGCTCCTCTTCTGTAATTCCATACCGCTGTGCAACCTCGCGAATGTGGAGCATCTCTGCCTCCTGAGCAATTTCAATGTCTGTTTTCATTTCTCCATCCTCCTGTGCTTTCGTATTTATGGGTGTTTCCTGTTGCTAACCTGATTGTATTCCGGCGGTTTCCACCGGCGCCTTTTTCCCGGTCTTTCTGCTCTGATGGTTTCTCTGTGATATTACTCTCTCTGTCCCGTCATCTGCCGGAACTCTTCCATCGTCATCAGAACCTTTCTCGGCTTGGTTCCTTCCTCCTCGCCTACCACGCCTGCCTCTGCAAGCTGATCCATAATTCTGGCTGCCCGGTTAAAACCTATCTTAAACATACGCTGCAGCATACCGATTGACGCTTTTTCCTTTTCAATAATAAAGGCTCCTGCCTGCTCAAAATATTCGTCCCTGCCATTTGTTCCACCTGCTGCCGCTGCCGCAGGCGCCGCATTCATCTGCTGCTCTACCTCAGGATTATAATCCGCGGTCATTCCCTGCTCTGTCAGGAAATCAACCACCTTCTGAACCTCCTGATCCGAAACAAAGGCACCCTGCACTCGCTGCGGCTTGGGGAATCCTGCTGGATAAAACAGCATATCGCCCTTACCAAGCAGCTTTTCTGCTCCGTTCATATCAATAATTGTCCGGGAATCCACACCGGAGGATACGGAAAAGGCAATACGGGAAGGCACATTGGCCTTAATCAGACCAGTAATAACATTCACCGACGGACGCTGAGTCGCAATAACCAGATGGATGCCTGCTGCACGGGCAAGCTGTGCTAGACGGCAGATGGCTTCTTCTACCTCACCGGGAGCCACCATCATCAAATCTGCCAGCTCGTCTACAATAATCACAATCTGAGGCAGCTTTTTCGGCTTTTTCTCATCCTCAATATTCTGAATTCCCTCTACCTTTGCATTATAGCCCTTCAAATCCCGGACATTGTACTCAGCGAATTTTTTGTATCGATCCGTCATCTCTGCCACTGCCCAGTTTAATGCACCAGAGGCCTTTTTCGGATCGGTCACTACGGGAATCAGCAGATGTGGGATACCATTATACACACTCAGCTCCACCACCTTAGGATCCACCATAATCAGCTTTACATCCTCTGGACTGGACTTGTATATGATACTCATAATCAGTGTGTTGATGCATACGGATTTACCAGATCCCGTCGCGCCTGCAATCAGCAGGTGGGGCATTTTCGCAATATCCGTTACCACCACCTGGCCGCCGATATCCTTTCCTACAGCAAACGCCAGACGGGAACCATGATTTTTAAAATTGTCCGATTCCAGCAGTTCTCTTAAATAAACAGTATTATTCTCCTTGTTGGGCACTTCAATTCCTACCGCCGACTTTCCGGGAATCGGGGCCTCAATCCGGATATCCGCTGCTGCCAGACTCAGCTTAATGTCATCTGCCAGACCTACGATCTTGCTGACCTTAACCCCTTGCTCCGGGTGCAGCTCATACCGAGTCACAGAGGGACCACAGCTGATATTTGTCACAGTCACGCCTACTCCAAAATCTCTCAGAGTCTGCTGAAGCTTAACCGCCGTTTCTCTGTACTCCTGCTGGGAATGGCCTCCAGTCGGGCGGGCCGCCCGCTTCAGCAGGCTGACCGGCGGAAATACATATTCCTTTTTGGGCTTTTCCTCCTTCGCCTGGATCTGCTGCTGAACCGAAGCCTCTCCGGCCTCCACAGCTGCCTTTGCCTCCTGACGTCTGGACTCCAGTTTTTTCTGCAGAGCCTCTGTCTCTGTCTCAATCACCTTGCCGCCGGCAGTTACAACCCTTTTTTCCTCCTCAGGAATTACAAATTCACTGCCGGACAGGGTTTTCACCACCTGTCCCGGATCCTGTTCCTCCAGAGGTGCTTTCGGATCATATGTAGCTGATTCCGAAGATGTTTCTCTTGTCTCCGGCATATAAATCTCTTCCGGCTGGAACAGATCCAGCCCCTTTGCCTGTCCTGTTGAGCTGTCAGAAAATACATTCCCTGCCTCCTCAAACCGACGAATGCCGTCTGCTGCAAGACTCTGTGCCGAAAGCTCCGGCATTTCCCCATCCACATCAAAGGGAACCGTATCATCCTCATCCTGATATTCCGGCGGAAGAGAAATGCTGCCTGTAAATACGTCTGCTCCCGAGGGAACCACTTCCGGCTTTTCTGTATGGAAAGCACCAAAATCCGACTGTTCATCCGGGCCTTCTGCCAGAGCAGGATCTCTGCGGATGCTGTCATCAGCACCAGCTGTGGAATCCTCCCGGAAATCCGGCTCCGGCCGGCTCAGAAGCTCATCCTCAAAGTCCTCATCCCCGCTGGCATAAGCAGACAGATCCGTTGAGCTTAAATTTACGCCTGAAACCTGCTCCTCCCTGCGTCTGCGCCTCTCCTCCTGGCGCTCCGCATGAAGCTCCCGCCTCCGATCCATATCTTCCTTTGCGTACTGATAAGCTGCATCGCTGTGCTTTTTGACCGCCTTTACAAAAGAACGCTCTGTAATAATCACAGCGCAGATAATTATCAAGACAGCCATAACAAGAAACGCGCCGATGGTTCCTAAAATTCCCTTCAGAACTGCGCAAAGCAGACCGCCTGCCAGACCGCCTCCAAAGCCGCTGCGGGCAGACATGGTGTAATAAGCCAGTATGGATTTGCCCTCTTCCGGATCCTGTCCGAAAAAAAGCTGAGCGAAGCCGCAGAGAAGAAAAAAAGCGGTTACTGCAGCCGCCAGCTTTCTGGCAGCCGCACGGTTTCCCCTGTTCGACATGGCAAAGCAGGTTCCCACAAACAAAATAAGCGGAGCAATATATCCCGCCATTCCAAATAATCCAAGCTGTACTCCACGCAAAAAGTCACCTGCCACGCCGCACAGGTGAAAATTGCTTAAAAAAAGCAGCACTGCGGCCGCAAAAGACAGAAGAATCATAACCTCCGCCCGAAGAAAGCCTGCCGGCTCCTCCTGTACGGGCACTGGATTTTTCCTCGGTCTTCCGGGCTTTCTTCCCGATGTCTTTCCTGCTGCTGTCTTTCCTTTTACCGAATTGGTTGTTTTATTCTTCGATGATGCCACAAATGTATGCCTCCTCTTTCCCATTGAGGATAGTATACAAAAAAAATCAGGGAATTGCAAGCCCGTCATCTTCTCAGACAGCCTGACCGTCAATCATCTCATACAGCCTTACAAGGGCATCCCGAATCCCTCCTACCTGGTCAATCAGCCCCTGCTTAACCGCTTCTTCTCCTACCAGCACCGTTCCCAGATCCCGGGTCAGCATCTCTGTATTCAGCATCAGCCGTTTTACCTGATCATAGGCAATCCGGGAATGAGAACTGATAAAGCTTAAAATCCGGTCCTGAATCATATCGAAATACTCATAGGTCTGAGAGGCGCCGATTACGGTTCCATTCATCCGCACAGGATGCACCATCATGGTGCCTGTCGGAACAATAAAGGAATAATCCGTAGAAACCGCAAGAGGAACGCCGATAGAATGGCTGCCTCCCAGCACCAGAGATACCGTCGGCATACTCATGGAGGCTATCATTTCCGCAATGGCAAGACCTGCATCCACATCTCCGCCAGAGGTATTTAACAGTACTAAAAGCCCCTCTACCGAATCATCATCCTCCAGCTGAGCCAGTTGAGGAAGCACATGATCATACTTGGTTGCCTTGGAATTCCCAGAAAGATTTTCATGCCCCTCCACTTCACCGATAATCGACAGCAGGTGGATTTTCCGCTTCCTCTGGTTTCCCTCCAGCGTCATCTGTCCGTAGTCCTCCAGCTTCTGATTCTCCTTTTCTTCGATTTCCTGTTCTTCTCTCCTGGAGTTACTGTCTAATGTTTTGTCGTATTCTTCCATCCTGTTTTCTTTCTGCCTGCATTGATCTCTCATATTATTTTCATCTCCTGCTTTTCTGATTTGACATCATGCCTTTTTTAGTATTCCCCTGATTTTTGTTTTTATGTACGTTTTTATATCAGGACAATTCCCCCATAAGTCCGGTCACATACAGTCCATAGGCAGGGAGGTATTCGCCTTTTTCCTGTTTTTGTTGTATAATACCAATAGACGTTACAATTCAGGACGGCGGGAGATCTGGCAGAAAAATTCGTGTCAAGCTTGCTTGTAAGCGAATTTTCCAGCCAGTTCTCACATCGGAGGAATCTCCGATGCTTCTTGTTCGGCTTTGCCGGACAAGAAGATGTCCGTCCTGAACAGTTACCAATCGACAATTTATCACAGAGGAGGAAATATTAAGTAATTAAAATGATTCACATTAGTGCTTAAAGGTGTCTCTGTTAAAACGTTGCAGCGTTGGGATAACACTTATGACCAATACCTTCCGTTTAAAGGCATTCATACAGAAAATGATAATCGTCAGATGGTTATTTATACCAGAGTATCTACAAGAAACCTTCATGTATTCTCCTGTAGGTTATACGGACTTCGTAAGTATAAAAAACAAATAGAAGGAGATGGGGAGATTGCTAAAGAGCTTCAAGACGGAAATAAATCCAACCGAGGAGCAAAAGGTTAAGATTCGTAAGACGATAGGAACCTGTAGATTTATCTATAATTTCTATCTTGCTCATAATAAAGAACTTCATGAAAATGGTGAAAAGTTTATGAGCAGTCATCAATTCAGAGTCTGGCTTAACAATGAATATATACCAAATCACCCAGAATATGCATGGATTAAGGAGTCTTATTCAAAAACAGTCACACAGTCAGTAAATCATGGAGAAACCGCATTTAAAAAGTTTTTCAAACATCAAAGTGGTTTTCCTAAGTTTAAAAAGAAGGGAAAATCAGATGTAAAAATGTATTTCGTAAAGAATAATCCAAAGGATTGCCGCTGCGAAAGACATAGAATTAACATTCCATCCCTTGGATGGGTTAGAGTGAAGGAAAAGGGATATATCCCTGTTACAAAAGATGGATATGTCATAAAAAGCGGTTCGGTTTCCATGAAAGCTGGCAGGTTTTATGTTTCAGTTCTGGCAGAAATACCGGATAGCAAGATAACTACCAATGATTACAGTGAAGGAATTGGCATAGACCTTGGGTTAAAGGATTTTGCCATTATTTCAAATGGTAAGACATATAAAAATATTAACAAATCGGCAAGATTAAAAAAACTTGAAAAACGACTGATTCGGGAGCAGAGATGTCTCTCCCGTAAGTATGAAAATTTAAAGAAAGGAGAGTCCACTCAAAAAGCAAATATACAAAAGCAAAAGCTTAAGGTACAGAAGCTTTATCATCGGATAGACAATGTCCGCACGGATTACATGAACAAAACAATCGCTGAGATAGTAAAAACCAAGCCATCTTATATAACGATTGAGGATTTGAATGTATCAGGAATGATGAAGAACAGGCATCTTTCAAAAACAGTTGCTTCTCAGAGGTTTTATGAATTTAAAGTGAAACTTCAGGCAAAATGTAAGGAGAATAGTATTGAATTACGAGTAGTAGACAGATGGTATCCATCATCAAAAACCTGCCACTGTTGTGGAGTTATTAAGAAAGACTTAAAGCTTTCAGATAGAATCTTTCGATGTAATTGTGGTTACGTCGAAAACAGGGATATGAATGCTGCTCTCAATTTGAAAGATGCGAAGACTTACGAAGTTGCATCATGAAACGCAAACGTAAGTATGTACCGAAGACTATTTCGGGAATTGACGACTGTGGAGTGTACAGGAACCTGTGAGTAGATATGGCTTTAGTCAATCAAAAGCATACACGAAGAAGCAGTAAGTAGAACTTGCGAAAGTCTACATTATCTCGATGTGAGTATATTTAATCACATTTTGAGTGGCAGGAAATCTCTATGTCCGAATATATTCTCAGCCAAATAAGGCCCTCCGATCGCCGTGCATCTAAGCAGATGGATGCGCTTTTACAGCAGGAGGGAATCGAACGGGACAAGAATCTTGATTACAGCGTCGGCCTTTTCGATGAAGATTACAATCTGGCCGCTACCGGTTCCTGCTTTTCCAACACCCTGCGCTGTCTTGCCGTCTCTTCAGACCATCAGGGGGAAGGGCTTTTAAATCAGGTTTTATCTCATCTTATGGAATACCAGTACAGCAGAGGCAATACCAGTCTGTTCCTTTATACCAAATGCAGCACTGCCAAATTTTTTGGCGATCTGGGATTCTACGAAATCGCCCGGGTTGAGGGAAAGGTCGTGTTTATGGAAAACAGGCGTACCGGCTTTGCTGATTATCTGAAAAAGCTTCAGACGGAAACCAGTCAGTCTCCAGCTGCAAAAGCGGTTTCTCTGCTGGCAAATCCACGGACAGGCGCTGTTGTTATGAATGCCAATCCTTTTACCCTGGGTCATCGCTTGCTTGTGGAATACGCAGCTTCCAAAGTAGATCTGCTTCATGTATTTATTGTATCCGAAGACGTTTCCCTGGTTCCCCTCTCTGTTCGGGAGCAGCTGGTACGGGAGGGAACTGCGGATCTGGGCAATCTGGTTTATCATCAGACCGGCCCCTATATGATCTCCAATGCCACCTTCCCTTCTTATTTTTTAAAGGACAAGGACACCGTGATCCGCTCTCACGCCCGTCTGGACATTCAGGTTTTCCAGAAAATTGCCGGGGCACTGAACATTTCCCAGCGCTTTGTAGGCGAAGAGCCTTTCAGCCAGGTAACAGGAATTTATAATCAGGTTATGAAGGAGGAGCTGGAGGCCGCCGGAATTTCCTGCACCATCATCCCCCGCAGAGAAGATGCAGACGGTCCTATCAGCGCCTCTGGAGTCCGGGAACTTCTCCGTGACGGAAACTGGGACGATCTGCAAAAAAAAGTACCGGAATCTACATTCCGATACTTTTCTTCTGAAAAAGCTGCCCCTGTTTTACAAAAAATTCGAGAAGCCAATGAGGTTCGCCACTATTAAACAGGCAAACGCTTCCTGTGTTATTTCCAAATTCTTCCTCTACATCAGCGGAGCAATCAGCCGCAGCATTTTTCCTGCCATTCTCCGCCCCAAGGGATAATTCCGGCAGTCCTCCACCGTAATCTCCTGGCTTTTTTTCAGCGTATCCTGGAAATCTGCCTCAGCCTGTGCTACTGCCTGATTGCGGAACAGATAGGCGGCACATTCAAAATGAAGGTGGAGACTGCGGTAATCCAGATTAATTGAGCCCACCACAGCTTTCGTATCATCACTGGTAAATACCTTTGCGTGAATAAATCCGGGAGTATACTCAAAAATCCGAACGCCAGCCAGTAATAACTCCTCATAGTAGGATCTTGCCAGAACATAAGCATAAATTTTGTCAGGAATGTGGGGCATAATAATAATAACCTCTATTCCCCGCTTTGCCGCAAAGGTCAGCGCCGTAATCATATCGCTGTCAAGAATCAAATACGGCGTCATAATATGTACATAGTATCGTGATTCATTCAGAATATCCATATATACATGCTGTCCCACGGTCTCCTCATCAAGAGGGCTGTCTCCGTAAGGCATAACATATCCCTTTCGATCCAGCTCCGGCGGGAACTGGTATCCTGGATCCAGCTGATATTTTCTGTAATCCTCCGGCTTCTGCTCGGTAATATTCCATATCTGTAGGAACATCATCAAAAAGCTGTTGACTGCGTCCCCCTTCAGCATAATCGCCGTATCCTTCCAGTGGCCAAACCGTTCCTTCTGATTGATATATTCGTCAGCCAGATTAACTCCTCCGGTAAAGGCAGTGTGTCCGTCAATCACAGTAATCTTTCTGTGATCCCGGTTATTCTGATAAGAGGAAAGCATGGGACGAACCGGTGAAAACATCCGGCACCGGATTCCATATTTTTCCAGCTGTTTGGGGTATCCGTAAGGAAGCAGCGTCAGACTGCAGGTTCCGTCATACATAAACCGGACCTCCACACCCTGAGATGCCTTTTCCTTCAGAATTTCCAGAACACTGTCCCACATCTCCCCTTCTTCTACAATGAAATACTCCATAAAAATGTACCGTTCTGCCTTTTTCAGTTCCTCCAAAAGCTTCGGGTACATATCATCGCCCAGGGGAAAATATTCCGCATAGGTCTTGTCATAAATCGGATAGCCGCCATGATTTTTCATGTAGACTGCCAGCTGGGCATTGCCCCGGCTGGCCAGCCGCAGCCGATTCATAACATCCTCATCCTGCTTTAAATACGGTTCTGTCTCCTGAATCAAGCTGCGAAGCCGCCGGTCAATGATCCGCACGCCTACCTGTGATTCCACAAACAGATAGAACAGCGCTCCAAATACCGGAAATACCAGAACCGGAATAATCCAGGCCATCTGATACGACGGATTCTGTCTTTTATTAATAATATAAATGACAATAACTGCACTAAGCAGCGTAAATCCTCCATATACATAGAAGAAATGATCGCTGAGCCATTGAAACGCCCCCAACAGCACAACTACCTGAAGCAGCAGCGACAAAACGACAAAGGATGTCCGCCCAAATATAATCCGAAGTGGTTTTCCCAGAGTTTTCTTATTCAGCTTTCCTCTGGCCTTATCTACAGCACTCATGCTCTGTACCTCCTGACTTTTTCTCTGTTTGGCCGCCCTTTCTCTCCATTCTCCCCATTTACCTTCTCCGAAGATGTCTTATGCCAGAGCCTGCTCCAAATCTGCAATAATATCCTCTGCCGCCTCAATTCCTACGCTGAAGCGAATCAGAGACGGATCAACCCCTGCCTCTACCAGCTGTTCGTCATTTAACTGCCGGTGGGTGTGACTGGCCGGATGAAGCACAGAGGTTCTTGCATCTGCCACATGGGTTACAATCGCTGCCAGCTTCAGTTTATCCATAAATTCTGCGGCAGCCGCTCTTCCTCCCTTTAATCCAAAGGAAATCACTCCACAGGTTCCATTTGGCATATACTTCTGAGCCAGTTCGTAATAGCGGTCTCCTTTCAGTCCCGGATATTTTACCCAGGCCACGTCCTCTCTGTTCTGAAGATACTGAGCCACCTTCAGCGCATTTTCACAGTGACGGGGCATTCTTAAATGAAGGGTTTCCAGACCAATATTCAGCAGGAATGCATTCTGCGGAGACTGAATCGAACCCATATCCCGCATCAGCTGTGCCGTTGCCTTGGTGATATAGGCTCCCTTGCCAAATTTTTTTGTATAAATCACGCCATGATAAGATTCGTCCGGTGTAGTCAGGCCCGGGAACTTATCTGCGTGAGCTTCCCAGTCAAAATTGCCGCTGTCTACGATACAGCCGCCTACACACATGGCATGACCGTCCATATATTTTGTAGTAGAATGGGTGACAATGTCTGCACCCCACTCAAAAGGACGGCAGTTAATCGGTGTCGCAAAGGTATTGTCCACAATAAAAGGAACCCCATGTCTGTGAGCCAGACCGGCAAACTTTTCCAGATCCAGCACAACCAGTGCAGGATTGGCAATGGATTCTCCAAACACTGCCTTTGTATTGGGACGGAAAGCCTTTTCCAGTTCCTCCTCCGGCGCATCCGGATCCACCAGAGTGCATTCAATTCCAAACCGCTTTAAGGTAACCGTAAACAGATTGGAGGTACCGCCATATATGGTTGCCGCACTGATAATGTGATCGCCTGCAGAACAGATATTCAAAACAGCATACATATTAGCTGCCTGTCCAGAAGAAGTCAGCATCGCTGCCACACCGCCCTCTAAAGCGCAGATCTTATCCGCCACTGCATCGTTGGTGGGATTTGCCAAACGGGTATAAAAATAACCATTCTCCTCCAGATCAAACAAACGTCCCATCTGCTCGCTGGTTTCGTATTTAAAAGTAGTGCTCTGATAAATAGGGAGCACCCTCGGCTCTCCATTTTTCGGCTGCCATCCGCCCTGAATGCAGATAGTATCTCGTGACTGTTTCTTATCCATAGTCTCTCCTCCTGTATCCTTCAAATATCTTTTAAAAATCTTTTAAAAAGAATTAAGCATAGTCTATCACATCCCGATAAATTTCACAAGTTTTCCTTTTTACAGACACAGCTTCAGCGCCCACAGTGCTGCCAGAAAAATCAGGTTCCATCCGGTAAAAACAGCCAGATAACGATTTTTCTTTTCCGGGCAGTATGAAACCGCCTGCTTATAGGAAATCAGACTTGCCATAGACGCAATCAAAGTTCCAAGGCCTCCCAGATTCGTTCCTACAATCAGACTTTCCCACTCTCCGGTAAAATTGGACAGAAGCAAAGCTGCCGGAACATTGCTGATCACCTGGCTCATCAAAATTGCCGCCTGGGTTTCATGACCGGAAATCATGGACACCACAAAATCGCGAAACGGGGCATAGCGGTTCATATTTCCAATAAAAACAAAGAAAAACAGAAAGGTCAGCAAAAGCGAATAGTCTACCTTTCCAAACAGTCCCCGATCCCGGACAATCACAGCCCCTGATATGATCAGAAGAAGGGCAAAAGCCGGAATTCCTCCGCTTACAGTCTGAAGACAGATCAGAAACAGGAGGCTGTAGTAGATAACTGACGGTATTTCCGGCTTTTCCTCTTTCTTCCCTTTTTCTACAGAGATCTCTGTTCCGCGGAAACCAAAAAAGCTGCAGAGAAAGAGCCCTAACGCTGCCGCTAAAGTGTAGGGAAGCATTAGTTTCACAAATTCCAAAAGGCTCATCCCCGACAGACTGTACAGATACAAATTCTGCGGATTGCCCATTGGAGTCAGCATACTCCCTAAGTTAGCTCCAATTGTCATCAAAGTAATCACAAAGCAAACCCGATTTGTCATACCGGCCATTTCCAGAACCAGAAGTCCAAAAGGCACAAAGGTAATCAAAGCCACATCATTGGTAATTACCATACTGCCCAAAAAGCACAAAAATACAAGAAGCAGCACAATTCCCCGCTCTGAGCGGATTTTTTCCAAAAGGCAGTGCCCCACATAACGAAACACTCCCAGACTTCTCAGTCCTGCCACCACAGTCATCAGGCAAAACAGAATCAAAATGGTATCCATATTTCCCGAAAAATAAGACAGATATTCCTCGTCCGGCTTTACCAATAAGCAGGAGCCTGCTGCCAGAAGCGCAGAAACAACAAGAACCGTCTCCTCTCTGAGCCATGCCATCATACGTGTTTTCATCTTTCAGATATCCTCTCTTTTTTGTTTTATAAAACCAGCTGCGCGCTTCCCATTCCGGACTATTTTTCTCTTTGTTCCCCAACAGCTGCAGCCGCCTTTCTTGCCATTCCCAAACCGATTTTATCCCGGCCAATCTGCCAAACCGTAATGTCCTCCCCTTCCTTTGGCGGAACATCCATGGAAATCAGCCGGTTATCATGAAAGTAGGTGTCCACCGGCTTTCCGTCCACACAAATTTTCGACCACTCATTAAAGCCCTCACCAGATACAATAATCTGATTTCCCGAACGCACGGTAGACTTCTGAATAATTGGCCTGGTTCCGTATTCCATTTTTGTTTCCTGATAAGGAGAGCTTCCCCCGTACACCTTCTGTTTTCCATAGAGAATATCATACTCCAGGATTTTCATATCATCGAGGCATGCCTGAGTTTTCGAATCTCCACGTTCCAGATGGCGCTGATGAAAACGAATCATCGTTCCCTCATGGATATTGATCAGATTCAGCACATGAGAAGTAAGCTGGTAGGACTCAATATCCCTCTTCTCCCTTGGAAGATCCAGATTATTCCAGATAACATAGGGAGTCTGAAACAGAGAACGGTTTTTCATTTCCTTTTCCGTCCATTCAAAGCCAGGAAGGTGATCTCCATACAGCACCAGAACTGCCGGCTCCTTTCTCTGATTCAGCATGGTAATCAGCTGACTGATAAACAGATCCATTTCTCCAATCTGTTCGCAGTAATAAGAAAAAGACGGGTATTTTCCATGTCCCTGAACAGAAATCGTATAAATAAAATCCTGTCCTATAGAGGAATCAAGGGCTTTCTCAATTTCCTCTGTCAGTATCTGATCCTTACACCACCCTGTAGGATTTTTTTCCACATGATACATATATTCAATCGGAGTAAAGGTGTCAAAACCGAGACGTGGAAATACCTTATACCGGTCGTAAAAGGTTGCCTCATTGTTGTGAATGGCATGGGTCCGATATCCCAAATCCTTTAAATTGAATGCGATACTTTCACAGGTCTTTTTTTGCAGAACCGTTTTGTACGGGTATTCACCGGGCCCAAAAAAATCAAGATTCATGCCGGTAATGCACTCAAACTCCGTATTGGCAGTTCCTGCCCCCACAGAAGGCACACTCAGATATCCCGATGGAAAATGCTTTGTCAGAAAACGAAACAGGGGAATGGGATCCTGCTTCACCGGGTTATTCTCCCAGAGCGTTGGATCGAAAAAGGATTCCAGCTGTACCATAATAATGTTGGGAGTTGTGTATTCTTCAAGAGAGTATGTATTTTCCGGAACCAGCTCCTTCTCCTTTAGCCGCTCCAATTCTTTCTGCCCGTATTCCTGCGGTCTTGAGATTCCTGTATTAAAAACTGAGTTGCCAAAACAGTAGGCAAATCCATAATCCTGAAAGGCCTGTCCGATATTGCCAAAATGCACTGCAACTACCTGAGTGAATACAGCAAGGTTCAGCCCTGCCCAGATTACCGTAGAAGCAACCGCAGCCACGCAGACAGATTCTGTCAGGTTGACCGGACAGGGATCTACCGGCGCTTTTTTCCAAAGCAAAACACAGACAAGGACTGCCGCTCCCAGCGCGGCTGCTCCCATAATAATCTGTGGCCAGGATAAATATGTCGTAAGCAGAGTCGCCCCATATTTGAGCAGACGCAAATCTGCCGCAGTAAAGGGTGTTGTCCGAAACATCAGAAGAACGCCATTAGCAATTCCCATTGCTATTTCAACCAAAACCACCAGTACGATATAAAAGATTTTTCTTTTTATGAAAAACACGAAAAGAAACGGAATCAGCGTCAGCAGTACGTTTAACAGAAATACCAGCGGACTGCCAAAAACATATCCGCCCAGGCCAGACAGGGATTTTCTGGAAAACAGTTCCACTGCCAGATTAACCGCCATGGAAATCAAAACCAGCCTTCCCAACAGTGTCCACAGTCGCTTCATGCTTTTTTACCTCATTCTTTCTGCCAGATATTTTAAATCAGGCTTTAGTCTAACATATTTTCCTGCAAAACAACATAGTCTTTTTACACAAAACATACTGCAGCCTTCTGGTTTTTTTCCGATTATAATTGAAATTTTGCGCAGTATCGCATATAATGAGATTTGATTTGCCCCATGCATGGGCAGCAAAAGATTTTATAAAGGAGATTATTATGACAGATTCACTGGTACAGGGACTTACAGCGGCTTTAGGCGGCAAAGTATCCGGAGAGATCATTATTTTTATCATTTCCATGATTCCCATTCTTGAACTGCGCGGCGGCCTGTTAGCTGCCTCACCGGCTCTTTTGAATGTTCCGATTTTAAGAGCCATTCCCATCTGCATCATCGGAAACCTGCTCCCGATTCCCTTTATCCTGCTTTTGATTGAAAAGGTACTGGATTTAATGGAAAAAATCCCCGGCCTCTGTAAAATCGCCCGTTGGGTTCGCCAGAAGGCTGACAAAAATAAAGGACAGATTGAAAAATTTGGTTTCTGGGGTCTGGCACTGTTTGTGGGAATTCCTCTTCCCGGAACAGGCGCATGGACTGGTTCCCTGGTTGCCGCTCTGCTCCATATGAAATTTGGCAAGGCTATCGCTGCTATTCTTGTTGGAATCGCAATGGCAACTATTATTATGTCCCTGCTTTCCTATGGGCTTTTAGGAGCCCTCTTCGGCTAATAAAAAAGAAGCTCGCTCACACGCTTCTCCGCCTGCGACGGGTCGTCTCATCAGCCCAATTCTTTTCCACCCATGGCGATCCTCACGGAGCGTTTTTATGTCATAGGACGCACTTTCCTATGACTAAAAAATCTCCCGTATCCGCAATACTGCAGATACGGGAGATTTTTATTTTCTAATTTTAGAAATCGAATCACCATTTCAGACGGCTCACTGCACTGACCGGATTGCCCGGTCAGTATAACTCAGGGAGTCGAGTGAAAAAGCGTATTTATTATTCTTCGTTTCCGTACAGGGTAACCAGCTTGGTCAGATACTCGTATCTTTCCTTAGCCTCAGCCTCGTTCTTAGCAAACAGTTTTGCTGCTCTCTCCGGATTCTTCATAGCCAGAGATGCATAACGAACCTCGCCCTTCAGGAAGTCCTGATATCCTTCCATGTTCGGAGCCTTGCTGTCCAGAGTAAACTTCTTCTCTGCAGCCGGGTTGAAGCGGAAGTTGTTCCAGTAACCGGTCTCAACAGCCAGCTTCTCCTCAGTCTGAGCCTTGCTCATGCCCTTCTTAATACCGTGGTTGATACACGGAGCATAAGCCAGAATCAGGGACGGACCCGGATAAGCCTCTGCCTCTGCGATTGCCTTAACGGTCTGAGCATAATCAGCACCCATGGAAATCTGAGCTACATATACATAGCCGTAGGACATTGCAATGCTTGCAAGGTCTTTCTTCTTGGTCTCTTTACCGCCAGCTGCGAACTGAGCAACTGCACCGGTCTTTGTGGACTTGGAAGACTGACCGCCGGTGTTGGAGTAAACCTCGGTATCGAATACCATAATGTTGATATCCTTGCCAGATGCCAGAACGTGGTCTACGCCGCCGAAGCCGATATCGTAAGCCCATCCGTCACCACCGAAGATCCACTGAGACTTCTTAGCCAGGAATGCCTTGTTAGCAACAATGTACTTGCAGGTCGGGCAGTCGATGCCTTCCAGAGCTGCAACCAGCTTGTCAGTAGCAACGCCGTTTAATGCGCCGCTTCCAAAGGTATCCAGCCACTCTGCACATGCAGCCTTAACTTCCTCAGAAGCCTCTTCGCTTGCAGCAACGTTTTCTACCTTCTCCTTTAACTCATCACGGATTGCATTCTGAGCCAGCAGCATACCATAACCGAACTCAGCGTTATCCTCAAACAGGGAGTTATCCCATGCAGGACCCTGGCCCTTAGCGTTTACAGTGTAAGGAGTAGACGGTGAGGAGTTACCCCAGATAGAGGAACATCCAGTTGCGTTTGCAATGTACATTCTGTCACCAAACAGCTGGGTGATCAGCTTAGCGTACGGAGTCTCGCCACAGCCTGCGCATGCGCCGGAGAACTCAAGCAGCGGTTTCTTGAACTGGCTGCCCTTAACGGTGTTAGCTTTGAATTTAGCAACAACGTCTTCTTTCTCGGAAACAGTGGTACCGAAATCGAAAATCGGCTGCTCATCCATATGGTCAGCCAGCTTGTCCATGGTCAGAGCCTTCTCGCCCTTCTTGCCAGGACATACGTTTGCACAGGAACCACATCCGGTACAGTCAAGTGCGGAGATGGTGATAGCAAACTTGTAACCAGGCATACCGGTCATATCCAGCATCTTCATGCCAGCCGGTGCGTTTGCAGCTTCCTCAGCGGTCATAGCAACCGGACGGATTACTGCATGCGGGCAGACATAAGAACAGAAGTTACACTGGATACAGTTATCGGAATTCCAAACCGGAACGTTAACTGCAATACCGCGCTTCTCGTATGCTGCAGAACCGGACGGAGTGCTGCCGTCTACGTAGTCCTTGAATGCAGATACAGGCAGGGAGTTACCTTCCTGAGCGCTTACCTTGGTCTGGATGTTGTTTACGAAGTCAACAACGTCTTTTCTTCCATCGGTTACTACCTTGTAATCAAGACCTTCGTCTTCGCAGTTCTTCCAGCTCTCCGGAACCTCTACCTTAACAACGCCGGTAGCACCAGCATCGATAGCTGCCCAGTTCTTCTTAACAACGTCCTCACCCTTACGGCCGTAGGTCTTCTGAGCTGCGTCCTTCATCAGCTGAATTGCCTTCTCCTCCGGGATAATGCCGGTCAGCTTGAAGAATGCGGACTGCAGAATGGTATTGATACGGGTCGGGCCCATGCCGGTCTCGATACCGATCTTAACACCGTCGATGGTGTAGAGGTTGATGTTGTGATCAGCGATGAACTTCTTCATCTGACCCGGCAGATGCTGCTCTAACTCTTCAGCGCTCCACGGGCAGTTTAACAGGAAGGTACCGCCGTCAACCAGCTCCTGAACCATGTTGTACTTACGTACATATGCCGGATTGTGACATGCTACGAAGTTTGCCTGACGAATCAGGTATGTAGATTTGATCTTCTTATGACCGAAGCGCAGGTGAGACATGGTAACACCGCCGGACTTCTTGGAGTCATAATCAAAGTATGCCTGTGCATACATATCGGTATTGTCACCGATGATCTTGATGGAGTTCTTATTTGCACCTACGGTACCGTCAGCGCCCAGACCCCAGAACTTACAGTTGGTAGTTCCTTCCGGAGTGGTAACGATGGGAGCACCGGTTTCCAGAGACAGATTGGTTACATCATCAACGATACCGATGGTGAATTTCTTCTTCTCGGTGTTGTTGTATACAGCAACGATCTGTGCCGGAGTGGTATCCTTGGAACCAAGACCATAACGGCCTGCGTAAATCTCAACAGCGTCAAACTTGCTGCCCTTTAATGCAGCAACAACATCCAGATACAGCGGATCGCCCAGAGCGCCCGGCTCTTTGGTTCTGTCAAGAACAGTGATCTTCTTAACGGTATCCGGAATAGCATCGATCAGAGCCTGTGCGCAGAATGGTCTGTACAGACGAACCTTAACAACACCAACCTTTGCGCCGGTGGTCTTTGCCATGTAATCGATGGTTTCTTCGATGGTATCATTTACAGAACCCATAGCTACGATAACCTGCTCGGCATCCTCTGCGCCGTAGTAGTTAAACAGCTTGTAATCGGTTCCCAGTTTTGCATTTACTTTGTCCATGTAATCCTGAACTACTGCCGGAAGAGCATCGTAGTAGGGGTTGCATGCCTCTCTTGCCTGGAAGAAGATATCCGGGTTCTGAGCAGAACCTCTCTGGCACGGATGATTCGGGTTCAGAGCGTGGTTACGGAACTCTGCGATTGCGTCCCAGTCAGCCATCTCAGCCAGATCATCATAATCCCAAGTTTCGATCTTCTGAATCTCGTGGGAGGTACGGAAACCGTCGAAGAAGTTAATGAACGGAACCTTGCCCTTGATTGCAGACAGATGAGCAACCGGAGTCAGGTCCATAACTTCCTGAACGCTGGATTCACACAGCATAGCGCATCCGGTCTGACGGCATGCGTATACGTCGGAGTGATCGCCAAAAATGGAAAGTGCATGGCTTGCCAGAGCACGAGCGGATACGTTGATAACGCCCGGAAGCTGCTCACCTGCAATTTTGTACAGGTTCGGGATCATCAGTAACAGACCCTGGGAAGCGGTGTAGGTTGTGGTCAGAGCGCCTGCTGCCAGAGCACCGTGAACTGCACCTGCTGCACCTGCCTCGGACTGCATCTCTGTAATCTGAACGGTACGGCCAAAAATATTCTTTCTGCCTTCTGTTGCCCACTCGTCTGTATGCTCAGGCATTACAGAAGAAGGGGTGATGGGGTACATAGCTGCTACTTCAGTAAACGCATATGATGCATGAGCGGCAGCCTGATTACCATCCATGGTTTTCATTTTTCTTGCCATTTGATTTTCCTCCTACAAATGTGAATGTGCCTGTCCCCGAAAGGCTTTTTCGGAAACAGCGTCTGTCCGGAAAAATGAGCCGGACTTTAAGTCCCTCAGATAATGAGAGACCGACCTGTTAATATTATAGCAACTTTTTATCATTTTGCAAACCGGAAAACAACAAAATCACGTATTATTTTGCATACAATCTCTTTTTCCCGAAAAAAGCAAACAAAAAAAAATGGGTCTGAGAAAAACAAAATTTGTTTTTCTCAGACCCCTGAATCATCCGTTCTCTATAAACTTTCTCATGTTCCCGGATTTGGAACAATCAGCTGTGCTCCGTCTCCTCCCGGCGCACCAGACACCTCGGCGCTTCCCGGAGCTGCAGATCCTGGCCCATTTGAACCTCCCGGCGCTGCTCCCGGAGTCGGAGAAACCTGCTGGCTGCTGCCTTCCGGCGCAGGCGCTGCCCCACTGTTTCCTCCTGGTGCAGCTCCAGAGGAACTGCTGTCTGTTCCTGGAGCACTTCCCGGTCCGCTGTTTCCATTTGGAGATACTACTGCAGAAGAGCTTCCCTCCTGCGGTCCGCTGACAGACGGATTGGACGGATCTGTAATGCTCTCAATCAGCTGAGTGTCACCGGAGGACTCTGTAGGCGCCATGGTTCCTGAAGTATTCCGCAGGATAACCGGCGCATGTCCTTTATAAGTAACCGTGTGATCCACCTCCTGGCTGACCACTTCTCCGTCTTTAGTAATCACCAGTCTCGTCTCCCACTGGCTACCCTTGCTGCCGGAGCTCTTCACCTTTTCTGCACCCGGTTCTACGGTTCCGTCCTCTTCATAAACCGGAGCCGGAGGATCAATGTCCTTCAGCTTAGTGGATTTTAAAGAATGCTTTACGCCTTCCTCCAGAACAGGAATTCCATATATGGAAATCGTCACCTCCTGGTTTGCATAGCTGGCTCGAATGCCTACTGCAGTAGAGGAATTGTTGACAAAAGCATAATCTGGTCCACCCCAGCTTACAGTCGCATCTGTTCCCGGCGTTACATAAGACGGCTCAAAGGTATGAGAACGGCGGGTTGTGGTTTTCAATCCAGCCTTGACAACCGCATTATATAAGGTAGAAGAAGTCTGACATACACCACCGCCAATCTCCTGTACGACCTCGCCGTTGTTATAAGCAGCTGCCCCCTGGTATCCCTTGGCTTCTGTTCTCTGACCAACCCGGTCATTGAAAGAAAATTCTTCTCCTGGCTGGAGAACAATGCCGTTGATCGCCTGACAAGAAAGCTTAATGTTGTTATTGCGCTTGCTGTTGGACGTTGTCTTTGTTGTAAAACTTCCAATGGTCTTATACTTTTCCCTGGCAGCAGCCTCAGAAATCTCCGGCTCTACGGGATTCATCACTGCTGTCACCACTGTGTCGAAATCCTTTCGATTCACAGCATCCAGAATATCTGCAGCCAGCTTCTCCTGATCCACTGCCTGACCGGCCTCCTCTCCAGAAAATACAAATTTTCCAGAGGAAGCATCGTAGCTGGAAATAGAACCGTTTTTGGCCTTTTTATCCCACTGCGCAGCTGCCTTGGCTGCCTCAGACTTCGCTGCGTCTTCCAGTCCGCTGGTATCCAGCGTATACGACTCCTTCGGCATTCCGGAATAAATCTCTGTCAGAAGAGCCGATACCTTTTCCTCCATCAGATCTGCAACCTCATAGGTCTGATCCTGCCAGGTCACCTTCATCGACCAGCCAAACTTGTCCAAAATAGCACTTCGCGCCTCATCCATAGTCATGCCGGTAATATCAATGCCTTCCACGTATACGGTCTTCTCCGGCCCTGTAGTCAACTCCACAGCGCTTTCTGACTCTGTTTCCTCCGGCTTTGCCCCATTCATTCCCTTTATCAAAAAGGCGATACAGCTGATTGCCAAAATCAGCACCACACCTCCTATGGCAATTTTCATAAAGCCAGAATCAGATCCTCCGTTTCTCCGGCTGTTTCTGTTCCCCTGACCGCCTCTTGCCGAAGAGGTTCTGGAAGAAGTGCTTCTTCCTGAACTGCTTCTTGTGCTGCGGGAAGCTTTGTAGCTTCCTCTTTCTTCCCTGTACTGCCCCGTTTTTCTGCTTCCTGCAGAGGAACTGCGGCCGCGGGAATTTCCTCTTGCCCTGGAGCGTCCTGCTCCACGGCTGCTTTCATGTTCATTCAGATTCATATTCTCACCTGTAATTTTGCTAACTATTCAGGACAAGAAGATATTCCGTCCTAAACAGTTATTAATTTTATTTGTAACACAGTTTTTGTAGTCTTGCACTTACTCAGTATAGCATAGATTTTAAAAAAAGAACTAGCAAAAATCTTTAAAATTATCTATCTTTTTCTGTCAATTTTGGATAGTTTTTTATCTGTATTTTTCTCCTCCTGCTTAACCCTCAGTCTGCGGTGCACGGTTTCCCGTAAAAGCGCATACAGCACAGAAGTCAGCGGTATGAAAATCAACATTCCAAGGACACCCATCATACTGCCGCCCAAGGTCACAGCTACCAACACCCAGATAGACGGCAGTCCTACTGACCCGCCTACCACATGCGGATAAATCAGATTGCCTTCAATCTGCTGGAGAATCTGAAATACTACAATAAAAATCAGGGCCTGCACCGGACTGACCAGGAGAATCAAAAAGGCTCCCACTGCGCAGCCTACAAAAGCGCCAAAAATAGGAATCAGCGCTGTAAAAGCAATCAGAACTCCAATCAACAGAGCATAGGGCATCTGCAGCAATGTCAGAGTAATAAAAAACATAGAACCTAAAATCATAGCTTCCAGACACTGTCCCGTAAGAAAACTGGAAAAGGTCTTTTCTGTAAGCTTTGCCACACGAGCCGTCTCCAATGCCGCTTTTTCCGGCAGAAAAGCCTGCAAAAGACGTCCTGCCTGACGAGCCAGATTCTCTTTCTGAAGAAGAATATACAGGGCAAACACAAAGCCAATACAAAAGGTAGCCACGCCATTGACAATGCCTACTGCTGCCGAAACTGTCGTAGATAGCACAGTTCCCGCTCCATGTCCCAGGAAGAATACAATCTGCTCCATCGTACTTTTCCAGTCAATCTCCACACTGCTGATATAGGTTTCTATCTCTGGATAATCTGCAAACAGCCCTTCCAGAGCCCTCTGCACATTAGCAAAAAACTGCGGAATACTCCGCTCCAGTGTCATAATGGTTCGAAACAGCTCCGGGACTACCAATACCATCACCACAGCCAGAACGCCAGCAACCCCAACAATGGCAAGAATCAAACAAACCGGTCGCTTGTAACGGCTTTCCTTTTTCACAAGATGGCTCCACAGACGATTTTCCAAAAAACGCATCGGCACATTCAAAGCAAATGCGATGGCTCCGCCCAGAAGAAAGGGCGCCAGCATCTTAAGCAGTGCCCCTGCGGCAGCAAACAGCTTCTGGTAATTGACACCAACTACAACAACCGCCACCGTAAATACAATCAGTCCCCGAAGTCGGCGGACTGTTTCTTCATTCATGTTCATACTATTTTTTCACGCCTTTCCCTTTTTTCACATTTACCTCTTATTATACACAACAAATCCTGGACTGTAACGTAAAACTTTCTGAATTATTTCTAAACATGGAAACAGTGACAGGCCACCTGACATATAATTTCAGTGTAAATAAGTTTTGGAGGCTTCAATATGAGTGATTTAGCAGCAACAAACTGTGGATGTGACTGTAACTGCGGCTGTAATACAGGAGGAAACGGCTGCAATCTGATCTGGCTGATTCTGATTCTGTGCTGCTGCGGCGGTAATTTTGGAAACAGCGGAGGATGTGGATGCGGAGGATGTGAACATAGCGGATGTGACTGGATCTGGATTATTCTCCTTCTTTGCTGCTGCGGAGGCAATTCCTTCTGCTGATAAAAGTGCAGCTAAAACGGTTCTTTTCTGAAACCGGCTTCGCCCCCTGCATCCAGGGGGCGTTTTTCTGCCGGCAAACCGTTTATGTTTTCTGTTTCTTTCCCGTATTTCCCTCCTGCGTTCTCTGAATCTGTCTTTCTTCTTCCTTCTCTTTATTTCTCCGGCATACCTCACAATCCTCATCTATTTCGTAAACCGCATTTCCATCTATAACAAGTCTTATTGACATAAAATCATCCTCCTGTACCATTACTATATGCAGTCGGAATGAATTCCTTGAAAAACGCATATATTGTTTCAAAACAAAAAAGGATTTTTTCATGAACGATGATGCGGAAAAAGACATACACCTGACCGAATTCGATTATCTGACAGCAGATCCAAAGCTGCAGATGATCAAGGCCGCCCTTCCCTATATGCCGGTTCCTCAGCAAAGGCTCATTTGTCTTCTTGTTAAAATGCAGGAGCTCAACCGAGCCAGAACCATGTTTTCCGAGGAAGGCGTCTCTGCCATGGGACTTTCCCACAGCTCCTCTTCCAGATACTCTCCCTTGGAAATACTGCAGGCCATGAAGCCCTACGCTGGCCCTAAGGAACGGGACATGATTGAAATGATAGAAAACCTGCAGGTTATGCTCCAGGCCATGCAGATGCCCTAAAAGGAGGTCTTTATGATTGATATGAAGCACTGGCAGGAGGATCCGCGCCTGAAGCAGATGGATCCGAAAAAGCTGCAGTACATAACCGATTTTGCCGGACGGCTCACCTCCATGTCCAAAAATCAGCTGATTCCTGCACTTCTCCAGCTTCAGGCCGATGCGGCCAGAAACCACATCCGCTTTTCCGATTCGGAAACAGAGCTTCTGGTTTCTATTCTTAGCGCAGACATGAATCCTGCTGAAAAAAAGAAGCTGGAAACTCTGCGATTTTTTGCAAAAAAACTGGCTGCCAGGTCCTCCTGACAGCCGGTTTCCTTTTCCTGTTTATCATCCTGTTTCATCAAAAAACTGTTTACTCCATCTGTGCTTCCGGAATCTGAGGCATAATCACAATCCGGGCATTTTCCCCCAGCTGCTGCACCAGGAGCCTGACATATTCTTCTGGAATGGCAATACACCCTTCTGTCCAGGTTTTCCAGGTATGAAGCCCATGAAGGAAAATAGCAGATCCTTTTCCCGGAGTTCTCTCCTCTGTATTATAATTCAAAACCAGGCTGTACCGATACTGAGGCATCACCCCAATCAGATGCTCCGCAGAGCTCCAGTCTTTTTCCACCTGGCTGATATTTACCATCTGATTATAGTATCTGCTGTTTCCATCATCTACCCAGTAATCCCCCTCATCCAGCTGCTTATAGGGAAGATGGCTTCCTGGATTTTCCAGACTGCCGAAGGCCTGAGTAAAGGAATAGATTCCCAAAGGTGTCCGCCGATCTCCCTCCCGTTTTTCCCCGGACATTCCGTCATGACCGCAGTAGCCCTCTGTGCAAAATTCCTCCTTCCAGAAGCTTTCTGCCAGAGCTGCCTCCGAAGCTTCTGCATTCTTCTCCCGCACATAGTAGCCGACCTTCACACTGGAACTGTCCATTCCGGTTCCTGTGACAACTACAAGCTGATCCACTATAGGATCGTTTGCTGCATCCAACTGCTCCAGTACAATGCCCAGCCCATTTTTCACCATCTGCGGTTCCTCCTTCTGCACCTGTCCGGGACTTAAAACCAATCCTTCTATTCTGCTCTGTTTGGTTTCCCCAGACTGACCCGCAGCCACAACAGGAGATGCTGCCAATGACCGAAGCTGCAGTCCGGTCTGCGGAATGCAGCCCAGCCCAACGGCTCCCATAACAAGAAATACTACCCCAAGAGCCGCCTTTCTCCAAAATTTCTTTTTCATCCTGTAATCCGCCTTTCTAAAAATGGCGCAGATACGAGGTTCCTATCTGCGCCATTCTCTGTTGCCAGGGTTTACTTGCAAACAATATTAATGATTTTTCCAGGAACATAAATTTCTTTTACAATCGTTCCTGTAATCTTATCTGCCACAGCCGCCTTTCCTGCTGCAATGGCATCTTCCTTGGATACATCTGCCGGAAGAGAAACTACGCCTCTTGCCTTTCCGTTTACCTGGACGCCAATCTCGATCTCGTCATCCTTCATAGCTTCCTCATCGCACTCCGGCCACTGGGCATGGAATACGCTGTCAGTGCCGCCAAGCTGCTCCCACAGCTCCTCGCCGATATGAGGAGCAAAGGGCGCCAGCAGAACAACAAAGGTCTTTAAGGTTTCTTTGTCAATGCCGCCGATCTTCTTTGCCAGATCGATCAGCTTGTTATTATACTCCATAAATCCGGAAATTACCGTATTCAGGTTAAACTGATTGAATCTCTGCTCAATATCAAATACCAGTTTATGACGCAGGCGAACCATTTCTCTGGTTTCTGCAACATCCTTGTCCTTGCTGTCCTGAACCAGATTCCAGAAACGGCTGAGGAAACGGGCAACGCCCTCAATGCCTCTTTCATCCCACTCTGCATCCAGCTCCGGCGGTCCTACAAACAGCTCATACATTCTCAGTGCATCACAGCCGTAATCGCGAACCAGAGCGTCTGGAGAAACAACATTGCCCTTGGATTTACTCATCTTAATGCCGTTCTTGCCGGTAATCATACCCTGGTTAAACAGCTTTTTAAAGGGCTCGTCAAAATCAATCACGCCAATATCATGCAGGAACTTGGTATAGAACCGGGAATACAGCAGATGGAGCACTGCATGCTCTACGCCGCCAATATACATATCAACCGGCAGATACTTGTCTGCTTTCTCTCTGGATACCAGCTCCTTATCGTTGTGGCTGTCTACATACCGCAGGAAATACCAGGAGGAACCTGCCCACTGAGGCATGGTGTTGGTCTCACGCTTTGCCGGACCGCCGCACTGCGGACAGGTGCAGTTTACCCACTCATCGATAGCTGCCAGCGGAGATTCTCCGGTACCGGTAGGCTGGTAACTCTCTACCTCCGGAAGACGTAAGGGCAGATCCTCCTCCGGAACTGCAACGTTTCCGCACTTGGGACAATGAACAATCGGAATCGGCTCGCCCCAGTAACGCTGTCTGGAGAATACCCAGTCACGAAGCTTGAAATTAACAGTCTTTTTGCCCAGCCCTCTTGCTTCGATCATGGCAGGAGCCTCTTTTTTCAGAACTGCTGACTCCATGCCGTTCCATTCTCCGGAATTGATCATCACGCCGCTGGCTTCGGTATAGGCTTCTGTCATATTTTCAATTTCCTTGCCATCTTTGGAAATAACCTGAATGATCGGAATGTTGAATTTTTTTGCAAATTCAAAGTCACGGTCATCATGAGCTGGTACACACATGATTGCGCCGGTGCCGTAATCTGCCAGTACATAGTCGGACAGCCAGATCGGTGTCTTTGCGCCATTTAAGGGGTTAATGGCATAGCTTCCGGTAAATACGCCTGTTTTTTCCTTATCCTGCATACGATCTACGTTAGAGCGCATTGAGGAATCGAAAATATATTTCTCCACTGCCTCTCTGGTCTCATCTGTAGCCAGTTCCTTTGCCAGACGATGCTCCGGTGCCAGAACCATAAAGGTTGCTCCATAAAGGGTGTCCGGTCTGGTGGTATAAACGGTAATCTTTTCATCCTTTCCATCCACCTGGAAATCAACCTCTGCACCATAGGATTTGCCAATCCACTCGCTCTGCATCTTCTTTACCTTTTCCGGCCAGTCCAGCTTATCCAGATCATTTAACAGGCGATCCGCATAGGCCGTAATCTTTAACATCCACTGACGCAGGTTTTTCTTCGTAACAGGAGAACCGCAGCGTTCACAGCAGCCGTTGACAACCTCTTCGTTTGCCAGACCAGTCTTACAGGAAGGACACCAGTTAATGGGGAATTCCTTCTCATAAGCAAGACCTGCCTTAAACATTTTTACAAAAATCCACTGGGTCCATTTGTAGAAATCCGGATCCGTAGTATTGACCTCCATATCCCAATCATAAATGGCCGCAATTTCATTGATCTGACGTTTAATATTTTTTACATTCTCCGCAGTTGATTTTGCCGGATGAACGCCCATCTTAATTGCATAGTTCTCTGCCGGAAGTCCAAATGCATCCCAGCCCATGGGATGAATCACATAGTGACCCTTTAACATCTGATAACGGCTCCACACATCAGAAATTACATAGCCTCTCCAGTGACCTACATGAAGTCCGCTGCCAGACGGATAGGGGAACATATCCAGACAGTAATATTTCGGTTTTTTTCCGTCATTTACATTGATGGGATTTTTTTCCCAGTTTTCCCGCCATTTTTTCTCAATGGCGCTGTGGTTGTAGCTTGCCATAATCTTTCCTCCTGAATCATGATGGAATAATAAGGTACAGTTTCTGTTTATAGAATTTAGAATCCTCGCGGAGCGTTTTTTATTTCGAATAACTATTCAGAACAGTGATTTAAAATAAAAAAACCTGCGTCTCCAGGCTTTTGCCTCAGAGACGCAGGCACTTGTTCTCTCTAATGCTCTGCGCGGTACCACTCTGTTTCATGCTTGTACATGCACCTTATGGATCTGCCACAGACAATTTTCATCAGCAGATACTCCTGTCTGATAATCTGTCACAAATCGCTTCTCCTGTAACGGTGAGAATCCGTCCGCTCCTACCAGGATCTCTCCCTTCGGATGGCTGCTCCAGGACCAGTTCAGCTGTCTTTCTGTCTCCGCCTTTCACCAGCCGGCGGTTCTCTGGGCACATCTGTACAGCCTACTTGCTTCCCTTCCCTGCATTTTTGCTGATTCTAAATTTATCACAATCCCATGCATGTGTCAAGCCATAACAGGAAAGATTCAGGCAGGAAAACTTTTATGAAAATAAAAACTGAACCGCACACACAGCCAGAAAAGCCCATACTCCCGGCGCCTTACACAGCTCGGAAAGTCCGCGTTCTCCCTCCTTCCATCCCCATGCCCTGGTCCAGGACAGCTTTGGAAGCCACATACAGGCCATGACCACAGCTCCTATGATACTGACAGCCATTCCTGATACCAAAAATGGGCCTGACGCAATGGATATCCACGGGAATGCATTTGCTCCCCGGACCAAAAGCAGAGGGATCACGCCTCCTGTCAGGTTGATTATCATATGAAGTACCACATTGTAGCGCAGCTTTCCGGTACTGCTGTACAGATAGGCAAAAATCATTCCCAGCATACAGGCATAAAAGAACTGGAACAGATTTCCATGATACAGGCCAAAGCTGACTCCGGAAATGATAACCGCCAGCGGCTGTCCATAAGGGATGAGACGATCAATCAGCAGCTTTCGAAACAGCAGTTCCTCCATAAGAGGTGCAATAACCACCGTTGTAAAAATCATAACTGCAGGATTCAAAGTCTGAATCACATCTGAAACAGGATTGGTGCTCTGAACCCCTCTTGTCATATCCCACACCGACGCCAGCACACTTCCCAGAAGATTTCCCATGTAGGCAAATCCCATACAGAATACAGCCAAGAAAAACAGCTCCATTCCCCGGATTCTTCGATCCCCCGGGCGGTGCCACGCCGGAAGCCGCCGAAGAGTCAAAAAGCAAAGGGGAAATCCCGCAAGATACATACTTGCCTGAGATAAAATCATAGTTACATTATCATTCCATAAAAATTTCTGCCACGGCTCCGGTGCAGCGGCTGATGCCAGAACAATCAGATATTGCACTGCCGTTGATGCCAGAAAAAATACAGTATATGCCCAGCCAAGTCTGGACAGTACTTTTCTTCCGTTCATCCTTTTCCTCCTGGTTTGTGTTTTCTCCATTAAAAGAAGCAGGCATATCGCCTGCTTCTTTTGCGGATACCTTATGTAAGTATAACCTTAATCGTTGCCGTTGTCTACCTTGGATGCGCGGGCTTCGATTTCTTTCTTCTGGATATCGCCAGGTGCCTGCTCGTAACGGCTGAACTCATATTCAAACACACCGATTCCGCCGGTCATGGAACGCAGATCGGTATTGTAGCCAAACAGCTCAGACATGGGGATATCTGCCTCAATCACCTGTTTGCCATGGTGATCAGAGTTCATACCCAGGACACGTCCTCTTCTGCGGTTCAAATCGCCCATTACATCGCCGGTGAATTTATCCGGAACGGTTACCTTCAGGGACGCAATCGGCTCAAGGAGTACCGGATTGGCATCCATAAAGCCCTTCTTAAACGCCATAGATGCTGCAGTCTTAAATGCAAGCTCGGAGGAGTCTACGGGATGGTAAGAACCGTCTACCAGGGTTGCCTTGATTCCAACTACCGGATAAGCAGCCATGGGGCCTTTCACACAGCTTTCCTGAATACCCTTTTCCACTGCCGGGAAGTAGTTTTTCGGAACTGCGCCACCGAATACACGTTCTTCAAATACATACGGTGTCTCCAGATCGCCGGAGGGCTCAAACTCCATCTTAACATCGCCGTACTGTCCGTGTCCGCCGGACTGCTTTTTATATTTGCCCTGAACCTCCACTTTCTTGCGGATAGTCTCACGGAATGCAAATTTCGGCTTACTTAATTCAATCTCAACCTTATATCTGTTTAACAGCTTGCTGACAACAACCTCCAGCTGCTGATCACCAATACCGTACAGAAGAAGCTGGCGGTTTTCTTTATCGTTGACCGATTTCAGAGTCAGATCCTCATCCATCAGCTTAGCTAAAGCGCTGGATACCTTATCCTCATCGCCCTTGGTTACAGTCTTATAACGCATATAAGTATAAGGTGTAGAAATCTGCGGTTTGTGGTATACAATCGGTGCAGAGCGCAGAGCAATGGTATCACCGGTCTGAGTAACGCCCAGCTTGGAAACAGCACCAATATCTCCTGCCTTTAACTCCGGAACCTCAATGGTGTCCTTGCCTCGCAGCAGATACAGCTTTCCAACCTTTTCCTCTGTATCCTTATTTACATTGTAGATCGTGCAGTCCGGTTTCAGAGTACCGGTACAAATCTTCATCAAAGAATATTTTCCGATAAACGGATCAACAATGGTCTTAAATACTCTGGCTGACAGAGATACCTGGTCGTTGTACTTGGCTGTAAAACGCTCGCCAGTGGATACATCCACACCAATACACTCAAACTTATCCGGAGTCGGAAGATAACGGTCAATTACCTGCAGAAGGGTTTTAAAGCCCTGGCAGTTAATGCCGGATCCCATCAGTACCGGAACAATGGATCCATCTATTACATGTTCCCGCAGAGCGCCCTGAATCTCTTCCAGTGTAAATTCTTCACCGGAGAAATACCGCTCCATATACTCTTCGCTGGTCTCTGCAACAGCCTCTAACAGAGCGTCTCTTGCAATTCCCAGGTTTTTCTGAGAGTAATCAGGAATCTCGCATTCTTCGTAATCGCTCAGATTGGTAAAGCGGCGTCCTGCCATCTTTACAACATTGACATAGCCCACAAATTTTTCATTTTCACGGATCGGCAGCTGGAACGGAGCCACGCTTCTGCCGAATCTTCTCTCCAGCTTCAGAACCAGTTCACGGAAGCTGGCATGATCGTCGTCCATATTGGTTACGAAAATGATTCTCGGCAGTCTCAGCTTATCGCACAGCTCCCATGCCTTTTCCGTACCAACCTCAATACCTGCCTTGCAGTTTACTACAATGATTGCCGCGTCAGCCACGCTGACAGCCTCTTCCACCTCGCCTACGAAATCGAAGTATCCGGGAGTATCCAACAGATTGATCTTCATCATACCGTTGTCACCTTCATACTCCAGCGGAATCAGAGATGTGGAGATGGAAAACTGACGTTTGATTTCCTCTTTATCGTAATCGCTGATGGTATTTCCATCGGTTACCTCGCCCATACGTTTCGTGACTCCGGTTACCAGTGCCAGTGCCTCTGCAACCGTCGTCTTACCGGCCCCGCCGTGACCAAGCAACACGACGTTTCGGATTTGTTGTGTTCCATAAACGTTCATATAATTCCCTCCTGTACATCAAATTTTGTCTATGATGCTATTTTACTAAAAAATTTTGAATTTTTCAAGCAAAACCGACGAGTTGCACAAATTATTTTTTTGCCCGCTTTAAAGCTCAAAAGTTTAAAGTAATAAAGCGTTGACAATCACCATCAAATCGAGTAGAATACCTTTATGTCAGAAAACGTGACAGAATTCCAGAAGAAATCGAGGACATCTATCTATGATTATTATTATGAAACCAGGCGCTCCCGAAGAAGCTATTCAAAGGGTTGCCCATGAGATTGAAAACAAGGGACTTCAGGTTCATCTTTCCCACGGTCACCAGGTAACCATCATCGGGGTAGTAGGCGATAAATCCAAGCTTCAGGGGGTCAATTTTGAAGTCAGCGAAGGCGTAGACAAGGTTATGTCCGTAACCGAATCCTACAAGCTTGCCAACCGGAAATTCCACCCGGAGGATACCATAGTCACCCTTGGCAATACCACCATTGGGCCAGGTACTCTGACCATTATGGCCGGCCCCTGCGCCATTGAAAGCCGGGAACAGCTGATGGAAACAGCCTTTGCCGTTAAAAAGGCCGGCGCTACCCTGCTGCGTGGCGGCGCTTACAAGCCAAGAACCTCCCCCTATTCCTTCCAGGGTCTGGAGGAAGAAGGCCTCCGCTATATGAAAGAGGCCAGGGAAGCTACCGGACTGAGCGTGATCTGTGAAGTGACCAGCGAGCACGCTATTGATACCGCATCCAAATATGTAGATATGCTTCAGATCGGCGCCAGAAACATGCAGAATTTTGAGCTTTTAAAGGCTGCTGGCCGTTCCGGAATTCCGATTCTTTTAAAACGCGGACTTTCCGCTACCATTGATGAATGGCTGAATGCAGCAGAATATATTATGTCGGAGGGAAATCACAATGTTGTTCTCTGCGAACGTGGAATCCGCACTTACGAAACCTCCACCAGAAATACCCTGGATATCAGCGCTGTTCCTGTTCTGCGTAAACGGACTCACCTACCCATTATCGTAGACCCCAGCCATGCCACCGGTGTCCGTGATTATGTAGCTCCACTTTCCAAGGCAGCCATTGCAGCTGGTGCTGACGGACTGATGATTGAGGTTCATCCGTGCCCTGCCTGCGCTCTTTCTGACGGTCCTCAGTCTTTGACCTTTGAACAGTTTGATTCACTTACAGGAGAGTTGAGACCGTATGCCGAGCTTTCCGGACGGAAATTTTAATCTGCTTTCTGCATCTGACTGCATGTTTATTGAATAGGGAGGTTTTACCATGGCAGATACAACCTTTGGTTTTATCGGCTTCGGCCTGATCGGCGGTTCCATTGCAAAAAGCATCCGCCGCTCCTGCCCCGAGGCCCGGATTATGGCCTATATGCGCAGCCGCTCCAAGCTGGAACAGGCAAAGCAGGACGGTGTTGTAGACCTTATTCTTGATGAGCCCGGAAGCCAGTTAGGCCAGTGTGACATTATTTTTCTGTGTACGCCTGTAGAGTATAATGCCGGTTATCTGGAAGCAATCCGTCCTTTCCTGAAGGAAGGAGCGCTGATTACTGATGTGGGCAGCACAAAAACCAGTATTCACCAGGCTGCCCGGCAGCTTGGCATGGAAGAGATTTTTATCGGAGGTCATCCCATGGCCGGTTCAGAAAAGACCGGCTATGAAAATTCTACCGATCACCTTCTGGAAAATGCCTATTATATTATCACACCTACGCCCCTTTCCCGGCAGGAAGACATTGACCGGATGGTTCAGGTAGCAAAGCTCTCTGATGCCATCCCCATTGTGCTGGATTACAGAGAGCACGATCGGATTGTGGCGGCTATCAGCCACCTTCCTCATCTGATTGCTTCCAGCCTGGTCAATCTGGTTCGGGATTCTGACAATACCCAGGAGCTGATGAAGCGGCTGGCTGCCGGAGGCTTTAAGGATATTACCCGTATCGCCTCCTCGTCTCCGGAAATGTGGGAACAGATCTGTATGACCAATACAGAAAATATTATTTTGATGATGAAGGATTATATTTCCTCTCTTCAGGATATTCTCTCTGCCCTGGAAAATCGGAATGGCTCCTATGTTCATCAGCTGTTTGACTCCTCCCGCACCTACCGTAACTCTATCTCTGAGGGAGTCCGCGGCTCCGTCATCCCCGACTATTCCTTTACCGTGGATGTTGTGGATGAGCCAGGCGCCATTTCTACCCTGGCCTGCATTTTAAGCGCCCGTGGCATCAGCATGTCCAATATCGGCATTAATCACAACCGGGAACACGGGGAAGGAGCTCTGCGAATTACTTTTTATGATGAAGCATCCATGAATCAGGCATGGGCACAGCTGAAAAAATACAATTACGAATTAATCAAAGGGGTATAAATATTATGAAATTCAGAAAATGCGGCAGTCTGCGGGGAGAGCTTACGATTCCCGGCGACAAATCCATCTCTCACCGCAGTGTCATGTTTGGCTCCCTCGCCAAAGGAACCACGGAAATCTATGATTTTCTCCAGGGGGCAGACTGCCTTTCTACCATCTCCTGCTTCCGCAGCATGGGGATAGAAATTGAAAACAAAGGAAACTGCGTTCTTGTACATGGCAATGGTCTTCATGGTCTGAAAAAACCGGATTCTGTTCTGGACTGCGGCAACAGCGGAACAACCACCCGGCTCATTTCCGGGATTTTGTCTGCTCAGGATTTTTCTGTTACCCTGACTGGCGACGCATCCATCCAGAAACGCCCCATGAGGCGGATTATCCAGCCCCTTTCCCAGATGGGGGCTAAAATCCGCAGCATCCAGGGCAACGACTGCGCTCCCCTTGAAATCGAGGGAACCCATCTCCACGGAATTCACTATCAGTCGCCTGTAGCGTCTGCCCAGGTGAAATCGGCCATTCTTCTGGCCGGTCTTTATGCAGACGGGGAAACAAAGGTGACGGAGCCTTTTCTTTCCAGAGATCACACAGAGCGAATGCTTCGAAGCTTTGGGGCCAAGGTAGAAAACCAGGGAACCACCACGAGAATTCTTCCAGCAGAAGAACTTTACGGACAGAAGCTCCGTGTTCCCGGTGATATCTCCTCTGCTGCCTTTTTCCTTGCAGCAGGACTGATCATTCCCGGCTCCGAGCTTCTTTTAAAACATGTAGGAATCAATCCTACCCGGGATGGAATCCTTCGTGTCTGCAGAGCCATGGGAGGAAATATTACCATATTAAATGAAACCTCCGAAGGGGAACCCGCCGCTGATATTCTTGTCACGTCCAGTTCCCTTCATGGAACTGTCATTGAAGGCGCTATTATCCCCACGCTGATTGATGAGCTTCCCATAATTGCAGCCATGGCCTGCTTTGCCGAGGGAGACACCATCATCCGAGATGCCGCTGAGCTGAAAGTCAAGGAATCCAACCGAATCGAGGTTATGGTTCGCAATCTTTCTGCCATGGGCGCAGATGTAGAGGAGACAGAAGACGGTATGATTATTCACGGCGGACGGCCGCTTCACGGCGCAGTGATTGACAGCCGTCTGGATCACAGGATTGCCATGACCTTTGCAGTTGCCGGCTGCATGGCTGATGGAGAAACGGAGATTCTTGGGGCAGAATGTGTCAACATTTCCTACCCTGGCTTCTATGAGGATCTGAAAGGTCTGATGAAATAAAAACCTTCCGCGCGGATCGCCATGCAGCAAAAAAAATTTTGCGCAGAAGCGATCCGCCACAGACAAAGAAGCTCGCCGCCGAGCTTCTTTTTTAATTTTCTCTTACAATCTTATGACCATTTCGGACATTTGTTCAAAAGGTCTTGGCAATCATTTTTTAATCCGCTATAATAAGTCTAATTGACGTAACTATTCAGGACGGCGGGAGAGCTGGCAGAAAAATTCGCGTCAAGCTTGCTTATAAGCGGGTTTTCCTGCCAGCTCTCGCATCGGAGGAATCTCCGATGCTTCTTGTTCGGCTTTGCCGGACAAGAAGATACCCGTCCTGAACAGTTGCTAATTGAAAAAAATACAAGTTAGGAGAATGGATTCATGAAAAAACATACAGGAAGAATCAAAGCCCTTCTTCTGGGCTGTATCTGTGCTGTGACCTCGGCATTTTCTACCATTCCGGCCGTGGCCGACACCATTGTTCCGCCGATTCAGGGGAATACCTCATCTGTTTCCGGTACTGCTCCTCTGGTAAGCGGCACCGCTGAACTAAATATTCCCACCCTCTGGGTTGCCGGCGACTCGACTGCAGCAGCTTTTAATGACACGAATTATTATTCCCCCCGGGCCGGCTGGGGCACACAGCTGGGACTCTACATCCAGGGTGTCAACATCCAGAATATGGCTGTTTCCGGCACCAGTTCTAAAACCTATGCAGATACAGATCAGTACCAGACGATCCTGCAGAATATAAAAGCCGGCGACTACCTGATGATTGGCTTCGGCCACAACGATGAACGCCCGGAGCTGGGACGCTATACCAATCCCGGCGGTTCTCCTTCCGTAGTCGGCTCCTTCCAGTACTATCTGTTTGAAAAATACATACAGCCAGCCAAGGAAAGAGGGGCTATCCCGATTCTGGTTACTCCCATTGTCCGCAGAGATCTGGGCAACAATTACACAGGAGAAAGCGGACATATTACGGAAACCGTTACCAATGAAGAAGGGACCTTCCAGGGCGGCAATTATGCTAAGGCTATCAAACAGCTGGGCGTAGGCAAAAGCGTAACCGTTCTGGATTTGACCACCCGTACCAAGGACGTCTATGAACGCCTGGGAGCTCAGGGAGTTAAGGAGCGCCACGCCTGGACCTCTCAGCGGGAAGCCAGCATTGACAATACCCACACCAACCAGTACGGCGCTGCCTGCAATGCCTGGTTCATTGCAGACGAGCTGTTAAAATCAAACTGCAATCTGAAGAATTATGTAGTTGCCAACCCTCAGGTTCCCCAGTTTACAGAGGCGGCCTTAAATCCCTCTTACCAGGGACAGAATTTCTCCGCTCCCACCGCAGCAAGCACTCTGTGGAATCCCTCCGGAGACTGGAAGCCCACTGTGTTTGGAGATATAGACGGATATGAGTTCCTGAATCATCTATATTTCAGTCTTCAGCCTCAGTCTGACGGCTCCATCCGCATGGCAGCAGGCGGCGACTCCCCGCTGACCAGAGATGCCGATGCCGGAAAGATTGCCGCATCCAGCGACGGCCTGGCCATGTATTATCAGCAGGTACCGGCAAACCGGAATTTCATCCTGTCTGCTGATGTGACAATTAACTATCTGGAAAAAGAAAACCAGAATTCCTTTGGACTGATGGTTCGTGATGATATTTATCTGGACACCGTTATCAATGACACCATGGGCGACTATGTAGCAGCCGGTCCTCTTCAGATGGCCTCTGACCAGCCCTGGAACTGTTTTGCCCGAAAAAATGGGCAGCTGATCTCCGGCGGTACCGCATCCCGGATTTACAATCCTGGAGAAACTGTACATCTGGAAATCCGGAAAGGTCCTGATGGCTACACCTGTATCTTTGGTGATAACGCTCCTGTCAGCGCAGGCTTTGATTTCCCGCTGACTGCCATTGATTCTGATTTTGTTTATGTGGGTATGTTTGTATCAAAAAGCGCAGACGTTACCTTCCAGAACATTTCTCTGACTCTACAGTAGAATATCCTTATCTGGCGGTCACCCTTTTCGGGGTGACCGTTTTTTCTTTCATAAAAAAATACGTCCTGTGAAACAAAAATGCTCCGCGAGGATCGCCATGCTTCTGTTATGATTCATTTACCAGTTTTCCCGTCATATGCTCTGGGGTGAACTCCAGACAAAGCACATGAGGTCCGGCATGTTTTACTTCATGCTCAATGTATTCCTGATCCTCTGTAAATTTTCCGCACAGCTCCCTGCATATCTTCATGGACTTTTCCACGTCATGAATTGGGCGGAGCCTCCCAAAGACCACCACACTTTTTATATTCAGAGCCCACTCACCCTCTTTTCGGAAGCCTTTGTCATAAACACAGTAGGAAGCCTTGTCACACTTCTCAATCGCATCAATCTTATGACCTTCCTTTGCTCCATGAAAATAAAGCTTCCCATCCTCTTCGCAATACCAGTGATCCATGGGAATTCCATAGGGATATCCATTATCTCCAATTAAAGACAGAACGCCCCGGGGCTCCTGCTTCAAAATTTCCCGACACTCCTCCTCTGATATCTGCTGCTTGAATCTTCTCATTTTTCTGAACATTCTTTTTCCTCCTAAAATCGTAACTGTTCAGGACGGGGTATCTTCTTGTCCGGCAAAGCCGAGCAAGAAGCATCGGAGATTCCTCCGATGTGAGAACTGGAAGAAAGCCCTGCTTACAGGCAAGCCTGACACAGATTTTTCTTCCAGTTCTCCCGCTGTCCTGAATAGTTGCCTTAAATCATAGAAATCATTCCCGCCCACAAAGGCAGAGTAATAATACTTAGCAGAGTAGTGACTACAACGGAACCCGCAGCCATTTCCTCATTGTATCCAAACTGCACAGCAAATACAGATGTAATCGCCGCACAGGGACAGGCCTCCAAAAGAAAGACTACCTGGGCCTGCATTCCCGTAAATCCAGCAGCCAGATAAATTCCAAAGCATACCAGAGGAATCAGAATCAGCCTGAGTAAAATCATAGCTGAAATCTGTACATTCCGGATAATCTTCCCCAGATTGCTGTCTGCAATAATCATCCCTGTAATAAACATTGCCATAGGCGTATTCATCCCGCTGATTAGCTTTATAGGCTCTGCCAGCACACCAGGAATCGGAATCCGTCCCAGGTAAATCACCAGTCCCAGCATCACTGAAATCAGAACCGGCGTTGTGAAAAGCTTTTTCATCGTTGTCCGGAAGCCCCCTGCTTCTCTTCTGGACTTTCCTTCTCTTCCTTTGCTGAGCATAATATAACCATGCGTCCATAGCAAAATATTAAATACCGTTACATAGGCGCTGGCATAAAGAAGTCCTTCTTCACCAAACATCACCTGAATCAGGGGAAATCCCATAAAGGCTGCATTGGAATAAATGCAGGCAAATTGCTGAATCGGTCTTTCTGATGGGGGGAATTTTTTCGTAAAAATCACAGTTACAGCCAGTCCCACCAAAATCAGCAACAGTGACACGCCGTAGGCCCAGAGAAGATTCCGGAAAATTTCCGGCTGAAATTCAGCAAAATAGGAATTAAGAATCATGCAGGGACAGATCAGATTGACCAGCAAATCCGAAAATGCTTTCTTGCCTTCCATCCGAATCAGTCCTGTCTTTACACCGGCAAAGCCTGCAAACATCAAAATAAACAACACAAAAACCTGCCTCATGGCTGTCATCGCCAAATCCATTTTTATTCCTCCTCAATACCGGGAAAGCTCCCCTCTGTTTAAATCGTTAAAAAAACTCCTTCCCGCACATTATACCAATGCTCAGGAAGGAGTTGTCTATACATCCATTATTCCTTATCTTTCGTCTGTATCCCAGTTGTGATATACCGCCTGCACATCGTCATCATCATCCAGCAGATCCAGAAGGCGGTTCATTCTCTTAATGTCCTCCTCGTCGGTCAGTTCCACCCAGGTCTGAGGAATCATCGTTACATCAGCCTCCAGCATGGGGATACCTTCCTTCTCCAGAGCCTCACGCACTGCACTGAAATCCTCTGGAGCTGTAATTACCTCGTAGCTGTCCTCTTCCTCTGCAAAGTCCTCTGCGCCTGCATCCAGAGCCAGCATCATCAGCTCATCCGGATCCATTTCACACTCTTCTTTATCAATGACAATCTGTCCCTTTTTGTCAAACATGAAAGATACGCTTCCCTGGGTACCGATATTTCCGTTTCCCTTGGTAAATGCGCTTCTTACATTGGCAGCAGTACGGTTCTTGTTGTCTGTCAGTGTATCTACAATAACAGCCACGCCATTGGGGCCGTATCCCTCATAGGTCAGCACCTCATAATTAACAGAGTTTGCATCACCTGCTGCTTTTTTGATACCGCGGTCAATGGTATCATTCGGCATATTATTAGCCTTTGCCTTTGCAATCACATCACGCAGCTTGCTGTTGTTGGCCGGATCGGGACCGCCCTCTTTTACAGCTACAGCAATTTCACGGCCGATCACTGTAAAAATCTTTCCCTTTGCTGCATCATTCTTCTCTTTTTTGTGTTTAATATTGGCAAACTTGGAATGTCCTGACATAAAATCTAACTCCTTATCTTTTTCTCTTTTCGTCCCTGTTCAAAACATCTTTTTCATTCTAGCACTATTTTCCCGGAATGACAACCCTTTCTTCCTGAGTTTCCCCCGGCAGGAGAACCATTTTTTCACTCAGGCCTCTCCCTGATGCATCTGCAACTCCATATTCAGATTCCTCAGCCACTTTTTCTGGCGGTACCGGGCATATCCAATCACTGCCTTGTATACCTCCTCAAACATGACCATGGCGTAAACCACATAAATCGGCTGCTTTAAGAAAAGTCCTCCCCAAAATGCCATGGGAATTCCGATCATCCATACGCCGCTGGTATCAATAAACAGGCAGACTCTGGTATCTCCTCCGCTTCTGAGGACACCGACAATATTGACGTAGTTAAACATTTTTGCCGGCATATACAGGATAAATACATTGAGGCAGCGTCTTACATGATCTGCAACCTCTGGAGATATACTGTACATTCCGATCACGGTGCCGCGGATTCCAAAACAGATTCCCATTGCTGCAAGCGTTACCAGAAACTGAAGAATCAGGAAATATTTCGCGTATTTTTCTGCCCGTTTCAGATTTCCTCCGCCCATTTCATGTCCCAGAATCACAGCCGCCGCTGCGCTGAGCCCCTGGAACAAAACAACCACAATATCCTGAATCGTAGTCGCAATCGTAATTGCCGCTACGGCATTGTCTCCCATTCGTCCATAAGCAAGGGAGTACATGGTAGTTCCCAGGCCCCACATAAATTCATTGGCAATCACCGGCCCTGTTGTCACGGCAAACTGCCTCAGAAACGCACGGCTGTAGCCCCACAGCTCCTTTATCCGGCATGCAAGAGGGGAACGGCTGATAAAGGTTACTGCAAGAAGAGCCCCGCACTCGGCAATTCTGGCAATCAGCGTAGCAAGGGCCGCGCCGGGAGCTCCCATGGCCGGCGCTCCAAAATGACCGAAAATAAAAATATAGTTAAATAAAATATTAATTCCAATGGTTATGCAGCTGATAACTACAGGAGCCTTTACTTTTCCCACTGCCCGAAGCATAGCCACATAGGTATTGGAAATTGCCGTACAGGGGTAGGAAAGGGATACCACAGCCAGATAGGCAGCGCCCACTGTAATGGAACTCTGACTGGTTGTAAAAATCCGCATAACCGCCTCCGGGCAAAGCTGTGCCGGAATCAGAAAACACAGGGAACCGGCTATGGAAATCATAAGAGCCAGTCCCAGCACCTTCCGTATATTTTTCACATCATGGTTTCCCCAGTACTGAGCTGCAAGAACTCCAGAGCCGCTGACAATTCCGAAAACCAGCAGAGAAAACACAAAAAACACCTTATTTGCCAGTCCTACTGCAGCGATGGAGGTTTCCCCCAAAGTTCCTATCATCATCGTATCCACCAGGTTTACAATGGTATTCAGCATCCCCTGCATGGCAACCGGAAAAGCAATCGTCACTGCCTTCCCCAAAAATCTCCGATCCTTCAGCATATTTCCTGTATCCGTCAACATCTGTGTCATTTTTCTTTCTGTACCTCTTTCTTTTCTCTTTTCCTATGACATAAAAATAACGCCTTTTCTGAAAAAAGCGTTATTTTCCTCTTATTCGGTCGTTTCTTCCCGTTCTTGCTCTCCAGTTCCTTCTCCGGGAGTCTCTGTCTCCCTGTCTTCCTCTGGAAGCCTTGTCACACGGACAGAAGCGATCATTTTATTTTCCACCTTCAGTACGGAAAACAGATATCCCTGGTACTGAACCTCCGGCTTCTCCTCTTCGCCAGGGATACGATCCAGTCTGGAAATCAAAAGTCCGTTAATCGTGTCGTAATTCTCCAGATCCTCCTCAGGGAATGTCACTCCCAGCTCCTCCTGAGCATCCTCCAGAGGCGTCATGCCGCTCATCGTCAGAATACCGTCTGTTCCACGAACAATAAACTGCTCGTCCTCATCGTACTCATCCAGAATATTTCCCACGATCTCTTCCAGAATATCCTCCATCGTTACCAGCCCCGCCGTCTGTCCATACTCGTCAATCACGATTTCCATATGAATCTTCTGAGACTGCATTTCCTTAAACAGAGAATTGATATTGCGGGTTTCCGGAATAAAATGAGCCGACCTAAGCATTCCCGGAACCAGGCGAAGAGCCGTCTGCGCTTCCCCGGGATTCTCCGCATGAACCAGCACATCCCGGATATGTACCGTTCCGATAATGTCGTCCAAATCCTCGCCATATACCGGAAAACGGGAATTGCTTGCCTCTTTAAGAACAAACCGCGACGCCTCCCGCACAGTCATGGAACCGTCCAGCGCCACAATATTCTTCCTGTGGGTCATGATATCGCCGGCTTCTTTATCGTCAAATTCAAAGATGTTGGAAATCATCTCTGCCTCACTGGATTCCAGAACCCCCTGCTCATGCCCCTCGTTGACCATGGTTTTAATGTCTTCCTCAGTTACATTTTCTGCTTTTGATTTTTGATACCTCCAAATCAGGTATCCGGCAATTACTGCAATTGCCGCAGCTGCCAGGAAAATTCCTGGATGCCCATAACCGTCGTCCATAGCTTTTTTGGAACTCCTTTTTCCTTTGAAAATAAATAATACGTAAATTATTGTACTAAATTTATTAATTTTCGTCAATGGCGAACTATGTAGGAGCAGGAAGCTCCAGGCTCACCATCAGCGCCAGATCTACCCTTTTCTGAAGTTCATCGTCAATATGGCAGATTCTTTCCTTCAATCTCTGCTTATCTATGGTTCTCAGCTGTTCTAAAAGAATTACCGAATCCTTCACCATATCACATCTGCGGGTATCCAGCTCCACATGGGTAGGCAGCTTCGCCTTGTTCATTTTCGACGTAATCGCTGCACAAATCACCGTTGGACTGTGTTTGTTTCCCACATCGTTCTGTATAATCAGAACAGGGCGGACTCCCCCCTGTTCTGAACCTACTACCGGACGCAGATCCGCATAATAAATATCTCCTCGTCGGATAATCACAGTTTTCACACTCCGTCAATCTTGTTTAGCAGTAGTATTGCCGTCTTTTGACCGGTGTATACCTTTCTGTGATTATTTTATGCTGCAGACGGAAACCTGTTAATCCTGACTCTAAAACAAAAATAAATTAAGATACATTCCCAGTAACCTTCTCCCGTTGCGAAAGGCTCTTTCCAGTAAGAAAATCCTCGTATTTGTCATCAAAATAATCCTTGGTTCCCACAACCTGTCCATTCTGGTAATAAACCCTCGGAATCCGTTTGCCCAAATCGCAGATCATTTCATAGTGAAAGCCGCCGCACAGCTCTGCCAGCTCTTCCACCGTAATTTCTTCCCCCTGATCGCTTCCAATCAAAGTAACCGGCGTTTCCTCCTTCACTCCCGGAATTCCTGTTACATCTACCATAAACTGATCCATACATACGCGGCCAAGAATCGGCGCTTTTTTTCCAAAAATCAGCACGTAACCTGTTCCGGAAAGACTGCGCGGATAGCCATCCCCGTATCCCACCGGAATGGTTGCTACCTTCATGGGATGATCTGCGACAAAGGTTCCTCCATAGCTGACTGCCTGACCTGGAAGGATCTCTTTTACGTAGGTTACAAAGCTTTTTAATCCCATCGCCGGTTTTAAGGGAACACGGCTGCGTTCCACCTCATCGGAGGGATACAGCCCATATACAGAAATTCCCGCCCGAACCATATCAAAGCCCATGTGGGGCAGATCAATAATTGCCGCGCTGTTGGCACAGTGTTTTATAGGAATCTCCACTCCCCTCTCTTTTAAAAGCTCTGTAAAATGCAGATACCGCTCCAGCTGCTCCTCTGTAGAGGTTTTATCTAGCTCATCTGCCCGGGCAAAATGAGTAAAAAGACCTTCCACATAAATCCCGGGAAGCCCCGCTATTTCTGCTGCCAGATCAGCTCCCTTTTCATCCGGAGTCATCCCAATCCTGCTCATTCCTGTATCAAGAGCCAGATGTACTGCGGCTGTAACCCCCCTGGCTTCCGCCAGCTGAGAAAGAGGCAAAGCCTGTTCCATAGTAAAAATTGTAGGGCGGATATCCGCATCCAGCATTTCTCTATATTGGCTTTTATGAGTTACTCCAAGAATCAGGATCCTTTTGCTGATTCCATGACGGCGCAGCATCAAAGCCTCCTCCAAGGTAGCTGCTGCATAACCGTCTACATAGGGCTCCATAGCTATAGCCGCAGGCACTGCCCCATGGCCATAGCCGTCAGCCTTGACAACTCCCAGAATTCCTGTTCCAGGAGCAAGATTACGTTTCATGGATTCCATATTAAATCGAATTGCATCTAAATCAATGGGCGCATAAACCCGTGTATACTGCTTCATGATCATTTCCTTCCTATGTCATAGAACGCATTTCCCTATGGCATAAAATACAGTCTGCCAGATTGCCGGCAAGTACGCTGTGAATTCCCCAGCGCCTTGCGGCCTCTTCCCCCGCCAGTCCATGCACATATACGCCTAGAAAAGCAGCATCTGTACATTCCAGCCCTCTTGCCAGAAGTCCGGCAATTACTCCGGTCAGAACATCTCCAGAACCGGCCTTTGCCATGGCGCTGCAGCCGCTGGGATTCAGCCACACATTTCCATCTTTATCCGCTGTAACAGTCGCTGCATCCTTCATCACACACACAACCCCATATCGGCTGCTGTAACTCCTGGCTGCCTGTACCGGATCCTCCTTCAGCTGCTCTACGGAACAGGAACACAGCCTCGCCATTTCTCCCATATGAGGAGTAATAATAATATTTTCTGTAAAATAGCGGGTCAGATAAGGATGGGACGCCACCGTGTTCAGTCCGTCTGCATCCAGAACAATAGGCACAAAAGCATCTGCGAGAATCTGCTCCACCAAATCACAGACATAAGGCTCCCTTCCCAACCCCGGCCCCAGCACAATGACATCGGCCCAGCGGCACTGTTTTTCCAGAAAAAGTTTTCCTTCCTCCAGAGAAAGCTCCTCCGGATCGTAGGTTTCCACAATGGCTTCGGGAAGCTGATTTTGAAGAATTTCCCGGTTTTCCGGAACGGTAAGAAGCTTTACCAGTCCAGCACCTGTTCGGTAGGCAGCCAGTCCGCTTAAATAGGCAGCTCCGCACATTCCCCGGCTTCCTGCAACAATCAGTACCCTTCCGAATGTTCCCTTATTTCCATCTGCCTGCCTGTTTCTCAGCCGTTCCAGTTCAGACGGCTCCGGCACCAGTCCATCCCATCCAGAATACTCCAGGCTGTCTTCTGTAAAACCAATATCTGCCGTCCTGACCTGTCCGGCAAAGCCTTTGCCCGGATACAAAAGCAGGCCTGTTTTTTCAAATCCAAAGGTCACCGTTATGTCTGCAGCCAGGGCAGTTCCCATCACTGCTCCTGTAGCAGAATGAATGCCGGAAGGAATATCCACAGCAGTCACCTGTATTTTTCCTACCTGCTTTTTCTCCTGGAGGTACTCCAGAAGCCGAAAACCGGAGCCCTCCACCGGACGGGAAAGCCCTATTCCGAAAATACCGTCAATGACCACCGGCCATCTGCCTTCCTCCATCTCCTGCTTCCAGAGAGCTTCCCCCTTTTGGCCTTCCCAGACCATAGGAATCTGAAGCTTCTCTGCAATTTTCTGCTGAAGCCGGTTTTCCTGGGTAGCCTGTTCCGGATTTCCCCATAGAAGAATCTTTACCCGATATCCCCACCCCTTTAAAATGCGGGCTGCTGCGATTCCGTCTGCGCCGTTATTCCCCATACCGCAAACTGCCAGAATTCCAGAATTCTCTGCAGCGCTCCAGGAAATCTGTCCGGAAATCGCCAGGTCTCTCCGGTTGGATAAAAGGTTCTTTGCTTCTTCTGCCACTGCCAGAGCTGCCCGTTCCATCAGCACCACAGAGGGAATTCCTATTCTCTGAATCGTATCCTGGTCGATCTGCTTCATCTGTGCTCCTGTCACCACATACCTCATATCCTCTCCTCCTAAAGACTCCATCTCCGATCATACACAAACTGCCGGCAGCCCAGGAAGCTTCCTTCCTGTCCGCCGGCAGATGCCCTTGTTTCCTCCTTAAATCACTGATTTGCTTCATCCTTCAGTGATTTACCTGCTTTCAAGGCCGCCCTTTCCCGTTCCTTCTCTCTCTGCTTTTCCTTCCGATCCTCCAGGCTGCACACCCGGTAGGACAGACGCATAAGGCTCTCTGAAAGATGTACGTTCTCAACAACTACATCCTCCGGCACATTCAAATCCACATGTGCAAAATTCCAGATAGCCTTAATCCCCGCCTTTACCAGCCGCTCTGCAATCTCAGGCGCCTTTGTCTTAGGGATCGTCAGCGCAGCCATCTGAACATCGTTATCCTTGATAAACTGCTCCAGATCATCTACCCCGCGAATCTCGATTCCCCTGACAACAAGACCGATCAGTCTGGGATTGATATCAAACATACCTTTAATGATAAATCCACGCTTTTCAAAATTAGCATAATTGGCAATCGCCTGCCCAAGATTTCCTGCACCAATAATAATCATATGATGCTGTCGGTCAATTCCCAAAATTTTTCCAATTTCCGTGTAAAGATATTTAACATTATAGCCGTAGCCCTGCTGACCAAATCCTCCAAAATTATTCAAATCCTGGCGAATCTGAGATGCAGTTACCTTCATTCGAACACTCAGCTCATTGGATGAAATTCGTTCCACTCCAGATTCCAATAATTCTCCAAGGTATCGATAATACCGGGGAAGCCGCGTAATCACAGCCTTTGATATTTCTCTTCCCTCCATGCTTGCCTACTCTCCTGTCTGTCACATATTCGGATGCTGAGCACCCTGTTCATCTAGCTTACATTATACCCGTTTGAGATTTTTCTGTCAAATGCGTTTTCACCATCTTGAAATCATTCCTCCCTTTTTCCGTAAAACACAGCACTCCACAGCACAGGTACACAGAGCATGATTCCCGCCATATACCGTACCAGAATACAGGGACCCGGAGCAAGAGATATCAGATATCCAAGCAAAATTCCCACAGGTGTCAGCCATCTGTACCTTCTTCTTCCAATCAAAAGCCCGCCGCAGAGTACCACTGCCCAGGAATAAAAGGAGGTGTAAAAAGGAATGGACAGCACTGGCAGCTTCTCCTTCAAATTATCATTCTGAAACCACAGATACCAGGGCTTTAACATCGGAAGACGACTCTCCTGCCACACATAGGAGGACGGTTTCATTTCATAAGCCATATAGCAGCTGGAGTCTCCGCCCAAATACCACAGTCCCATGGTATTTAAAAGCGTTGCCCTTACATATTCAGCCGGGAACTGCCGCCCTATGCTCAGCCAGAGTCTGATAAATTCCTCTTTTCCAGACTCAAACGCCTCTGCCTGGAAACCGGCTTTCACTGGATCGGACACATAGTATTTGTAGGCCTCCAGATTTTCTCTGGGAAGGTAGGCTGTAAGCTCCTCCTTTTCTTCTTCTGCCAGCTCCTCTCTGTGATACACATAGGTTCTCGCCATCTGCTGCATGGGAACACTCAGCATCTCCGCCACGCTTCCCTTAGAGGCATGAAGCGCCTGTTCCAGCCCATAGTTCACCCCTGTGCTGCCTGCTACAGAAAGGCAAAGAATCAGGCTCAATTCCGGAAGAAACCCTCCGCGCCTTCCCCTGAATCTCATAATCATCCACACCGTCATCATACACAAAACTGTCAGCAAAAGCCCATAGGACGCATTGTTTCGAAAGGTTCCCATAAGGACTGCCGCCATCAGAAATCCAGCCAGCGCTTTTCCCCGATATACTTTCTGAGCCCTGGTCATATCACAGATACAGACAAACACCACCAGAAACAGGCCTCCAAATATGGTATCCTTGGTCGTACTGATTCCGAGCACCTGAAAAAAGGGGAAAAGCAGGTAAAATGCCGTCACCGCCCCGCGAATCTTCCATGGAAGTCCCCATTTTGCAAGAAATGATGCTGCAAATGCCATACAGCCGGTCAAAATTCCAATCTGCAGCAGGGACTGGAGCGCCAGCCCTGCGTTGTAGCTGCCAAACAGAGTATTCCCTGCCTCAAACAGCCAGCCGCACAAATAGGTGTGAAGAAGCGGATGGTGAGTGCTGTAATTTCCTGTCCAGTACATATCCCACTGCCAGGTCATGTCATAACAGTAAAGTCCTGGATAAAACGCCAGAAAACAGGGAAGGTATCCCAGAAACAAAAGAAGCCAACTTTTAAAAAATACCGATGAGGCTCTTTTTTTCCCTCTTTTACAACAGGCTTCTTGCTCTGGAAGAAGCCCCCCAAGCCTGTAAAGAAACGGTTCCAGATAGGCAGAAAGCGCCACTGCTGTAAAAAACGTCCAGGCCCAGCTTTGCCAGCTGTCCAGATATACCTGCCGGCCTGCCGCAAGCTCTCCGGCTGCAGCCAAAAACTGTGTCCCCTCAGATACGTTCCCTAAATCACCTGTTTCCATGAAACGCAGTCCCATTCCCAAAAGCTCTGTAAAACAAAGCATTACTGAGAGAAGCTGCGCCGAAAACGCCAGACAGCGGTTTTCTTTCCAGTCCTCCGCCATACGTCCGACAAGAAAGAAACCTGACGCAAACAGAAAAAGAGACAGCAGGCTTTTGTGGAGCAAAAGCATCTCTGTCAGTCCCAGCTGCTTTTTCATGCGGCTGACCCCATAGACAGCTCCCCAGGCCCAGAGAAGCTGCAGGATCCAAAAACCTCCTCTGATTCTTTCCCCGTCTCCCTCACATCTCTTTTTATTTTGATTTCGCAATATCATAGTTTCCATCATCTTTTATTTTTTTCCTGTACATTTCACATGCGATTTGAAGCCGGAATTCAAATTCCTGCTTATGCTTCTGAATAATGGTCTGCAGAATCATTCCGGCAAACAGGGCTAATACTGCCGTAATTGCACAAAAACCGCATACCATCAGTGTAGGAAATTGCGGAACAAGCCCTGTTTTCAGATACTCCGTCATAATCGGTACAAAGAACCAGAAAGAAAGAACCAGCAGAATCAGAGCAATCCCGCCAAAAAAACCCAGGGGTTTATAGTCCCTGTAGAGCTTTCCTATGGTTTTTATTACCCGGATTCCGTCAGAAACAGTATTTAATTTGGACACACTTCCCTCCGGCCGATCGCGATAATCAATGGGGATATTTTTCAGCGCCATGTTTTTGTCCACTGCATGAATTGTCATTTCTGTTTCAATCTCAAATCCCTTAGAAAGCACTGGAAATGTTTTGACAAAGGCATAGCTAAATGCCCTGCATCCAGTCATCACATCTTTGATATCGGTCCGGAAAAGACTGTTAATGGCTGCTCTCACCATGGAATTTCCCACATTGTGAAAGGGCCTTTTGTTTTCTGCAAAATAGGTCGAGGACAAACGATCTCCAATAACCATATCTGCCTGCTCCTCTAAAACAGCCTTTGCCATAATCGGCCCGCATTCTGCCGGATAAGTATCATCTCCGTCTACCATAATATAACATCTGGCGTCAATTTCCCGGAACATTCTCCGGATCACATTGCCCTTTCCCTGCTGATGCTCATAACGCACCACAGCCCCCGCCTGTCTGGCAATCTGGTCTGTGTTGTCTTTGGAATTGTTGTCATATACATAAACCACTGCTTCCGGAAGAACGCGCTTCCAATCTGCCACTACCTTTGCAATGGTACAGCTTTCATTGTAGCAGGGTATCAGTACAGCAATTTTGTCCATATCTACTCTCCTGTACGCTCAAAAAGCCCTCCGGAAACCTTACATTCCCGGAGGACTTTTTTTGTTTCATATTTGTCTGTTCTGTCCAGACAAGACTGACTATTATACAATCTTGCGAATCCAGCCTTCCGGCGCTTCCACCGTTCCCATCTGAATTCCAGTCAGAGTTTCATACAGCTTCTTCGTAATAGGGCCCATCTCTGTCATGCCGCTGGGGAAGCAGATTTCTTTTCCGTGATCCACCACTTTTCCTACTGGGGAAATCACAGCTGCCGTTCCGCACAGGCCGCACTCGGCAAAATCTGACAGCTCGGAAAGCTTCACCGGCCGCTGAGTAACCTTCAAACCAAGATAATGCTCTGCCACATAAACAAGAGAACGTCTGGTAATAGACGGCAAAATAGAGTCAGACTTAGGGGTTACCACCTCATTGTCCTTGGTTATAAACAGAAAATTTGCTCCTCCTGTCTCCTCTACGTAAGTTCTGGTAGCCGGATCCAGGAACATATTCTCATCATATCCTGCCGCATGAGCAGTCACATTGGCGTGAAGGCTCATGGCGTAGTTCAGTCCTGCCTTTACGTGGCCGGTTCCATGAGGAGCCGCCCGGTCAAAATCACTGACACAAATGGTCAACGGCCTTACTCCGCCTTTAAAATACGGACCTACCGGGGTTCCAAACAAACGGAACTGATATTCGGTTGACGGCTTTACGCCAATTACCGGCCCGGATGCAAACATATAGGGTCTCAGATAAAAGGTTGCTCCGCTTCCAAAAGGCGGAACCCATGCCGCATTGGCTCTCACTACCTGATCCACTGCCTCCAGGAAACGCTCCTTGGGAAACTGAGGCATTTCCAAACGGGCGCAGGAATCCATCATACGCTCTGCATTCAGATCCGGACGGAACGTAACAATACTTCCATCCTCTGTGGTATAAGCCTTCAAGCCTTCAAAACACTCCTGGCAGTACTGCAGAATCCCAGCACATTCATTAATCACCACGTTAGAGTCTGCCGTCAAACCTCCCTCATCCCAGCGTCCGTCTTTATAATTAGCTACATATCGCATATCTGTAGGCATATAGCTGAATCCGATATTGCTCCAATCCAGATTTTTTTTCTCCATCACTGTTCCTCCATTCCACAGGCACGCCTTTTTCTTTGATACCTTATGACCTTCCTGTCTCCAAATTCGTATTAAACAACATTATATCCCCTATATGCCGTAAAATCAATGACTGTTTTTTATTTTCTGTATGCCATTCTGTCATAGCTGTTATAACTCGAATCAGAAAAAATCAACGTTTTTTCTATGCCAAAGGCGGCAGTCCATCCTGGAAGTCCTATCTCAGACGCTCCTTATATTCCCGCTCCACTTCCCGGCGCTGGTCCTTTTTCGCAATATCAGCCCGCTTGTCATAAAGCTTCTTTCCTCGAGCCAGTCCAATCTCCACCTTTACCAGACTTCCCTTAAAATAAACCTGAAGAGGAACCAGGGTGATACCTTTTTCCCGAATTTTCCCCTCCAGCTTGTCAATCTCGCTCCGATGGAGCAGAAGCTTTCTGGAGCGAAGGGGATCCTTATTGAAAATATTTCCCTTCTCATACGGATTGATATGCATTCCGTAAACGTAAACCTCACCCTTATCAATACGGACAAAGGCCTCCTTGATGCTGCAGTGCCCCATGCGGATGGACTTCACCTCTGTTCCAAACAATTCAATTCCGCACTCAATTTTGTCATCAATAAAATAATCATGCCAGGCCTTTTTATTGTTGGCCACCAGCTTTACTGAATCTTTCATCTTAATCCTCCCTGTTTTCCTCCTCTGCCGGAAGAAAATCGACAGTCCTGGTCAGCTTGTCCGTTCCCATAACCACAACCCGGAGCTTCTGCCCCAGCCGGAACGTCCGTCCGCTCATTTCACCTCTCAGTTCCATTCTGCTTTCGTCAAACAGATAGTAATCTCCCTGCAGGCTGCTTACATGAACCAGTCCCTCTACGGTATTGGGCAGCTCCACATAAAATCCCCAGTTTGTTACACCGGAAATCACACCCTCATACTCTCTGCCAATCCGTTTCGCCATATATTCACATTTTTTCATCTTGATGGTTTCCCGCTCCGCTTCCTCTGCCCGCCGTTCTGTGGCTGAACACTGGATGGACACGCCGGTCAGAAGCTTATCATAATGGGAAAGCCTCTTTTCTGTCAGATTTCCGTGAAGGTTCTCCTTAATAATCCGGTGAATCTGCAAATCCGGATACCGGCGGATCGGTGATGTAAAATGGGTATAATACTTAGCCGCCAGACCGAAATGACCGCTGCACACAGGCATATACTTGGCCTGCCGCATAGAGCGAAGAGTCAGACGGCTAATCAGCGCCTCCTCTTCGCTTCCTTCTATTTTTTTCAGAAGCTTCTGAATCTCCTTGGGATGAACCTCCCCCTGCTGGGTACGGATGGTATAACCAAAGTTATTAATAAATAATCCCAGACGTTTCATCTTTTCCGGATCCGGAGTGTCATGGGTTCGGTATAAAAACGGAACCTCCTGCCAGAAATAGTCCTCTGCAATGGTCTCATTGGCCATCAGCATGAAATCCTCAATAATCCGCGTGGCCGCATTGCGTTCATAAGGACGAATCTCCACTGGCCGGCCTTTTTCATCCAGAATCATTTTTGTCTCCGGAAAATCAAAATCAATGGATCCTCGCTGATACCGCCGCTCCCGGAGAATATCTGCCAGCTCCTTCATCAGAGCAAACATCTCTGTAAAGTCCCGGTACTCTTCCATTGTATTTGGATCCTGATCTGTAACAATGGCGTTGACTGCTGTATAGGTCATACGGCGATCGACCTGAATTACGGTTTCTGCCACCTCATGTCCCAGAACCCGGCCCTGGAAATCCAGATCCATAATGCAGCTTAAAGCCAGACGATCCGTTCCCTCATTCAGAGAGCAGATCCCATTCGACAGCTTATGGGGCAGCATGGGAATCACTCGATCCACCAGATAAACACTGGTTCCACGACGAAGCGCCTCCTGATCCAAGGGACTGTTCTCTGTCACATAATGACTCACATCCGCAATGTGGACACCCAGCCGATAGCCGTAGGCTTCCCGGCTGATGGTAATGGCATCATCCAGATCCTTTGCATCCTCACCGTCTATGGTTACTGTCTGCCAGCTGCGGATATCCTTTCTTCCCTGCATTTCTTCTGCCGTCACCTCATCCGGAATCCGGCTTACCTGCTCCATCACCTCCGGCGGATATTCCTCCGGAAGCCCATAAGCCTTTACAATCGAAAGGATATCTGTTCCCGGATCGTTGACGTGACCAATAATTTCCGTCACCCTTCCCTCCGGCTTTTTCCGGGTTCCGCCAAAGCTGGTCAGCCTTACCACTACCTTATGGCCTGTAACGGCTCCCATATCTTCTCCTTCCGGTATAAAGATATCCGTAGCAATTTTCTGGTTATCCGGGATCACAAACCCGAAATGCCTGTTTTTCTGGTAATATCCCACCAGAGTTTCATTAGCCCTCTCCAGAACCCGAATCACCGTTCCCTCCGGTCTGCGTCCGGCTCTGGCCGGTTCTGCCGTAATCTGCACCTTGTCACCGTGCATGGCATCCCCCGTCTGATCCGCCGGAATATAAATATCCTGCTGGCCGCCCTCCAGAACAACAAAGCCAAAGCCTCTGGAACTGCCGGAAAAGGTTCCAGTAAGAATCTTCTTTTCTGGACGGCCATATTTACCCCGTTTAGAAAGAACAATCTTTCCATCTGCAATCAGAGCATCCAAAACCTCTTTGAGCTCCTCACGCCGCTCTCTCGGCACGTTCAGCAGCATGGAAAGCTCCTTCAGCTTCATAGGCACATAGGAAGGATCTTCCATCAGCGCCAACAGGCCCTCTTTCCTTTCTTTTAACGCTTCTTCTGTCATAAAATCTCCTTTTGTCACGATCTCTTTGATGCATAAAATATTACTGCTCAGGGTGGACTTTTCTATAAAAAGATAAAAGCACCCTTGCTGTATCCAAGAGTGCTTCTTCCATTCTTACAGTAAATTCAAAACAATTGCCAGTACCATAAATGCAACTGCTGCAAAGGTAGTAAACTTCTGCAGATTGCCTTCCATGGAACGTCCCTTGTTTTTTCCCCAGTAAGTATCAGCCATTCCGCTGATTGCGCCAAGGCCTGCTGATTTTCCTTCCTGAAGTAATACAACCACGGTCAAAGCCACACATATCAGAATAAAAATCACGGATAAGATAATCTTTAACATAAGAACGATACCTCCTAATAGTCAAACACCATTAGTTTAGCATACTTCTTTTGAAAAAACAAGCCTTTTTCCTTTCGCTTCCTCCTCAATCCTGAGCAGCCTGTTATATTTTGCAACTCGTTCTGACCGGCAGGGAGCTCCTGTTTTGATCTGACCGCTTCCTGCTGCCACTGCCAGATCTGCTAAAAACGTATCCTCTGTCTCCCCGGAACGATGAGAAACAATCGTCCGGTATCCGGCAAGCCTTGCCATTTCCATGGACTCCAGTGTTTCCGTCAGGGTTCCTATCTGGTTCATTTTGATCAGAATGGCATTGGCCGCCCCTTCCCGGATTCCTTTTTCCAGGCGAGCTGTATTTGTAACAAAAAGGTCGTCTCCTACCAGCTGAATCTGTTTTCCCAGCACCCCGGTTAACAGCTTCCACCCTTCCCAGTCCTCCTCTCCAAGGCCGTCCTCAATGGAACATATGGGAAAGGCCTCTGTCAGTCTTCGCAAGTACTCTACCATTTCTTCTGATGAGCGGCTTACGCTTCTCTGGCTCATCCGGCTCTCTCCCGGGAAAACATATCTGCCGATTCTGCTGTCGTACAGCTCACTTGCCGCTGCGTCTATGGCAAAACAGAAGTCCTTTCCTGGTTCATACCCACTTACAGAAACTGCATCCATCAGACAGGTCAAAGCCTCTTCTGCGTTCTTAAAATCCGGAGCAAAGCCACCCTCATCGCCCACAGCTGTACTGTATCCTCTTGTTTTCAGAAGTGTTTTCAGGGTATGATACACCTCCGAGCACATCCGCAGTCCTTCTGCAAAGCTTTCCATTCCCACTGGCATAATCATAAATTCCTGAAGATCCACCGTATTGTCTGCATGAGCGCCCCCATTCAGCACATTCATCATTGGGACCGGCATTTTTCTTCCATTTAATCCCCCCAGATAACGGTAAAGAGGAATTCTCTGCTGTGCCGCACAGGCCCTGGCTGCTGCCAGCGATACGCTCAAAACAGCGTTAGCTCCCAGTCTTTCTTTATTTGCAGTTCCGTCAGCCTCCCTCAGACGCCGGTCAATCTCCCACTGATAAAAGACATCCTGACCACAGACTGCATCTGCCAGAACCGAATTGACATATGCTGCTGCTTTTTTTACTCCTTTTCCATGATAACGAGGACCTCCGTCCCGCAGCTCTGCTGCTTCAAACTTACCCGTAGAGGCTCCAGAAGGAACCGATGCCCGTCCCACAGCTCCTCCCTTTAAATACACCTCTGCCTCCAGCGTAGGATTCCCTCTGGAATCCAGAATTTCCCGGCCGTACACACCTGCTATTTCAAAATCATGCCTCATAAAAAATGGCCTCCTTACCTTAGAATCACTTCTAACGTAAGGATAGCCATTTTATGCTGCAATTATGCTCTCAGCTGGATTCCCATGCCTTCTAAGCCATTTAAAATCTTTTTCATTACTGCATTTACCTCATCATCGGTCAGGGTATGATCCTTTGCCCGGAAGGTAATGGAGTATGCAACGGATTTATGTCCGGCCAGAATCTGAGCTCCCTCATAAATATCAAACAGCTTGTAGCTTTCCAGAATCTTTCCGCCCCGCTGCGCAATAATATCTTCAATCTGTCCCACCAGAATTTCCTTGGGAACTACCATGCTGATATCACGGGTGGTTGCCGGATATTTTGCCAGTCCCTCATATTTCCAGTCAAAGCTTACGAAAGGAACAACAGCCGGCATATCCAGAACAGCCACATAAACACGCTCGCCAATCTTGTAATTGTCAGCCACTTCCGGATGAACCTCGCCAAGATAGCCCAGTTTTACACCCTCATAAACAATATCCGCCTTCCGTCCGGGATGCAGATATGGGCGTTCGCAGGAAGGATCATAGTGTACCTTCTTTGTCATGCCCAGCTTGTCAAACAGCTCCTCTACCACACCTTTCATAGTAAAGAAATCTCCCTCACCGTACATACCCAAGGTAAACTGAACCCGCTCGTCCGGCAGCTCTGTCAGAGGAAGAGACTTAGGCAGATATACCTTGGCCATCTCGAACAGCTTCACATCTTTGTTTCGGCGATTATAGTTCGTGGACAGAGAAGTCAGCATACCATTTAAGGGCAGAGTTCTCATCACACTGAAATCCTCTCCCAGAGGATTGGAAATCTCAATTGTGCTGCGCAGGCTGGAGTCTGCAGGAATCAGAAGCTTGTCAAAAACCTTGGGACTCTCAAAGGAGTAGGTCATGCTCTCGCTGAAGCCGGAGAACATGGCAACCTCTTCTGCAATGTCTTCAATCCGACCCTCAAAGGAAATCCGTCCTGTTGTGGACTCACCGGAGGGAAGTGTTGTCGGAATCTTATCATAGCCGTACATTCTGGCTACTTCCTCTGCCAGATCTGCCATGCAGTGAATATCCTGACGGAAAGTAGGAGCAACGACCTCCTGAGTTTCCTCATCAAGTCCAAGCCCCAGCATCCGGAAATAGTCCTTCATTGTCTCCGGCGCAATCTCCGTACCCAGCAGATTGTTGATTTTCTCCGGGCTGAAAGCCACTCTGGATTCTTCCCGCTTCTCAGAATAAACATCAATCAGGCCTCCTACTACCTCACCGGCGCCCAGTTCCTCTACCAGCTGACATGCACGGTTTACTGCCTCATAGGCAGTATTGGGATCCAGCCCTTTTTCGTATTTTCCAGAAGCATCGGTCCGCAGTCCCAGACGCTTTGCAGACAGACGGATATTCGTTCCGTCAAAGCAGGCGCACTCAAATACCATGGTCTGTACATTGTCTGTAATTTTGGAGTTTTCACCACCCATAATACCTGCAATGCCCACTTCTTTTTCGCCGTCATTAATCATTAAAATATTGCTGTCCAGGTTTCTCTCCTGTCCGTCCAGGGTCTGGAAGGTCTCCCCATCCTGAGCGCATTTCACCACAATTTTATGTCCTGCAAGCTGATCATAATCAAAGGCATGCATGGGCTGTCCGTACTCTTCCATAATGTAGTTGGTAATATCTACAATATTGTTGATGGGGCGGATTCCGCTTGCAGCCAGTCTTCTCTGCATCCATTCTGGTGACGGAGCCAGCTTAATATTTTTTACCATTCTTGCGCAGTAACGGCTGCACAGCTCCGGATTTTTCACCTCTACCTGAAGGTAATCATGAATATCCTCGCTGTTTCCTGTTTCTTTCACTACCGGAGGATGAAATTCCTTGCGGAAGGCTGCTGCTGCCTCTCTTGCAATTCCGATTACACCGTAGCAGTCTACACGGTTGGAGGTAATCTCATACTCAAATACCGTATCATGAAGTCCCAGAATCTCAATGGCATCTGCACCCACTGGAGCATCCTCCGGAAGAATATAAATTCCGCTTTCCGGAGCCAGAGGATACATATCCCGTGAGGATCCTAACTCCTCAATCGAGCACATCATTCCATAGGAATCGATTCCTCTGAGTTTTCCCTTTTTGATTTTAATACCGTCCTCAGGAAGCGGGCCGCCGTCATGACCGCCTGCCACCTTGCCTCCATCCAGAACAACGGGAACCTTATCCCCTTCCTTTACATTTGGGGCGCCGGTTACGATCTGTATGGTTTCATTTCCCACATCTACCTGGCAGATAATCAGCTTATCTGCATCCGGATGTCTTTCAATTTTCAGAATCTGTCCTACTACAATCTTCTCCAGATTTTTATCAAGACAGGTATATCCTTCTACCTTTGTTCCGATCAGGGTCATTGCATCTGTATACTCCTGGGGAGTTACATCCAAATCAGGAACATATGCCTTTATCCATGACAATGCTGTGTTCATGTCTCTATCTCCTTTTGATTATCTCTCTTATTTCACCGACTCACTCATTAAAACTGCTTTAAGAAACGAATATCGTTTTCATAGAGGAGACGCATATCGTCAATCTCATATTTCAGGAGGGCAATTCTCTCCAGGCCTACGCCAAAAGCAAAGCCTACATACTCTTCCGGATCAATGCCGCACATTTCAAGCACATGGGGATGAACCATTCCGCAGCCCAGAATCTCAATCCAGCCGGAACCCTTACAGAACCGGCAGCCCTTGCCGCCGCACTTAAAGCAGCTGACGTCCATCTCTGCACTGGGCTCAGTAAACGGGAAATGATGGGGGCGGAATTTTACCTTTGTCTCCTCACCAAACATTTCTTTTGCAAATTCAGCCAGGGTTCCCTTTAAATCTGCAAAGGTAATGTGCTTGTCAATAACCAGTCCCTCTACCTGATGGAAGGAAGGAGAATGAGTTGCATCTACCTCATCAGAACGGAATACACGGCCAGGAGCAATCATGCGGATAGGCAGCTTGCCCTTTTCCATAACACGAGCCTGTACCGGAGAGGTCTGAGTACGCAGCACAATGTCCTTGTTAATATAGAAGGTATCCTGCTCATCCTTAGCCGGATGGTTGGCAGGAATATTCAGTTTGGTGAAATTGTACTCATCATACTCAATCTCTGGTCCTTCCACAACCTCATAGCCCATACCAATAAAAATACGTTCTACCTCTTTCAGTGCCACCATGTTAGGATGGCTGTGACCGATATTCGCCTTCTTTGCAGGAAGCGTAACGTCAATAACCTCTTTCTTCAGCTGCTCCTCACGAGCTTTTGCCGCAAGGGCCAGACGGGTTTCTTCTAATTTCTCTTCCAGAAGTGCGCGAACCTCGTTAACCATCTGTCCTACCTTGGGACGCTCCTCCGGCGCTACATTTTTCATGCTCTTCAAAACGCTGGTCAGCTCACCCTTTTTTCCCAAATATGCTACCCGAATGTCATTTAAGGTTTCCAGCGCATCAGAAGCCTCAATCCTAGCCAAAGCCTCCGATTTGATTTTCTCTAACTGCTCTTTCATGGTTTCCTTCCTTTCTGTTATACTAAATGCAATGCCGGCCACCGCATGGCAATCCCCGCGGAGCGTTTTATGTCATAGGACATAAAAAATCCCTCTGCAATGGCGACATTGCAAAGGGACGATTCTTTTAACCGCGGTACCACCCATCTTCCTGCCGCATTAACCCTACACAGCCCTGCAGCAGACTCTCTATTGTGCGTAACGTGCACTCTCCGTCACAGCTTACTCTCCTGATACGCTTCTCCCCAAAATGGGCAGACATCCGTAATTCAGCTGTGCAGCTCCTGTGGGAATTTCGTGGTTCTGTCTGAACGGAAAGAGGCTTTCAGCCGGTGACCTCTTCTCTCTGGCAGGAAACAGTACCCTACTTAACACATTCATTGCCTTTGTCATTTCTCTTGGAAAATCTATGTAATATTTTAGCTATCAAACCCCAAAAAGTCAAGCCCTTTTCTTATGGTTCTGCTTCTTCCTGCTCCAACAGCCGTCCTTCTTCCTTAATCCGTTCAATGATATCCATATAATTTTTGCAGAATTCATGATAAATCGGGGTGACCGCCGCCTGGAACCGCGCTTTTTCCGCTGAACTCAGTTCAATGACCACACAGCCGTTCCTGCGGACAATCTCTTCGGAATTGCGGGAGCGATCCTCCCATAAGGTCCGTTCATACCGGGCAGATTCCTCTGCGCACTGACGGATCATCTCCTGATCCTCTTTGGTCAGACGCTCCCAGGTCACACGGGATGCAAGCTGAACCTCCGGAACCCGGGAATGCTCATCCTTGGTATAATATCCTGCTACCTCCTCATGATTCATCGACTCATAAGAAGGCCAGTTATTCTCCGCTGCATCAATTTCATCCGTTTGAAAAGCAGAATACACCTGATCATAATCCAAGGGAACTGGAATCGCACCCAGAAGCTGTATCATTCGTTCCATTAAAGCAGAATCCTGAACACGAACCTTCATCCCCTTCATATCCTCCACCTTTTCAATGGGCTGTCTGGAGCTGTAAAAGTTTCTGGCACCTGCATCATACCAGGACAGAGCTACCAGATTAAAATCCTGAAAGGAATCCAGAAAATCAGCCCCTATTTCCCCCTCCAGAACTCTCCACATGTGCTCGGAGCTGGTATACAGATACGGCATCTGAAGCACATTCAGCTTAGGGATCCGATCTCCCAGGGAGGAAAGGGAAACTCTTGCAAAATCAAGACCTCCAAACTGCAGCTGCTCTACCACATTCCGTTCCGCTCCCATCTCTCCTTCGGCTTTTACCTGAATCCGGATACGTCCATCGGAACGATCCTCCACCAGTCTTGCAAAGTAAAAAGCCCCCTGAGTTGTAGGATAATCCTCTGGCTGATTTTCTGCATAAGTCAGCACATATTCCGGAATTCTTTCACTCTCCGCCCGCTTCTGTTTCCCTCCGCAGGCAAACAGCAGGCATGCTGCTCCTGCTGTCAGCAGTGCAATTGTTTTTTTCACTGAAATTCTCCTTTCCCAAGCTTCCTTTGTCGCTCTGTCAGGCAGTCAAACACCTTTGATTTGGCTGTCTGACAGAATGACAAAACAGGCATTAACTCTTTCGTTAATGCCTGATTGTATTCTTTTATATGCAGATTTTATGCCTTACTTAGCTGAGCAGAGCCGGCAGTCCAAGGCTGATAGCCGGAATAAAGGTAATCAGCAGCAGAGTAATAATCATGCACAGATAGAATGGCAGAGTTGCCTTTACTACTTTCTCCATAGGTACCTTTGCAACTGCAGAACCAATGAACAAAACTGCACCTACCGGCGGAGTCAGAAGACCAATACCACAGTTTAATACAACCATGATACCAAACTGAACCGGATCGATGCCGATTGAGGTTGCAATCGGAAGCAGGATCGGAGTTGCAATCAGGATAATCGGAGCCATATCCATGATACATCCCAAAACCAGAAGAATCAGGTTCAGCAGCAGAGCCAGAATAATTGGATTGCTGGTCAGTCCGGTAATGGCATTTGCAGCAAGATCCGGTACATGAAGTCTTGTCAGGCAGTATCCAAAGATACTGGAGGTTGCAATCAGGATCAATACGATAGACAGGGTGTCTACACAATCCCCTAAAACTCTCCATACGCCCTTCCAGTCAAGTCCCTTGTAAATAAATACACTGACAAGCAGGCTGTAAACAACTGCAACTGCCGCAGACTCGGTTGCTGTAAACACACCGCCTACTACACCGAATACTACAATCAGAACTGCTGCCAGAGCCCAGAAGGATACGCTTAACTGCTTCAGAAGGTTAGAAATGCTGAATTTTTCACCCTTCGGATAGTTTCTCTTTACAGAAATAATATAAGAACCAATCATCAGGGAAGCAGCCAGCAGTGCGCCAGGCAAATATCCGGCCAGGAAAAGGCTTCCTACAGAAATACCGCCTGCAGTAGTTGCATAAATAACCATGTTATGGCTCGGCGGAACCAGAAGTCCCTCACAGGAGGAGGTAATGGTAACAGCCGTTGAGAAATCAGCGTCATATCCCTGGTCAACCATCATAGGAATCAGGATAGAGCCAAGAGAAGCTGTATCTGCAGATGCAGAACCAGAAATACCGCCGAAGAAATAAGAAGCTACGATATTAACCATAGCCATACCGCCCCGCATCCAGCCTACACAGGCATTTGCCAGAGCGATCAGTTTTTCAGAAATACCACCAGAACCCATCAGACAGCCCATGGTAATGAAGAACGGTACTGCCATCAGGCTGAAGGAACTGATACCTTTTACCATCTGCTGACAGATGGTTGTCAGAGGCAGTCCCTGGCTTAACAGGCACAAAACAGAAGAAAGTGCAACTGCATAAGCAATGGGAAACCGCAGCATGACCATAATAAAGAAGCTTGCAAGCAAAATAACAATTGCCATCGTTTCAGTACTCATAGTTTATGCCTCCTCCTTTACAAAGAAACCTTTAATGTGATTGTAAAGAGCCTCCAGTTCAAAAATCAGCATAGCAACGCCTGCCAGCGGAACCGGGAAGTACATCCAGAATCTGGATACCTTCGGCATACTTACATAGGTACCTTTTGAACCGATGCCGGACGCATATTTCCAGCCTACGGTAATCATAATAACAGCCAGGATCAGCACTGCCAGATCGGCAATGATGTCCAGAATTTTCACAAGAGTTTTCGGTAAATACGGATCCAGAGCAGTCATACGGATATGAGCGCCTCTACGGATTGCAAGTGCTGCTGAAAGCACTGCCATATAGGACATGCAGGTCAGAACCACTTCTTCACTCCATGCCGGATCCGGGATAAACGGAATATAACGGCCTGCTACGGACATACTGGTAATCGCGATATCTGCAATCAGAAGGATTTTACAGATAAACATAACTACCTTGTAAGTAATGTCATAGGCCGGTTTGATCTTATCGATCTTTTCAAAAATTGCTGGCATAATTTTTGTCCCCTTTCAAAACTCAGGGCACAGAGACAGTACCTAAACCGCTCTGTGCCCGTCAGCTTCATTCCCTAACACATACGCTTCAATTTAATATCTAATTATTCCTGATACTGCGTAATACTGGCTGGAATTAGTCTGCCATATCCAGAATCTGCTGATACAGTTCTGCCTGATCTGCAGTATTCTCATCGATAACTGCCTTACAAGCCTCTTTCCACGGAGCCTTATCCTCTACTTCAGTAACAGTTACGCCATCAGCCTTCAGCTGTTCCAGAACTTCGTTCTCTTTGTTCTCGGAATTTGCACGGTTGTTCTCAGAAGCATATTTTCCAGCCTCCATCAGGATAGCCTGCTGATCCTCGGTCAGCTTGTCCCATGCCTCGTCGGTAATGATAACCTGAACAGCGCCCAGAGTATGACCATCCAGTAACAGGTGCGGAGCTACCTCCGGGAAAGCGTTGGAGTAGTAGTTTGCGATCGGCTGCTCAGCAGCATCTACTACGCCGGTCTGCAGTGCAGAATACAGCTCGTTCATAGAAACAACAGTTGCGTTAGCGCCCAGTCCGGAAACCATACCGGTCATAACCGGGTCGTTAGATACACGGATCTTTAAGCCGCTTAAATCCTCCAGCTTAGTTGCCGGATTTACAAAGAAGAAATGACGGAAGCCTTCTTCACCGTAGTACAGACCTCTTACACCCAGGCCCAGATCAACCGGCTCGGTCAGGAATTCCTGTGCCAGATCGCTGGTTGCAAAGTTCCAGAAATGAGCACGATCCTGGAAGGTATACGGAATGGACAGAAGCATGGACTTCTTAGCGCCGTAGCTGTTCAGTGCGAAAGCAGAGATACGGGACATATCGATGGTGCCGCCGCCGCCCAGCATAGTATCCAGAACGTCGTTCTCAGAGCCAAGAACACCGCTGGCCTGAACGTCGATGGTGATCTTGCCGTCAGACAGCTCTTCTACTTTGTTCTTGAAATCGGTAGCCATCTGGCCAACGATAGTATCAAGCGGGTTAACCTCTGCATATACCAGAGTTACTTCCGGCATATTGGCAGTATCATAGGAGCCAGCCTCAGCTGCTGCTTCGGTCTCGCCCTCAGCTGCCTCAGTCTTTTCCTCTGCTGCTTCGGTTGCCTCAGTCGCTGCCTCGGTTGCTGCTGCTGTGGTCTCCTCAGCCTTCTTAGAACCGCAACCAGCCAGAGAACCTGCTACCATTGCTGTGCAAAGTACTGCGCTTACAATTCTTTTTTTCATTTTTGTTTCCTCCTCTTGATGTTTTTAACGTTCAAACACGTTATCTTTATAATAAATTAATATCCCAGAAATAGAAAGGGTAATTTTTTGTGAATCATAGTATATTTTTACCTCATATGTTTTTTAATTTATGCATGTCACACAAAACTATCAAGGACCTGTTTTTTTCAAAAGCAGCTCTGTCCGATAATCTGTAGGACTCTGCCCGGTAATCCGCTTAAACACCTTGGCAAAATAATTAGCATCACAATATCCTACCGCCTTTCCGATCTCCTTTACATTCACCGTTGGCTGCCCCAGCATTTTCTTTGCCGTCTCCACCCGGTATTCTGTCAGATAAGAAGTAAAATTCTGCCCAAAACACTGTTTAAACAGCTTGCAGAAATATGCCTCCGAATAATTCATCTGGCGGGCCAGCTCCTGCATGGACAGATCATCCATATAATGAGCCTGTATATAATCTGTTATCATATCCATCACCGCAGAAAGCCTCACCCCTTCCGCCTCATTGTCCTGCCCTCCTGCAGTTTCCGAAATTTTTTCATATTCGGATTCTCCAATTCCTTCCTCCAGATTTTCCAAAAGCTCCCCTTCTCCGTTTTGAACTGCTGTTTTGGATTCTGCGGCTGCTTCCCGCTCACAGACAATCCGCATCGCCTCCTCTACCACCAGAAGGAGCTCACTTTCCTCATAAGGCTTCAAAAGATAATCCAGCGCACGAACTGTTATCGCTTTTTTGGCATAGGAAAACTCATCAAAAGCCGTCAGAAAAACAATACAGCAGTCTCTGTCTGTTTCCCGGATTTTCTCTGCCGCACGAATTCCGTTAATTCCAGGCATTTCAATATCAAGAATGGCTATCTGAATTTGATGCTCTTCATGGATATGGACTGCCTCCCGCCCGTTTTCTGCCTGATAGATCTCACAATTCTCTCCAAAACGCGATTTTAATGTTTTGTACAGAACCGCTCTTTCTATCATCTCATCATCTGCAATCAGCAGTCTGTAAATCTTGTTCTGATTCATGACGTTTCCTTTCTGCTCTCAGCTTCCGTTTTCCTGCCAATTTGTCCGGCAGTCTTTTCGTCCGCTTCCCCTGTGTCTGTATTTTCGCTGTCTGGTTCTTTTTTTCTGATTTCTTTTCTTCCTGTTTTTTCTTCGTCTGCTTTTTTTGTTACCGTTTCCGTCTCATCCACCCGCTCAAGAGGAATGACCATCTGTACAACTGTTCCGCAGCCACGTCTGCTCCAGATGTTCATTTCACCTTTTTCGTATAAAATATGGATTCGCTTATAAATATTTCCCAGCCCGATTCCTACTTTGGCAGAGCGTCTCTCCTTCAGCCCTTCCTTCAGAGATTCCAGCTGTTCCTGAGTCATACCGACTCCTGTATCTGCTACCGATATTATCACACAGTTTTCCTTCTGCCAGATTCGAAGATACAGCCGTCCACCCTGTTCCTTTTTGGAAAGCCCGTGAATTACCGCATTTTCCACAATCGGCTGCAGAGTAAAAGCCGGAATGATCACCTGACCTCCATTTACCTGAATATCGCTGTCATAGCGGATTCTGCTGCCAAACCGCATCTGTTGAATATACACATAATCCTGCACCACCTTCAGCTCCTGATTCAGGGCAACGAACTGCTCTGAGGTTTTCAGATTGTAGCGAAAGAGGTTACTCATGCTGTAAATCATCTTTTCTGTTGTAGCTGCATCCTCCAGCTTCGCCATACATCCAATCATATTTAATGTATTAAACAGGAAATGCGGATTGATCTGACTTTTCAGCAGCTCCAGCTTTGCGGATTCCAGCTGCTTTTCCATCTCCATGCGCTCCAGCTCCTCCCTGTGAAGAAGACCTGCCATCTCATTATTCTTTTTCAGTGTATTAATATATCCCTCTGTAGCATGCTTCATCTTATTGAAAGCCGCTACCAGTTCTCCCATTTCATCTCGATTGGGTACAGCCAAATCCTCACCGGAAAAATCATTTCTTGCTATTTTTCTGGAATTGTGAGCCAGCTTTACCACTGGCTGAATCAGGGTATTGGAAAGCAGCCGGGTCAGCACAATGGCCATAACCGTAAGACACAGAGAAACGGCAAGAATCAGATAAGGAATATTGTAGAAAACCGGAACCTGTCTCTGATAAGTTTCATTTCCCTTGCTCAAGGTCACCTGCACCAGTCTCCGCGCATAATCCTTCAAATAATCCTGCATATCATACACCCGATACAGGCTGGTAATATATCCGCTCTCCTCCTCATTCATCTTCAGAATCTGTTCCCGAAAGACGCTGTAGGCCTCATAGCTGTTTTTTATATTCCACGTTCTTGCATACCGCTCTTCTCCGATGCTGCTGTACTGAAATGGAAGAGCACGGATGCACCGTTCCGTTCTGACACAGGAAAGAATATACTCTTCCCAGTGTTCCTCAGTTCGCTCTCTTACATAAGACTCAAACGCATCGATTTCCAGTTCCATCGCCTGCTGAAAATCATTGCATCGGGAATTATCGCTGAGAATTTTATCAAATCCATCCAGGGTAAAATCCATAACCCATACATTAAATACAGCGGAGGAAGCCATGATTAAGATAACCATAGCTGTATACAGGCTCAATTTATGCTTCAAGGTTGTAGACAGCCAAAGCTCTCGAAGTTTTTGATACATGGCGATTCCTTCCTGTTTCTGAACCAGAAGCTTTCCGCTTCCGTATATAAACCCCTTTATTATAACACAACTTTGAGTGTTTGACGATAAAAAAGTCCCTTCGCGTCGAGATATGAATTTTTTGTGACTAAAAAATAAGATTTCTGTGAAACACGTTACATAAGCACTTCTTCTGTGGTACACTAAAAGAAAAAAGGAGACAGTTATGCCACGTTTATTGATAACTGATGACGATCTTCATCTGCGGAGACTGGTTCGCACCTACGCAGATATGGAAGGCTACCAGTGTGAGGAAGCCGACTGTGGAGCAGCCGCTATTGAGGCTCTGCGGCAACAGAATTTTGACTTGGTCCTTCTTGATGTAATGATGCCGGGACCGGACGGCTTTGAAACCCTGGCCGGCATCCGTAAATTCAGTCAGATTCCCGTTATTATGCTGACTGCCCGAGATGAGGAATATGACAGGCTTCTTGGCTTTCAGCTTGGAGTCGATGATTATGTTTCCAAGCCCTTCAGCCCCAAAGAGCTGATGGCGCGGATTGCCGCTGTCCTGCGCCGCACGAAGGGTTCCCTGGAGCACAATGACGTTCTTCAGTTTGGCAAGCTCTGCATTGAACCAAAATCACGAACGATTACTCTGGATTCCCTTCCGTTGCGCCTGCCGCCTAAGGAATTTGATCTCCTCTTAAAGCTGGCTCAGAACCAGCGAATTGTACTGAGCCGGGAAAAGCTTTTAGAAACAGTATGGGGCTACAGCTACTACGGAGACAACCGTACCGTTGATACCCATATTAAATCACTGCGAGAGCACCTTGGCCCGTACCGGAAACTTATTCAAACTGTGTGGGGAGTGGGGTATCGATTTGAATACGTGGATGAAAACTAAAATACAAGCACTTCGAAGCCATCTTGTCTTCCGCCTGTGGGCCATGATGATGGTTCTCGTTTTCCTTGCCATCGGTTTTATGTGGGTGGCGCAAATCGGCCTGTTTGAACAAAATTATGCCATATCATCTCTAAAGGACACCCGAGAACGAACTGCAGGCATCCTAGAAAGTCTTGCTGAAGAAGATATCGGAAAGAATCCACACCTGCTTTCTTTTTTAAGTCATGGAAACAGTGAACTGTTTTTAATCAGCCAAGAAGGACGACTTTTAGAAATGTATTCCGCTGGTCATCCAGTCAGCAGCACTGATCGCCGTGAGGAGTTTTTCAGGAACCGTTTTCCTACTGAAAAGAAGGAGCAGCCATTTCCCGCAATAGACCAGCCTTACCAGCAGGTTCTGCGTAAGGGCCGCCATGTAATCGGCTACGAAACAGGCTTTCCTGTAACCTGGAATGACGGCGAATGCTTTCTTTTAATTCGAACTATGCTGATGACAAAAACCGTAATGGATTTTAACAGACAGCAGCTGATCGTCCTGACCGTTCTCCTAACCTTAACAGCCTCACTTCTGGCTGCTGTTTTTTCCAGGCATTTTACCCGCCCTATTGGCCAAATTCGCGATTCTGTGGAACGGCTTACCAAAAACGACTTTACGGAAGTTCCCCCGTTTCATCGCGAAGATGAACTGGGACAGCTCTCTCAGTCTGTTGTCCAGCTTCGATATGCTCTTCAACGGCTAGATGTGCTTCGTAAGGAGGTCATTGCCAATGTTTCTCACGAGCTGCGCTCGCCACTGGCTCTGATTGGCGGCTATGCAGAAATGGTCCGTGATATTACCTGGAAGCAGGAGGAACAGCGAACAGAGGATCTCAACCTGATCATCCGGGAAGCCAACCGAATGAGCCGTATGGTCAGCGATATTCTGGACTATTCCCAGCTTCAGGCAGGATACTGTCAGCTGAAAAAAGAAAGACTGAACCTTTGCGAGCTTCTGGAATCAGCAATTGCCTGGTACCAGCCTCTGGCTCAGGAGCATCATATTACTTTGGAATTGGAATGCATGCAGGAAGAGCTCCTGACAGAGGCGGATGCCTCCAAGATGAATCAGGTAATCCGAAATCTTTTAAATAATGCCATTAATCACACCGCAGATGGCGAATGCATCCGAATCACAGCTGACGGCTGCCGAATTTCCATAGCCAATCCCGGACCGCCCATTTCCGAAGAGGATCGAAAAATTATCTGGGAACGATATCAGCGCAGTCAGCATCAAAGCAGCAGGCGTCTGGGAACGGGAATCGGCCTTTCCATTGTCAGCACCATCCTGGAGGCCCATCACCTGGCCTATGGCGTAGACTGCCAGGACGGATGGAATATCTTCTGGTTTTCCTATCAAAGTGCCCGCCAGTAGGGACAGATATCTTCATAAGAGCCGTCCGGCATCCGGAATCCGCCCCGAATGATTCCCTGCTGTTCAAAGCCCAGACGCTCATATAAATGGCGGGCATGGATATTGGACGCCACTACTGCATTAAACTGGAGCAGGCGAAATCCCTGCTCCTTTGCTCTTTTCATGCAGTCCTTTACCAACCGCTCTCCAATGTGAAGCCCTCTGCTGTCCGCGCTTACCCCATAGCTGGCATTGCAGATATGACCGCAGCGCCCCACATTATTAGGATGCAGAATATATAGGCCAAGAATCCGTTCAGACTCTGTGTCCTGAGCCACTCCACAGCAGGTCTGTCCGGCAAAAAAAGCTTCTGCCTCTGCTTCACTGAGCATCTCCTCCTGGGGGAATGCATTCCCCTCTCCAACAATCTGGTTCCATATTTCTGTCATAAAAGGTAAATCTGCTCTTCTATATTCTCTGATCATTATGTCCATAGCCTTATTTCTCCCCTGTTATCCTGTAACTGTTTCTCCGAAAAATCTGTATCGGATTTTCGTTTTCCTTATTTGTCAATTTTCCTGTCTGATAATCCTATTTTAATCATTCATCTTCTGGAATGTAAGAACCATATCCGAAAGTTTTTCTTAAATGTTTAATGAAATTTTCCCGCAGTGCTCAGCCCCGTCTCAGCCGTTCCTCCAGCTCCCTGCACAGCCAGGGAATCTGGGACTCAAACTCTGCCCCATACCATCTGGCACTGTCAGAAGCAGCCGTTGCCTCAATGCAGCGTACCACATAATCTGCAGCCAGGGCCAGAGCATCTTTCAGTCTCATTCCCCGCATAATCCCCCCTGCAACAGTAGAGGAAAAAATATCTCCCGTTCCATGATAGCTCTGTTCACATCTGCGTGTGAAATACGAAAATTCATTCCCGTCCCGGTCCAAAGCAGCTACCCCCAGTTTTCCCGGCTCATAACTGACGCCAGTCAGAACCGCTGTGCCGCAGCCAAGCTCCAGAAGTGCTTCCAGAAGCTGGCGGATATAGGCCGGATCCTGCTCTGTTTTATAAGGAAGTCCCGTCAAAAGACTGGCTTCTGTCATATTGGGGAGAATCACATCAGCCTTTGCACATACCTCAGCCATTTCAGCTGGAAAAGCTTCATCAAAGGCTGCATAGAGCTTTCCATTATCTGCCATAGCCGGATCTACAATAACCATGCTTCTTTTCCCAGATGACCTGCCGGAAAACCGATCAAAAAAATCGCATACCTGATGGCACTGTTCTCCAGATGCCAGATATCCCGTATAAATTCCGTCAAAGCTTACCTGTTCCTTTTCCCATGCATCCGAAATCGGCTCAATCTGATCTGACAAATCCTTGCAGGTATAGGTCTGAAACATCGTGTGCGTAGAAAGTACTGCTGTAGGAAGAATCCCGCATTCTACTCCCATTGCTGATATAATAGGAAGCGCTACTGTAATGGAGCAGCGTCCCACACAGGAAATATCCTGTAAGGTTACAATTCTTTTCATCATCAAAACTCCTCCTGAAACTCTTAATACCAGAAGTATACAGAAAAGTGGATTGATTGAAAATAGCCATTTCCAAAGTTTATGACAAGGCCAGTTTGCTTTGCCTCTCCCTTTTTATTTTAAAGTTCTGAAAAATTCTGGAAAGAGTCCAAAACTCCATTGACAGTTTGTTTTCCATAAGCTATAATTTAAGTTCACCGATGAGTCGCGGTGAGCCAGTAAGGGGTTGTACTGGTTTCGACGGGGGTCATGCAGCTGGTGAAGCTATCCGCATGCAATGCGTCAAATGGCAAAATTAAAATTAAACGCTGAAGATAATTTAGCATACGCAGCCTAATGGCTGCTGTCAGCCTTAGTGCACTCACACATTAAGAATCTGGCATCGACGATGTGAGAAACGACATACATTAAGCTTTGCGTGTATGGGCGTATGATGAAGCTACTGAAACCGCAAGAGTGTCTGTTCCCGTGCGGCAGAGGGAATGTCAAATAACCGACTATGATAGTAGAAGAACAGGGAATTGGTTTTCGGACAGGGGTTCGATTCCCCTCAGCTCCACTAAAAAGCCTTGAAGCTACGGTTTCCTTTAAAACCGTAGCTTCAAGGCTTTTTTATTCCATTCCAAACTCAGTCTTCTCCCAGCAGAATTTCCACCTTCTCCCTGTCAAATTCCACTGAGGACACACCGTCCACCTCAATCTGATACAGGGCATTGGCTGCAAGATGCTCTGCTGCCTGCTCCAAATCCCGGATACCACTGGTATTTTCAAATCTATGGATGACTGCATCCAGTCCGCTTTCTGTCATCACACATTCCTCCGGCCTTAAGCTCATGCGTCGGAGTACCTTAGGAAGCGCAAATCGAGAAAAAATAATCTTTTTCTCCTCTGCCGTATAGTCAGGAATATCAATCACAGCAAACCGCGACATGAGAGGCGCGCTGATTCGTGATTTATCATTTGCTGTTGCTATGGGATACACGCCCATGGTAGGCACCATACACTCCATATAATTGTCAGTAAAGCCCAAGTTGTCCAGAAGTGTCAGAAGCACGTCCGCCGGGTTTCCACTTCCTCTGGCAGATGTAGCCTTATCCAATTCATTAATAATAAACACCAGATTGGATTCTCCTGCCATAGAAAATGCCTCCATAATTATGCCCGGTTTGGCATTGGCATAAACTCTGGAGCTTCCAGTCAGCTGCTCTGGATCGCTGATAGAGCTCATATCAAGAGTAGTCCAGGGAAGCTTCAAAATCCTGGCAACCGCATATGCAATCTGAGATTTTCCTGTTCCCGCAGGCCCCACCAGCAAAAGCCCGTAGGCTGGCAGCGTATGAGTTCTGTTGATCTGAATAATCGTCTCCATGATCCTCTGCTTCACCCGCTCCAGTCCGTAAAGCTCCTCATCTAAAATCCTGCGGGCCTCTTTCGGATCAATAGACTCAAAATAGTGGTTCTTCCACTGAATATTCATCATAATAGAAAGAGCTCTCTGGGCGTGGCGCCGCTCTTCTGGAGAAACCTCGCTGGAACGGGCAACCGCAAGATTCCGTCTTGCCCAAAGACGGATATGGTCCGGCAGAGTCTTTCCAGCGCAGGTCATAAAGTCTGTAATGCTCTGCAGACTGGTCAGCTTCATGTCATCGCCATCCTCTTCCTGTCCCTCCTCCCCTGCTTCCTCTGCAGGCGCAGGGCTGGCAAACAGCCTTTCAATCATAAACTGCAGAAATCCGTCCTCTGCAGACAGCTTGGTTCCGCCGCCAAAGGCAATCTCCCGGATCCGGTAGACACAGTATCCTTCCTCCCTGTTTTCTCCAGAAAGGCGCACCGGAATATGGTTTTCTCCCAGCCACTTCAAAAGGCTTACAAAACGGGCATCCAGCTTCCGGATATCTGCTGCAGCCACACCGTCCTCCTCCTTAAATTCAAACGAAGTTCTCTTTACAGGATTGGTAAAGATCCCGCAAGAATGATGCGCCCACTTTCTCTCCCGGTTATCCAGAATCAAAATCGGCTGCTCTGGTGACGCCTCTGATTCACTGGACAGAAAGGTTGTATAGGTACACACTGCCTGGTCATTTTTTTCATCTGGCATGTGGTTAAAATCAAATACTGGCATAGCTTCTTCTCCCCTGTATGTTATGTTTTTATTGAATTTTCTCTCAGTTTACCATGATTTATTGTTCTCTACAACCCTATTTTCCGCCTTCCCTCAGCTTCCGAAGTATCCTATTTTAAGCACCTCTCCTGCATTCTATAATATAAGGCACTTTTCCATCCCGCTGTGGTTCATTTTTTCTTCAGTTTTTCCGCACTTAAAAGCCGCCTTGCCGCCTCCCTGGTATCTTCCGGAGAGCCAAAGGTGGAAAATCGAAAATACCCTTCCCCACAGGCTCCAAATCCCGCTCCCGGAGTCCCTACAATCTGAAGCTCCCGAAGAAGATAATCAAAAAACTCCCAGCTTCCCATAGAATCCGGGCATTTCATCCAGATATAAGGAGCATTTTTTCCACCGCAGTACCAGATTCCCAGCCGATCCAGGGCATCCATCAGACAGGCTGCATTTTCCTTGTAAATCCTGATATTTTCCCGGATCTGCTTTTGTCCTTCTTCCGAAAACACTGCCTCCGCCCCCTTTTGAATCACATAAGAAACGCCATTGGTCTTGGTTGTACGGTTTCTCACCCACATCTGGTTCAGATTCATTCCTCCCCGGATCAATTCCCGAGGAATCACGGTATATCCACACCTTGTTCCTGTAAATCCTGCTGTTTTGGAAAGAGAACAGATTTCAATTGCACACTCCCTTGCGCCATCAATTTCAAAAATACTGTGAGGCAAGCTATCATCCTCAATAAAGGCTTCATAGGCTCCGTCAAAAAGAATCACTGCATCTGTGCTTCGCGCATAGTCCACCCAGACCTTCAGCTTTTCACAGTCAAAAACAGCACCAGTGGGATTATTTGGGGAACAGAGATAAATAATGTCAGCCTGAAGCGAAGGATCCGGAACCGGCAAAAATCCGTTTTCCTTTCCCGACGGAAGATGGAGAATCCTGTTTCCTGCCATAACATTGGCATCCACATATGCAGGATAGGCCGGCTCCATAATTAAAACCGTCTTGTCCCTGCCAAACAGATCCAAAATATCCCCCAGCTCATCACTTGCTCCGCTGGATACAAAAACCTCCTCCGGCAGAAGGCTGACGCCCCTGTTCCGATAATATTCTGCAATTCTGCGGCGCAGAGCCGGATCTCCGCACTCTGGCATATAGCCGTGAAAAGTCGCTGCCTTTGCCTGATCCTCCACAGCCTCGTGAAGTGCACGGATCACCGCACCACACAGGGGGCGGGAAACGTCGCCGATTCCCATACGATACAGGCGCGCACCCGGATGCTCCTCCAGATAAGCTCCTGTTTTCTGGGCGATATGATAAAATAAATAAGAATCTTTTAAATTGTTATAATTTGTATTGGGTATCATTCCGCTTTCCTCTCGCTTTCTTTTTCTTTCTGTCACAAATCCCTCTGGGATAATCTCCGCTCAAACCGGTCTTTTCTGGTATCCTCTGGCACAGCTGTAGGATATTCTCCGTTAAAGCAGGCTGCACAGTAGTTTTCACCGCCTGTCAGACGATCAAGTGATTCCATGGGCAGATACCCCAGGGAATCCGCTCCGATTATCTCTGCAATCTCCTCCATGCTATGATGGCAGGCAATCAGGTTCTCCTCAGAATCAATATCCGTTCCATAATAACAGGGATGAAGAAATGGAGGCGCAGAAATTCTCATGTGGATTTCCGTGGCACCCGAATCCCGCAGTAGGTTCACAATCCTTTTGCTTGTCGTTCCCCGAACAATGGAATCATCAATAATAATGACCCTCCGCCCACGGATTACACTTTCCACCGGACTTAATTTGATCCGCACCTGATCCAGACGGTTGTTCTGCCCCGGAGAAATAAAAGTTCTTCCAATGTATTTGTTTTTGATCAGTCCGATTCCATAAGGAATTCCCGATGCCTCTGCATATCCCAAAGCTGCATCCAGTCCGCTGTCCGGAACGCCGATTACAATATCTGCGTCAACCGGATATGACTCTGCCAGCAGTTTTCCCGCTCTTTTTCTTGATTCATGGACGGAAATTCCATCGATAACTGAATCCGGCCTTGCAAAATAGATATATTCAAAAATACAGGTTTTTCGCCCCTGTTTTCCACAGTGTTCTCTGCGGGATACTACCTTTCCATCCTGAAAAACAAGAATTTCTCCCGGCTCCAGATCCCGGACCAGCTGCGCCCCTATCGCTGACAGCGCGCAGCTTTCCGAAGCAACCACCCACGAGCCATCCGGCATTTTCCCATAGCACAGAGGACGAAAGCCAAAGGGATCCCGCACTGCAATCATTTTTGCAGAAGACATTAAAACTATGGAATAAGCCCCCTCCAAAGCATTCATTGCATTGCTGACAGCCTCCTCAATACTGGTTGTGCGAAGCCTCTCTCTTGTAATGATGTAGGCAATGGTTTCTGTATCACTGGTTGTATGAAAAATCGCACCGGAAAGCTCCAGCTGATCCCGCAGCTTCAGCGCATTGCTTAAATTGCCGTTATGTGCCAGCGCCATTTTTCCTTTCTGATGATTTACTTCAATGGGCTGACAATTATTTCGTGTATTTCCTCCTGTAGTTCCATATCTCACATGGCCAACCGCCATGGTTCCCTCCGGCAGATGAGACAGGATATCCTTCGAAAATACTTCGTTAACAAGTCCCAAATCCTTATAAGATGAAAATATGCCGTCATCATTGACTACAATCCCACAGCTCTCCTGCCCCCGGTGCTGAAGCGCATACAAACCATAGTAGACAATTTCCGCCACCGCTTCCCGCCTCGGACTTATGATCCCAAACACACCGCATTCCTCATGAACAGCCATAATCCGATTCCCTCCTGAATCTTATTTCCTAATGTCCTGTTTTAAGGCAGCACCTATGAAACCGCAAAACAAGGGATGCGGTTCATTGGGACGGCTCTTAAACTCCGGATGAAACTGAACGCCCACATAAAACGGATGATCAGAAAGTTCCACTGTCTCCACCAGCCGTCCCTCAGGAGAGGTTCCGCTGATTCTCAGACCTGCCTGCTCCAGTTTCTCCCTGTACGTATTATTAAACTCATACCTGTGGCGATGGCGTTCATAAATCAGATCGGCGCCATAACATTCTTCCATTTTTGTATTCTCCTGAATCAGACAGGGATAGCTTCCCAGGCGAAGGGTTCCTCCCTTATCCAGATCCTCACTCTGACCAGGCATAAAATCAATGACCTTATTGGCGCACTGCTCATCAAACTCTCCAGAGTGGGCATCCAGAAGTCCTGCTTTATTCCGCGCATACTCAATTACAGCAATCTGCATTCCCAGACAGATACCAAGATAAGGAATCTTATGCTCTCTGGCATACTCTGCTGCCAGAATCATTCCTTCAATTCCACGGCTTCCAAAACCACCGGGAATGAGAATTCCCTGTAGCCCTGCCAGGATTTCCCCGACATTTTCCCTGGTAATGGATTCAGAATCAATCCAGTGGATCCTTACATGAGAATGATAAGCATAGCCTGCATGGTTCAGCGCCTCTGCCACAGATAGATAAGCATCATGAAGCTTCACATATTTTCCCACCAGACCAATGGAAACCTCCTGATCCCGATTACAAATTCTCTCCACCAGCTGCTCCCACTCCCGCAGATCCGCCTTTGGCGGATCCAGATGAAGTTTTCTGCACACTGCATCAGAAAAATTCTGCTTTTCCAGCATCAGAGGAGCTTCATACAGATTAGGCAGTGTTCTGTTTTCAATAACGCAGTCCTGGCCGACATTGCAAAACAGAGAAATTTTCTGAAAAATAGATTCCTCCAGCGGTTCATCGCAGCGCAGAACAATAATGTCAGGATTGATCCCCATTCCCTGCAGTTCCTTCACAGAATGCTGGGTTGGCTTTGACTTGTGTTCCTCGGATCCCTTTAAATACGGCACAAGGGTCACATGAATAAATATGCTGTTTTCCCGTCCAACCTCAAGAGAAATCTGGCGCACTGCTTCCAGAAACGGCTGGGACTCTATATCGCCGATGGTTCCTCCTATCTCTGTAATTACCACATCTGCGTCTGTCTGTTTTCCCACCCGGTATACAAACTCCTTAATCTCATCTGTAATATGGGGAATCACCTGCACCGTAGAGCCCAGATACTCTCCCCGGCGCTCTTTGTTCAATACATTCCAATAGACCTTTCCTGTAGTCAGATTAGAATACCGGTTCAGATCCTCATCAATAAACCGCTCATAATGTCCCAGATCCAGATCGGTTTCTGCCCCATCCTCTGTGACAAATACTTCACCGTGCTGATAGGGGCTCATGGTTCCCGGATCTACATTGATATAGGGATCCAGCTTCTGTGCCGCCACCTTCAGTCCTCTCGCCTTTAAAAGTCTTCCCAGAGACGCTGCTGTAATTCCCTTTCCCAAACCGGATACCACGCCTCCTGTTACAAAAATATACTTTGTCATTGCTGTTTCCTTTCTTTTACTCTCATTCCCGCATCACTGCTATTTCCCGCTGGCTCCGTAGTTAGAAAGCACACGGGCCGAGGGATCGTTGACATCACAGCCCTCCCATTCCTTGTTTGGCATCCAGAAGCCGGCAATCATTTCCGCCTGACCAGGATAATAAGATTCGAAAATTTCCCGGTACAGCAGTGACTCCTTGGTAAAAGGCCGGGCATAGGAATACTCTGCCGCTTTCTTCTCAAACTCCTCCTGCGTGTATTTCTTCTCTGCATATTCCTTCAGATAATCAACCATGGAGTGTCCGACTGCATCGGAAAACGCTGCCTTTTCTCTCCATAAAATCTCCTCTGGCAGATATCCATCCTCCTGAAAAGCACGGCGAAGAAGATATTTTCCCTTTCCGTAGTGATTCATCTTCAATTCCGGCTCTACTGACATCACATATTTTACAAAGTCCAAATCCCCAAAGGGAACCCGCGCCTCCAGGGAATTGACGGAAATGCACCGATCTGCCCGAAGAACATCATACATATGAAGCTCGTGAATTCTCTTTTCCGACTCTCTCTGGAATGCCTCTGCATCCGGAGCAAAATCTGTATATTTATACCCGAACAGTTCGTCAGAAATCTCTCCTGTAAGAAGGACGCGGATATCCGTTTCCTGATGAATGGCTCTGCACACCAGATACATTCCCATAGATGCCCGGATCGTAGTAATATCATAGGTTCCTAACAGGTAAATCACATGCTCCAGTTCCGAAATCACCTGCTGCGGAGTCATAAATACCTCTCTGTGATCACTTCCAATATAATCAGCCACCTGCCGCGCATATTTCAAATCAATGGCGTCCTCGCTCATGCCAATCGCAAAGGTTCGAATTGGCTCCTTGCTTTTTCTGGCTGCAATGGCGCAGACCAGGGAGGAATCCAGTCCGCCTGAAAGGAGGAAGCCTACCTTTGCGTCCGCTACCAGACGCTTTTCCACACCTGCAGTCAGTTTATCATGAATTTTTTGGCAAACAGTTTCCAAATCATCCCGGCATGCAGACTCCGGATGAGAAATATCGCAGTAGCAGACAAACTCTCCGTCCTTATAATAATATCCTGGAGGAAACGGCATAATCCGCTCCACCAGCGATGTCAGATTTTTTGCTTCACTGGCAAAAACAATCACTCCATCCTCATCATATCCATAATACAGAGGACGGATTCCAATAGGATCTCTGGCCGCCAGATAGGTATTTGTCTCCCCATCGTAGAGGATACAGGCAAACTCTGCATCCAGCATGGCAAACATGTCTGTTCCGTATTCCCGGTACATGGGTAGGAGCACTTCGCAGTCAGACTCACTCACAAAGGTGTATTTATCAGAAAGTTCTTTTTTCAGCTTCTCAAAGCCATAGATTTCACCATTGCAGACCACATAGCTACTGCCCAGGCTAAAAGGCTGCATTCCCGATGGAGTAAGTCCCATAATCGCCAGACGGTGAAACCCCAGGTAGCCGTTTCCCGTATCCACAACACGGCTGTCATCCGGTCCTCTGGATATCGTTTTTTCAAAGCCCTCCATAAATCGCTCATAGTCTGCGCTGGCGCCGCAGTATCCCATAATTGAACACATAGATAGTTTCCTCCAAAATCAATGTAATTCATACAGGCAATCACCTGCAGCTTCTGCAAGTGGTTGCCTGTATGTGCTTCTTTTCTTATTTGGCTTTTATCGCCGTATTTTCTCTATCCTGTTATTCTGTTTTTAATCTCAGCGGACGCTGAATAAAATATCTCCATAGGTGGGGAATGGCCAGTATGCCTTTGCCGTCAGGATTTCTGCCTGATCGCAGACAGCCCGCAGCTCTTCCATCTTTGCAAGCACTTCATCCCGAATCATAGCTGACTCCTGAATCACATTTTCCGCCTGCTGAACCTCTGACAAAGCCTGAATCAACTCCTCCCTTTTAACCGCCATCTCATCTGTCAGACCAGACAGACGGCTTACCAGGTCTTTTTCGTAGCTGCAGGCAATTTTAGCATCCAACGCTTTTTTCGCCGCTGCCGTTTTGGAAAGTTCCAGGGAATAAGCGGAAACTGCGGGAGCTATCTCTGTCTGTACCATCTCAGTCATGGTATTTGCTTCGATGATTATTGTTTTGCAATAGTTTTCCAGCATAATCTCACACCTTGATCTTAACTCAGCTTCAGAAAATACCTTATGGGAAGTCAGCATCTCTACATTTTTCTTGTCCAGAAGATGGGGCATGCAGTCTGCCGTTGTCCGGTAATTCAGAAGACCTCTCTTCTGGGTTGCCTCCTGAATCCAGGACTCGTCATAGCCATTTCCATTAAAGATAATATTTTTATGATCCTGAATGGTTTTCCGAATCATGGCATGAAGAGCTGTCTCAAAATCCTCTGCTTTTTCCAGACGATCCGCATAAATTCTCAGGCTTTCAGCCACAGCGCTGTTTAACATAATATTGGCACAGGCGATACTGTTGGAGGATCCCAGCATACGGAATTCAAATTTATTTCCCGTAAAAGCAAAGGGGGAGGTTCTATTCCGATCCGTAGTGTCCCGGTTAAACTTCGGCAGCACATCTACCCCCAGCTTCATCTGGGTTTTCTGGGTTCCTGCATAGGGAATATCCTTTTCTATGGCCTCCAGCACAGCGTTTAATTCATCTCCCAAAAAAATGGATACGACTGCCGGCGGCGCTTCGTTGGCTCCCAGACGGTGATCATTCCCTGCTGTTGCTACAGAAAGGCGAAGCAGATCCTGATAATCGTCTACCGCCTTGATCACCGCACAAAGGAAAAGGAGAAACTGGGCATTCTCATAAGGGGTGTCTCCTGGAGAAAGGAGGTTGACTCCAGAATCTGTGGAAATAGACCAGTTGTTGTGTTTTCCACTCCCATTGACACCTGCAAAGGGCTTTTCATGAAGCAGACAGGCCAGACCATGCTTCGCCGCCACCTTCTGCATAATCTCCATGGTAAGCTGGTTATGATCCGTTGCTATATTCGTTGTTGTATACACAGGAGCCAGCTCATGCTGTGCCGGAGCCACCTCATTATGCTCTGTTTTGGCAAGAATTCCCAGTTTCCACAGTTCCTTATTCAAATCCTCCATATAAGCCTCTACTCTCGGCTTAATCACACCGAAATAATGATCATCCATTTCCTGTCCCTTTGGAGGTTTTGCTCCGAACAGGGTACGTCCGGTAAACCGGAGATCTCTTCTCTGATCATACATTTCTTTTGTTATCAAAAAATATTCCTGCTCCGGTCCAACTGACGTGGACACATATTTCACATCCTTATTTCCAAAAAGACGGAGAATCCGAAGAGCCTGCTTATTCAGTGCCTTCATGGAACGAAGCAGCGGTGTTTTCTTATCCAGCGCTTCACCGCCATAGGAGCAAAAGGCAGTGGGAATACAAAGCGTCTTTCCTTTCACGAATGCGTAGGAAGTTGGATCCCATGCTGTATAACCTCTAGCCTCAAAGGTTGCTCTCAAACCTCCCGAAGGAAAAGATGAGGCATCCGGTTCTCCCTTAATCAGCTCTTTCCCGGAAAACTCCATAATCACTCCTCCTGCTGGAGAGGGAGAAATAAAGCTGTCATGCTTTTCCGCCGTAATGCCTGTAAGCGGCTGGAACCAGTGGGTATAATGGGTTGCTCCGTGGGCTACAGCCCAGTCCTTCATTGCTGCAGCAACGGAATTAGCTACGGTAATATCCAGCTTAGCGCCCTCGTCAATGGTCTTTCGCAAAGACTGGTATACCTTTGCAGAAAGATTGGCTTTCATTTCTCTGTCATCAAATACCTTACATCCAAAATACTCGGGAATCTTTTTCATAATTGTTATTCTCCTTCCGCCTACAGCGGCAAGGGCGCCTGTCATGTTCTCCATGATAGACGCCCTTGCCTTTGCTGAATGATATAAAAGAAAAGGCGTCTCTGAGATTTGTATCTCACAGACGCCTTTGCCTTTATGCAGAAGATAATACACCCAGTAAATTCATTTGTCAATTATTTTTTTGTCTGATTAAAAAAACTTTATTTTCTTAATTTTTTACTTTATTTTCTTTTCCCAAGTTCCCAAAAAGCCACAGCACTGGCTGCCGCCACATTCAGAGAATCCACTCCATGGGCCATGGGAATCATCACCGTGTAATCACAGTCGGCAATGGTTTTTTCTGACAGCCCATCACCCTCAGTTCCCAACACAATGGCAAGCCGCTCCTCTGCCATCAGAGCCGGGTGATCCACACTTACTGAGTCCTGCTTCAGCGCCATGGCCGCCGTTCGAAATCCCAGCTTCCTGAGGTTCTTTTGCCCTTCCTCCGGCCAGCTGCAGATTTTCTCATCCAGAAAGGTCCAGGGAATCTGAAATACGGTTCCCATGCTGACCCGGGCAGCCCTCCGGTACAGCGGATCACTGCAGCCAGGAGTCAAAAGCACTGCATCCATTCCCAAGGCGGCTGCAGAACGAAAAATCGCCCCCACATTAGTCGGATTCATCACCCGCTCCATAACGGCAATCCTCCGCGCTCCGGCGCAGACAGCTTCTAAAGTCGGCAATGGTTTTCTCCTCATAGCACAGAGCAGCCCGCGGGTCAGCGCAAATCCAGTCAGACGAGTCAGAATCTCAAATTCAGCTGTGTACACTGGCGTATGCTCACACCGCATAAGAATCCTTTGTGCATCTCCATATAGTTCTCTTGTTTCTGCCAGAAAAGAAAGAGGCTCATAACCTGCGTTCAGGGCCCGTTCGATTACATTGGGGCTTTCTGCTATAAAAATCCCTGCATCCGGTTCATATAGATGGTACAGCTGGTTTTCAGAAAGCCTTGCGTACACATCCAGCTCCGGCGCCATAAAATCCATAATGGGGATGATTCTGTCTGTCCTGATATCCATTTTACTCTCCTGCCTCTTCTAATTTTTCTTTTGTCCTTCCTGGGCCAAGCTGCTGCTCGCACCAGCCCAGGATATCATCATAAACCTGTTTTCGGTTGATTTCGTTTAAAACCTCATGGCGTGCCCCCGGATAAATTCTGCAAGCTGTATTTTTTACTCCTGCCTTCCTGTAAAGTCCAGCCACTTTTTTCGTTCCCCGGCCAAAATCTCCCAGAGGATCCTCTCCTCCGGACAAAAGCAGAATCGGGAGTTTTTCTGGTATCTGTTTCATCAGCAGCCTGTCATTGGCATAATAAACGGCATCTACCAGTCCGTAAAACCCGTTCAGACTAAATGAAAACTGACTGCGGGGGTCTGCATAGTAGTCCTTTGCCAGTTCGGTATCTCTGGTCAGCCAGCTGTCTTCCGGCCTCTTTCCGGAAAGATCATACCGGCTGTATTTCCCGGAAAACACAGTTTTTTCTGCCAGCGGACTGTACGTATGCCATCCCTGTCCTGCCGCTGCAATCCTTAAAAGAATCAACCCGATCCCTGCAATCCATGTGGGAATTCTTCCCGTTCCCGCCAGGATCACGCCAGAAAGCCCTCTGCCGTATTTGGTTATATAGCACCTGGTCAGAAACGACCCCATACTGTGTCCCAACATGAAATAAGGAAGCCCCGGATACCTGCTTTCCATCTGCTTTCTCACCTGATGCATATCACAAATCAGGCAGCTACATCCCGGCTCGTCAGAAAAATACCCCCGCATATCTTCAGAAATAACGGAGTCTCCATGTCCCAGCTGGTCACAGACTGCCACTGCAAAGCCTTGGTCTGCCAGTGTACTGGCCGTCTCCTGATATCGTTCTCTGTATTCTATCATTCCATGAGTAATCTGGACAACCGCCCTGCAGCTTCCCTCCTCCGGAATCCATTCCGTTCCGTAAATCACTGTTTTTCTATCTGATGACAGAAAATGAAATTCTCTTTTCTCTGCCAAACCCCTTCCTCCTTCCGGAAATCCCCCTCAAAGTCTTTCTTTTTCTTCATTCATAACATACTTTTTTCTGAAAAGCAAGCATTCCCCATCCAGCTGTAAAGTCTTTTGTATCCCTCCCACTCTGCGAGACTTTAAACAGAAAATCGTATACCTGAACTGACTGTTTTTCACTTCATGCATTTGTGGATATTGCATATGTTCTGGCTTTTACCACTATACTATGACAGAAAAACAAGATAGTTTTTTGTAAATCCAGAATCTAAACAATTTCTGTTTTTTCTGATATACTAAAAAACAATGTGAAAGTTTCTATGAAAGTACCCTATATCTGCAGCCAGATCGGAATGGTGCAGAAGAAAGAAGTGAACGACAGAATATGAAAGAACAAGAATTGAAAAAACTTCTTTGCCTGACTCCAGAAGAAGAACAGTATCTGACAGAAAAATTCCAGACTGCAGATGAGCATACTGCAGCAGAGCTTGAATTTGAACCATTTTTTCATAACCGTCAAATGATTGCTGTACGGCTGCTGGATGCAGAAGCAGGAATTCCCACGCACAAACACAAATACATTGAAATGTTTTATGCTTATTCCGGTTCCATTACCCATCAGATCAACGGAACCGAGATAACGCTCAACGAAGGGGATCTCCTGTTTATGAACCAATATGTGGAGCACGGCAGGCCTCCCGGAGAGAAAGGGAATCTCGGAATTGTTTTTATTATTCGTCCGGAATTTTTCGATATTCCCCTGCAGATGATTTCAGAGGAAAATGAAATCAGAGCTTTCCTTGTAAATTCTCTGCGCCAGAACAATCCTGTTTCCCAGTATCTTCTGCTGCATACCAACGGACTTCGGCTGATTCACAACCTTGTGGACAATCTGCTTCAGATTTCCTGTGAAAAACCCGGCAACGCGCTTGCTTTATACCAGTATACCATGGGATTGATTTTTCTCCATCTGACAGACAGCTCTCACTGTATCAGCAGCAATTTTTTCCATGGTTACAGAGACACCATTATACGGGAAACTCTGAGCTGTATTGATTCCCATTACAGTACCGTAACCTTAAGCCAGCTGGCCGATGATTTCCACCAGCCCCTGTCCACCATGAGCAAAATTATCAAAGAAGAAACCGGCCATACATTCCGGGAGCTTTTGATGAAAAAGCGGTTCCAGATGGCTGTCCAGCTGCTTCTTGAGACGGATCTCCGGGTTGAGGAAATTGCCATTTATGTAGGCTACGAAAATCTCAGCTATTTTTACCGTCAGTTTAAAAAACGGTGCAAAATGACTCCGCGTCAGTACCGGCTGATTCATAAAAACGGATTCTTCCGCAGAGCATAGTGCTTCTGCGAGAGGATCCGTTTTTTACTTGCTTTCTTTTCTGCAAGTGATATAATAAAGCCGATTAATCGACAGGGAGGCAATCAAAATGGAGATACAACAGGAACTTCTGAATGCTCTTGACATAGATTATTCTTACCGTCTGGCCAAAAAAATGGAACAGTTTCGCACTCATCCAGAACTGGGATACCGGACCTCAGGTTCCCGGGCCGAATTCCAGACAGGAGAAATGCTGAAAGAGGAAATGGAACGGATCGGTCTTTGTTCCGTTACCAAAGATCCCGTTACGGCAGACGGCTGGGAATTTAAAAAGGCTCTTCTCTCCTACACCGCGCTGGATGGAGAAAAACGCTCTGTTCTCTTAGGTGCTTATCAGACCACCATGGTCACAGACGGCCCCCGGGAATATCCCCTTTTGTATCTGGGCAAGGGTACGGAGGCGGATTACGAAGGCAGAGATGTATCGGGAAAACTGGTTCTGGTAGAAATCAATCAGAGAGATGAATGGTGGATCAATTATCCTGTTTACCAGGCCCATTTAAAGGGAGCTGCGGCTCTGATTGCCGTTCAGAGCGGAGGATACGGCGAGATCGACGATGAAGCGCTTAATGCCCAGGATATTGCCGGACCGGAAAACGCACCGGCCTTTTCCATTTCCAGAAAAGACGCCGCCCCCTTAAAGGCCATGCTGACGGCAAACGAAAATACAGACTGTCCCGGACAACTTCTTGTTACGCTTGATGCCGATACAAGAGTTACCCGCGGCTGCACCACCTACAACATAACCGGTACCATTCCCGGCCTTCACCCGGAGCGGATGATTCTTCTGTCTGCCCATTACGACTCTTATTTCAGCGGATTTCAGGATGACAATACTGCCGTTTCCATGATGCTTGGAATTGCCAGAGCCTTGATTCGCAGCGGCTATCAGCCCCGGAACACTCTTGTGTTTTGCGCCATGGCCGCAGAGGAATGGGGAGTTGCCGACTCCAGCTTTGACTGGTCCACCGGCGCCTATGAACAGGTTTTCACCGCTCATCCTGAATGGGCTGGAAAGGTCATTGCTGATTTGAACTTTGAGCTTCCTGCTCTGGCCCACGGAACCCGCGCAAGAATCCGCAGCTGCTACGAATATACCAGCTATCTGAATGAATTCCTCCGGCAGCTTCCGCCCCTTACAAAGGCTTATCCGGATGAAACCAGTGTAACAGCCCCCATCGAAACCTGGTCTGATGATTTTTCCATTGCCATTGCAGGCATCCCTTCTATGGTAAATGATTTTACAGGCGGCAGCTTTATGGAAACCCACTATCACTCTCAGTTTGACAACGATGATTATTATGACGAGGATGTGTACCGTCTCCACCACGAGCTGTTTCTTCTCCTTGTTCATGAGCTGGATCAGACTGCCGTTGTTCCACTGAATTTTGCCCCTGTCATGCATCGGGCCGCAAAGGCTCTCGAATGTGAAGGCCCCAAGGAAGTTTCCGCCAGCTTTGCCTCACTGAAAAAGCTTCTTTCTCAGGCAGAGCTGTCTGCGGAGGCTGCTTACAAGACTGTCGAGAAAACAAATCTCCAGTACCGTACCCTTTTGCAGGAGGGACACCTTTCGGAGGCAGAACAGCTTTTTGAAAATTCCCGGCAAGACGAACGCCATGCCTTAGAACTGTTTTTGCTGGCCCAGGACGAGCTTGTCCGGATCGACTGGTACGGCAATGTATTTTATCCTCATGAAATTTTCATAAAACGACTGTCCCTTCTGGACAATGCGATTGAAAACCTGAAGCAGAATGATTTAAAGTCTGCTCTGGGAAGCCTGTATCAGTTAGACAACAATGCCTATGCTTTTATGTTTGACGAACAGGTTTACAATCACTTTACCGAGTACGCCTTCCACCAGCCGCGGGAACGCCTGAAATGGGGCTATCAACGGCTGCTTCCCCACCAGAATCTGTACCACCTGGTAAAGGCTCTTCTGGCAAAGAAAAAAACAAAGTCTTCTGATTTTCAGGAGGAAATCCGCCTTCTCACCCGTATCCGCTCCACTCAGCTGGAGGAGCTTTCCATGGCTCTGGAGCGCTTAAAAGCCCTGGCAGAGAAAGCCTTTCTTGTATAACAAAACAGGAACGGAAAACAACGAAACTGCAATTGCAGAAATACCTCAGAAAGGAAAGGCAGACCGATCTTCTGCCGGATTTTTATGGACAGTACAACGCTATACCGCGTAACCCGAGATGATTTACCAAAGCTGGAACTGCTGCTGAATCAGTGTTTCGCCCACGATCCCCTTTACGAAACTCTGATCCCGGACCCGGATATCAGAACCCGCCTGATGCCGGAGCTGTTCCACTGCGATATGACTGAATTTTATGAAACATGTGAAATATTCGCCGACAGCCCTGAATTAAACGGAGTGCTTGTGGTTTCTGACGAGGCAGAGCCCTACAATTTTATTCATTTTTATCTGTCAGAAGCCAAGGCCCTTCTCCAGACAGACACCTATCTGATCAAGGAGGACCCGACGCTTAAAACCTTCGGCAATTTTTTAAAGGGGGAGGATTATCTGAATTCCCGCTGGACAGAACGTCTTCATCAGAAGCAGCGGCTTCACATTATTTATCTGGCTGTCAATCCCCAGATGCAGCATCATGGAATTGCAGCTCTTCTTCTGGATGATGCCATCAACTATGCAAACCGCCATCAGATGATGATTTCACTGGAGACCCATAATGAAAAAAATCTGGAATTCTATCACCATTTCGGTTTCCAGCTGTATGACATTGTAGAAGCCCACTTTTCTTTAAAACAATATTGTATGATAAAAGAGCCGGCTCTGTAACGAGCCGACTCTCATTTTTTAGATTGCGCCTGCAAATCCTAAAACAGGAACTGTTCTGCCCCCGCCTGTCCTCTGCTCTGTCTGTACAGGAGCAGTCTGAGACGCATAGGCTGCCGCGCGGCTTTTTGTTGAAGAAGAGATTGGATGACCGCAGGCCTCCATTCTTCTTAATACCTGCTGCTGACGGCGAGCTGCCAGACCTGGATTCCTGGTAGGCGCATATCTGGAAGGAGCATTAGGAACGCCAGCCAGAAGTGTGCACTCATACTCATTCATCTGCCAGGGCTCCTTGCCAAAATATCCGCGGCTGGCATCTCCTGCTGTATGGTATCCCTCACCAAAGGAAATACTGTTGACATACAGCTCAAGAATCTCGTCTTTACTGTACTTTCTTTCCAGCTCCAGTGCCGCAAAAACCTCAGCAATCTTTCTCTCCATCTTTTTTTCATGGCTGAAATACAGGTTCTTGGCCAACTGCTGGGTAATGGTACTTCCGCCCTCCACATACCGTCCTGCCCGAAGGTCATTGACCAGAGCACGGCAGATAGCAATCGGATCCAGACCGAAATGACTGTAAAATCTGTGATCCTCCACAGAAACCACTGCATTCAGATAGGTATCCGGCAGCTCCTCCAGAGTCGTATAGCCTTCTTTGCTGCGAATGGAATCAACCATACTCTCCAGACTTGTCTCTGCAACTGCTGCCTGATACATCTCATAACCCTGTCCGGCAACGGTGAACCCGGTACAGGCTGCCGCAGTCATCATCATCGCTGCCACATATCCAATTATTTTCTTTATCATTGTCCACCGCTCCTTTCATGGTTTTCTTCGTTTTCATTTTACAAAACTATTTTACCATGAAATTTCCGGTAAGACTTTACCATTCCCTTAGGGTTTCTGAAAACATTTGAAACTTTCTGACGAATTTATTACGAATTCTTACATAAACTGATAAATATTGTATGCACAAATCAGCATGATCACTGCCATCAAACCGATAAACAGCTTATTTACCATATTAACGTCCATTCGTTTATTGACAATTCTTCCTGCTGCTCCTCCAAGAATTCCTCCGCCTACCATGAGAATCAGAAGTCCGACCTCAAATTCCGGCACTGTATGGGTAATCAGCGTATTCACCAGACTGGTAATCTGGGAGAACAAAATAATATACAGGGAGTTCTGTGCTGCTGTCTTAGTATCCATAGAGAAGAAATAAAACAATACCACCAGATTGATGGGGCCTCCGCCAATTCCCAGGAAGGAGGAACAGATTCCCAGAACAAGGCCGATCGCGATACACACCAGCGGATTCTGAACGTGCAGCGTCTTAATCTGATCTTTTTTCAGCGTATAAATCATAGTTCCCAGAGTAATAATCAAAAGGCAGACTGCCTGAATAGCTCCTACCTGATCCTTATTTGTAAACATATCAGACAGATACTGGAACATCATTTTTCCTGTAACGCCGCCAATAGCTGCACCTATCGCCAGAGGAGTACCCGTCTTTAAATCAACCAGAGACTCTTTGCTGAGCCGTGCCTTCAAAACGGAATAGCAGGACATGGACAGAACCGTACAGCCTGATAAAAAGCTGATACTGGCTACACTCAATACTCCAAAGGCATCGAGAATTGGCTTAATCAGTACGCCGCCGCCGATTCCACAGATAGCCCCTACTACAGATGCTCCAAAGCTTACCCCAAGAAATATCAAATACAAATATAAACTCATAATGTTTCCTTCTCCTTCTTCTATACAGGAAAACCCGTCCTTTCCAAAATCTGGCAGGTACGGGAAACTCCTGTCTTGCTCTTACTGAAAAACAACTCCCCCCGCAATTCTTATCATTTCTGCTCCAAAGCAGCCTTCACTGCAGCAAACACACCCTCGGAGGTAACGGTCGCTCCGGATACTGCATCCACGCCTTCTACGGTTCCTTTTTCCAGAATCGCGCTGGTCAGCTCTTCCATAGCGGTTCCGCCGATTTCCGGAGTCTCTCCATCTCCCATCAGAAGCAGATCTGTAATCACTCCACTTTCATCAACAACCACCTGAGCCTGGATCTCTCCTCCAAAGCCCTTAGCTGTTCCTGTTAAGGCGCCCTCCACAGCAACTGCCTTGGTTTCTTCCTCAACAGCCTCTGCTTCCACAGCAGCCTTCACTGCAGCAAACACACCCTCAGAGGTAACGGTCGCTCCGGATACTGCATCCACGCCTTCTACGGTTCCTTTTTCCAGAATCGCGCTGGTCAGCTCTTCCATAGCGGTTCCACCAATTTCCGGAGTCTCTTCCTCTCCCGTCAGAAGCAGATCTGTAATCACTCCACTTTCATCAACAACCACCTGAGCCTGAATCTCTCCTCCAAAGCCCTTGGCTGTTCCTGTTAAGGCGCCCTCCACAGCAGCTGCCTTGGTTTCTTCTGCTTTGGTTTCTTCTGCTTCTTCAGCTTTCTCCGTTTCTGTCTCTTCCTGAGCCGGCTCAGTCTCTGCTTCCACAGTCTCTATCCCCATCGCTGATTTTACAGCAGAAAATACTGCTTCTGAGGTAATCGTTGCTCCAGATACTGCATCCACTCCCTCCAGGGTCTGGGCTGCAGTAATCGCCTCTGTCAAAGAAGACATAGCCGCTCCGCCGATTTCCGGAGTTTCTCCCTCTCCCGTCAAACTCAGAGCAATAATTTTATCACCAGCTACAGTCACCTCAGCCTGAACCGGACCGCCAAAGCCCTCTGCTTCTCCGTTTACCACTGTAATCTCTGCGCCGTCGGCCGCCGCCTTCAGTCTGCTGCTTTGAATTGCCTCATATGCCGGACCAGACACAGCTACTACTGCTGCCGCCGCTGCCGCCATTACGCCCAATCCAATAATATTTCCTTTGTTCATTGATGTTCCTCCCTGTATTTTTATTGTTACTTTATAACTGTTCAGGACGTGAGCATCTTCTTGTTCGGCTTTTTCCACCAAATTTCCTTCCATCCTGAATCGTTACGTTACGTTTTCGTTAAGACATCTCTATCAGAGTATCATTATCTTATGTATTTGTCAATCTTTTAGCAAACAGGAATCGCTGGATTCCTAATAACTCATTTATACATTTTCTTGCCTGCTTACAGCAGGCAAAAAGTGCAGGCTGAACCAGTACCTGGTCCCTAACGGAATTCCTCCATCCAGACACCCCGTCCCTCTTCCAGGGACTTCTTCACATTCAGCACTCTCTGATTTTCTGAACCGCGGAATTTCAGACTCAGATTCTTTTTCTCCGCCACAAATTTTCCATCCACCATCACATCAAACAGCGGAATCAGTTCTCTGGTAACTGCTGATGTTTTCATCATCTTTCCCAGAATGTCCTTCTCAAAATCATAGCCAGTAAAGCACCAGATCGTTTTCCCAGGCAAATGCTCCCGAACTGCCTTGATAAAAGGCAGAAGGCTTTCCTGATTGGAGGGCTCCATCGGCTCTCCTCCCAGCAGTGTCAGTCCTTCAATATAATCGTGATCCAGGCTGGACAGCAGCTGCTTCTGAACTTCTTCTGTAAAAGGCTTTCCAAACTGAAAATCCCAGGCCTCCTCATTAAAACAGCCTTTGCACCGGTGGGTACAGCCGCTGACAAACAAAGACACTCTCACTCCCGGTCCATTGGCAATATCTACGGGCTTTATCGTTGCATAATTCATAGAAACAATTCCTTTCTCTGTTCTGTCAAATATCGTTTTACTGCTGGTTTTATTATAACAGCACCAGAAATTCTATGCAAGCAATGTATTTTCTTTCTTGCAAAATGTAATATATATTTGACATTTTGCAATTTATAATTTATAATAAAAGCATAACGAAGATACCTTAGCCGATCCTTTTCTCGATCTGCTGTCAAAAGAAATGGAGGGACCCTACATTTTCCATGAAAAATCTGAAGATGAAAGCAGCCAGAGCCGCCCTGGATATGTCCCAGGGAGATCTGGCTGCTGCAACCGGAGTCACTCGGCAGACTATTGGTATGATTGAAGCCGGAGACTATAATCCATCCCTGAAGCTTTGCCTTGCAATCTGCAGAGCTCTGGGCAAAACACTGGACGAACTTTTTTGGGAGGAATAGCCATGGATGAACGAATCAAAGAAACCTATCGAAGAATTTATGCAGAATTATTTGTTATTACCTTATCTGTCTGCTGTATTTCCATGTTGAGCAAATTCATACTTTTTCATCAATCAATGAAAGACTGCTTGTTGGAGTTTCTCATTTTGATCGGATCGCCAGTTTATATGGCTGTCCGCACCAGAATGCTTGGTGTCACCCAGGCGCCGCTTTTTCAGGAGACTTCCCGGCTTCGCCGCCGTACTGGTCTTGCTGTCGGCCTCCTGACCGGTCTTTTTGTATTTGCCGCTGTCCGGCACTCTCAAAATGCAGAGACCGATTTTCTTTCTCTGGCTGGATTTGCCGTTTCTTTTCTTGTATCCTTTCTTCTGGCTCAGTCAGCCTACAGAAAAATGGAAGAAAAACGGCAGAAAAAACTGGACTCCCGGTATGATGATTAACACAATACGAAGTATCCGTTTTTTCTGCCTGTCTTTCTTTTTCTTTATCCTTCAAATTGACTATTGTAAAGCTCTGCATAGAACCCATGTCTCGCCAGCAGCGACTCATGGGTTCCCTGCTCTATAATATGCCCATCCTTCATAACCAGGATAACATCCGCTTCCTGAATGGTAGAAAGACGGTGTGCCACAATGAAACTGGTTCTTCCTTCCATCATAGCTGCAAATGCCTTCTGAATCCGGATTTCTGTACGGGTATCAATAGAAGAAGTAGCCTCGTCCAGAATCAGCATCGCCGGATTGCAGAGCATCACGCGGGCAATACACAAAAGCTGTCTCTGTCCCTGGGAAAGATTCCCCCCATCCTCTGACAGAACAGTATCATAGCCCTGAGGCATTCTTCTGATAAAGCTGTGAGCATGGGCATCCTTTGCCGCCTGGATAATCTCCTCCTCCGAGGCATCCGGTCTTCCATAGGCAATGTTTTCCCGGATTGTTCCCGATTTCAGCCAGGTTTCCTGCAGCACCATTCCATAACTTTCCCTCAGGCTTTCTCTGGTCATGTGACGGATATCTGTCCCGGATACCCGGATTGCCCCCTTCTGCACATCATAAAAACGCATCAGAAGATTGATAATCGTAGTTTTTCCACACCCCGTAGGCCCCACCAGGGCAATTCTCTGCCCCGGCTTTACATCCAGATTCAAGTCCTCAATCAGTGGAACCTCCGGCTGATAAGAAAAGCTGACATTTTCCAAAGCTACGCTTCCGTCTGCCTGTTTTAATTCCACCGCATCTTCGTCCTCCGGTTCAAAGGGTGGCTCGTCCATCAGAGCAAATACCCGGGCCGCACAGGCCAGAGCATTCTGCAGCTCTGTTACCACACCGGAAATCTCATTAAACGGCTTGGTATACTGATTGGCATAGCTGAGGAAAATGGAAAGCTGGCCAACTGACAAAAACCCACGGATTGCCGCAAAGGCTCCTGCGGCTCCCACACTGGCGTATACCATGCTGTTTACAAAGCGGGTAGCCGGATTGGTAATAGAAGAAAAGAAAATCGCCCGCAGGCTGTAGCCCCGGAGACGTTCGTTGATTTCCTCAAACCGTGCCTGTGCCTCCTTCTCATATCCAAAGGCCTGAACCACCTTTTCATTGCCAATCATTTCGTCTACCAGAGTAGTCAATTCTCCTCTTGTCTGGGACTGAAGCTGAAACATGGAAAAGGTTTTCCTGGCAATAAAGGCCGCAACAAACAAAGACAACGGAGTAACCAGAACTACAACCGCAGTAATCACTGGATTGACTGCCAGCATAAAGCCCAGAGTTCCGATAATCGTCAGCACCCCGGTAAATAGCTGGGTAAAGCCCATTAAAAGTCCTTCTGAAAACTGATCAATATCCGCAATCAGACGGCTGATAATATCGCCATAAGGATGGCTGTCCAGGTATTTTAAAGGAAGCTCCTGAATATGCTGAAAAGCCTTGACCCGGATATCCTGAACCACATGGTAGGTAATCTGGTTGTTCATATGATTCATCAGCCACTGAGTCAGCGCCGTCAGAGCTACAACAACCGCAATTTTTTTCAGAACAGCCAGCAGTCCCTGAAAATCCACATTGCCCGGTCCCAGGATTAAGTCTACGCCCTCTCCTACCAGGATCGGCGCATACAGAGTCAGAGCCACAGTGACTGCCGCCAGAATCACGGACAAAAGAACCAGCCATTTATAAACGCCAATATAATTAAGAATCCGTCGAATGGTTGATTTATGCTTTGCAAACTGTAATTTTGGCATTCTACTGCACCTCCTTCTCAGAAAGCTGAGATTGACAGATTTCCCGGTAAATCTGACAGCCATCCAGAAGCTGTCTGTGAGTTCCCATCCCCGCTATTTTTCCATCGTCCAGAACGATAATCTGATCTGCTCCGCGTACAGTAGCTACTCTCTGGGATACGAGAAATACCGTCATGTCCCTGGTTTCTTCCCGAATGGCCTTTCTCAGTCTTGCATCAGTAGCAAAATCAAGAGCAGAAGCACTGTCATCCATAATCAGAATCTCCGGCTTGCGCACCAAAGCCCTGGCGATTGTCAGCCGCTGCCGCTGGCCGCCGGAAAGATTCTTTCCTCCCTGCTCTATAAAAAGCTTCAGCCCCTTTCCCTTGGCCTCCACAAAATCCCGGGCCTGAGCTATGGCAAGCGCCTGATAAATTTCTTCGTCAGAGGCATCTGCTTTTCCCCATTTCATATTTTCCCGCAGACTGCCCTTAAACAGGACTGCCTTCTGAGGAACCACACCAAACTTTTCTCTCAGCTCGCGAAGCGGCCAGGTGCGGACATCTCTTCCATCTAACAGAATGCTTCCCTCCCGGACATCGTAAAATCTGGGAATCAGATTTACCAGGGTAGTCTTTCCTGAACCGGTTCCGCCGATAATTCCAATCGTCTGTCCTTTCTCTGCCTGGAAGCTGATATCTGTCAGAGAATCCTCCTTCGAACCATTATAGGCGAAGCTTACATGAGAAAAACAGATCTTACTCCTCTTCTCCCCAATCTCGGAGGTATTTTTCTGAAGACCGCTGCCTGTTTCAGAGCTGGCACCGACATCTTCCTTATGAGCAAAGGAAACCGGATCTTCAATAGAAGTTTTTTCCTCAAATACACGGCTGATTCGGTTGGCACATGCCAGCGCCTTGGAAATTGACACAATCAGATTTGCCATTTTAATCAGTTCCACCAGAATCTGAGACATGTAATTAACCAGAGCAACCGTTTCTCCCTGGGTAATTCTTCCAGCATCAACCTGTTTTCCGGAAATCCAGACTACTGCTACAATTGCCAGATTGATGATCACATAAGTAACCGGATTCATCAGCGCAGAAATTTTTCCTACAAACACCTGAACCTTTACCAGCTGATCATTGGACGCTTCAAAATGCTCCATCTCGTTTTTCTGACGGCTGAAGGCCCGGATAACCCGCACACCGGTCAAATTCTCCCTGGCAGACCGCGTCACCTGATCCAGCTGCCTCTGCACCTTTTTATACAGGGGCATACTGACTGCCATAATGCCAAATACTACCACACTCAATGCAGGAATCGCCACGGTAAAGACCATAGCCGCCTTTGTATCTACCGTAAATGCCATCACCATGGCGCCAAATACAATAAAGGGGGAGCGAAGCAGAAGACGCAGGGTCAGATTCAGTCCTGACTGTACCTGATTAACATCGCTGGTCATTCTTGTAATCAGAGTCGCCGTTCCTATTTTATCCTGTTCATGATAAGAAAGGCTGTTAATATGGGCAAACAGCGCATTTCTCAGCGCAGTAGAAAATCCTACCGCCGCCTTTGCTGCAAAAAACTGAGCCGTCAGGGAGCAGGCAAGTCCGATGGCAGCCAAAAGCACCAGAACTCCGGCCATTTTCAAAATATACCCCGTATCCTGATTCCTGATTCCTATATCAATCATACTGGCTACTACCAGGGGAACAAACAGCTCAAAGCTGGCTTCCAGCATCTTAAACAGCGGTCCCAGTACGCTTTCCACCTTATAATCCTTTAAATATTTCAGCAATCCCTTCATTTTCCGCCTCCGTATTTTGCATATCATCAGCCAATATTCCGTAACAGCTCAGCCATTCCCAATCGCTGTAAGAGGTCAGAAACGCCTGTCCGTTACCATATTCCGAACGCCCTGCCTTCCATCCTGACTGAAAAATTCGGCGTCCCGAACTGCTATGTCAGATTATAACATTTTGAAGAAACAGCCGCAAGGTTTCCTTGCTATTTTTCTCCTCTCATGATAGGATACTATTTATAAATTTAAAGAAGCGTTTGCATTCCGGAACAGACTTTTCCGGTGCAGTCAGGAGCGATGATGATTGCATTTATCAAAAACTGTAGAAAAATATGGAACAAGTACGTAGAGGATGAAATTACCGTTTATGCGGCTCAGGCATCCTTTTTTATTGTCCTCTCTTTCTTTCCGTTTATTATGCTTCTCCTGAGTCTGATCCAGTTTATTCCTGCGGTCAGCAAATCGGATCTGCTGGCTATTTTGATTCGGCTTATGCCGGATATGCTGGACGCTCTGGTTATGGGCATTGTAGATGATCTCTATGTAAAATCTCCGGCAACCATTCTGTCTGTAACCGCACTTACGGCCCTCTGGTCTGCTGCACGGGGAATGATGAGCATGGAGCGGGGAATGAATCGGATTTATGGCACCTTAGAAAAGCGCAACTACATTCTCCGACGTTTAGTCTGCTCTTTTTATACGTTAATTTTCATGGTGGTGTGTATTGTTTCCCTGGTTCTTCTTGTCTTCGGCAGCGCGATTCAAAACACCTTTATCCGAATGTTTCCTCTGCTGAAAACCATTACCAGACATCTCATCAGCTTCCGCAGTCTGTTAGCAGCAGTGCTGTTTTTGTTCACCTTCGTGGGACTTTACACGATCCTTCCAAAGAAAAAACAAAACCCCTGGAATCAGATTCCCGGGGCCGTCTTCACAGCCATTGGATGGCTGCTGTATTCCTATTTGTTTTCTCTTTATTTTACAAATTTCAGCAATTTTTCCTATATGTATGGAAGTCTGACTGCGATTGTACTTCTGATGCTGTGGCTGTATTTCTGCATCTGCATTCTTTTTATCGGCGCAGAAATCAACTGCTATCTGGAGGAACAGGGATTCTTAAATCCCAGAGACCTGGATCAGCGCGATTAGCCCTGATCCAGGTCAATTTCCAGATACTGCCCCAGCTGTCTGAGTTCCTCCTCATGCAGACAAGTTGATATGGTTCCAGCTTTTACAGCCTCCAGACACTCTAAAAAATCCATCCAGCACACAGACTCTACCTCTTCCCGCTGAAGCGAAAGCTCTTCTGCCTTCACTGATTTTCTGTATACATAAACAGCGCTGATTTCCCGGTTTCTAAAGGGCTTTCCATAAAAGATATTTTCCCTGTATTCCTCATGGAAGCCAAGAAATTCCAATTCCTCCGGCTCTGCCAAAACCCCCAGCTCCTCCGAAAGCTCCCGCACAGCTGAGGGGAGATAATCATCTCCTGCCGCCACATGACCTGCTGAAGAAATATCGTAACAGCCCGGATGAGAATCCTTATTTGCGCTCCGCTTCTGCAAAAGAAGATCAAACCCACTCTTTTCATTCTCCCGCACAATCCAGATATGAACCGTTCCATGACGGCTGCCATCCCGGTGGGCTACGCCCCTTTCCCTGACAATCCCTGTCGGCTGTCCATTTTCATCGCGGATATCAAACAGCTCCAAAGGCCTTCCATTCAGCGCAGCTTCTACCAGACGATCGGTTCCGTCATAAACCAGTTTGAGAGAGAAAAACTCCTGCTGCTCCTCCAGAAGACGGAAGAAAATCTTATCCCCCTCCCAGATATTCAGCTTTAAGACCTCCTGCTTATCAACCCATTCCAGCTCTCCTTCGTCACATGCAACCGGCTCTCCGGTAAATTCATCTGCCGTAAACAATGACATATACTCTGTGACTCCATCTCCTGAAACAAATGTGACAAGTCCCCGAAATTTCCAGGCAGTCAAATGGTATCCGGTCTCTTCATATACCTCTCTAAGCAGACATTCCTCAGGACTTTCTTCTGCCTCAAAGTGACCTCCAACTCCAATCCATTTATCCTTATTCACATCATTTTTCTTCACTGTGCGGTGAAGCATCAGATAACTTCCGTCCCGCTCAATATAACATAATGTACTGAAAGCTGTCATCCTTCCTCTACCTCCATTTTTCGATAAAAGCGTACCATGGGAATTACTCCCGCCACATCTGCAATCAGCCATCCAACGGGAATGGATACCCAGATTCCTTTTACCCCCAGAGACGGAATCGCAGAAAGGCTGTAGGCCAGCACAACCCGAAGTCCCAGCGAAATAACCGTCAGTACCACAGACATCCCCGGCTTCTCAATCGCCCTGAAAAATCCATACAGCAAAAACAGCAGTCCAATCAGACAGTAAAAGGCGCCTTCAATCCGCAGATACTGCACTCCAATAGCCAGAATTTCCCGCTCCTGTCCATTTACAAAAATCCGCATCAGCGGTTCTGCAAAAATCCAGATAACCACACTAACTGCCGCACCAAAGACCATAGAAGTCTTGACTGCACTGAGAATCCCCTGACGAATGCGCTTTTCCTTTCCCGCTCCATAATTCTGTGCAATAAACGTAGAAAAGGCATTGCCGAAATCCTGAACCGGCATATAGGCAAAAGAATCGATCTTGACAGCTGCCGCAAAAGCTGCCATAACTGCCGGGCCAAAGCTGTTGACCCGCCCCTGCACCATCAGAATTCCAAAATTCATAATGGACTGCTGGACACTGGTAATCATCGACAGCCGGAAAATCCCCGCCGCCTCTTCTCTATTCCATTTCATATGGCAGCGTCCTGGAAGAAGCTCCGGCGCTTTCCTGACTGTATACAAAAGAAGACCGATTCCAGACAGCCACTGAGCAATCACTGTCGCAAAAGCTGCTCCTGCGACACCCCAGCCTGCCGACAGAACAAACAGCAGATCCAGCACCACATTCAGCACCGCAGATATTCCAAGAAAAATCAGAGGTGTCACCGAATTTCCGATAGCCCGCAGAAGGCAGGCAAGATAATTATATAAAAATGTACCTCCGATTCCTGTAAAAATTACCAGCAGATATCTGCGCATTAGCTCGTAGATCTCTTCTGGAACCTGCAAAAGCCTCATGATTTCATCAATTCCCAAAAAAGCCAGACTGCTTAAAGCCACTGCTGCCAGTCCAATACCGGAAAATGAAAGAAAAACTCCCCGTTTCAGTCTGTCCCAATCCTTCTGCCCAAAGGCAATAGACACCGCCACGCCGCTTCCCATGGAAAGTCCAAGCAAGATCGAAGTAAGAAAGGTCATCAGTGTGTAGGAGGAGCCTACTGCCGCCAGGGCATTAGCTCCTACAAACTGTCCGATAATCAGTGTATCTGCAATATTATAAAGCTGCTGCAGGAGATTTCCCACAGTCATAGGTAAGGCGAACCAGAGAAGCGTTCTGGTAATCGACCCCTGAGTAAGATCCTGTTTCATTTGTTGTGTATTCCTTTTTTGTAATTCTGCAAATCTTATTTTATCGAAAAAAGAGGAAAAGAGCAATGCCGGCAAAGAATTTTATTTTTACTGAGGCAGACTGTCTCTCACACACAGCGCCCCATATCCCACCTGTGGATTGGGATACTCCCCCATTCCCGGCAGCTTTCTGGCTCCCTGGCGCAGATAGGCCTTAATCTTTTCCCCATAGAGAAAGGGATCTCTCCCGTCAACAATTCCCCACTGCATCATAAGGGCAGCGCTCCCAGATACAAATGGAGCCGCAAAGGAGGTTCCTGTAACCGGCTCATATCCTCCTCCCGCCGCCGCAGTCATAATCCCCACTCCCGGGGCAGCAATATCAGGCTTCACCTGGTTGGTTCTTCTGGTAAATCCTCGTCCTGAAAAGTCTGCATAGGAATTGGAAGCACTGTCATAGGCGCCCACTGTGATAACGCTGGCTGCAGCAGAGGGAATAGTCAGAGTTGTGTCTGGAGTCGGCCGCAGAAAACGGGTAGATGGATTTAAAATTCCTGAAGAAGGGAGCCAGAAATCATACTCCCCCGTAATAATTCTTCCGGGAGTCAGGCGAAATGTCCAAATCCCACTTTCCACATAAGTTCCGGCATCTGGAACAAAATCAAAATAGATTTCCTGAGCCTGGCTGTAGGGGCTGGGTTCTCCGTAATACACCAAAACTTCCATGTTCCTATAGCGAAACCTGGAAGGCCCAAGCTGCTGTAAAAGAGGACCGATTTCCTCCCCGGAAGGAGTCAGCAGGCTGATTTCCATTTCATCCCAATAGTTTTTCCACAGCTGAATATTCACGCCTGATTCATAAGGCGCTACGGAAAGCTCTGCATTCTGTCTGGAATCCATCCGAAGCCTCGTCTTTCTTCCCGGATCTGGCAAAAATATACCGGAGGTATGACCTGCTGATGCTCCCTCATTTCCACTTCCTACAATAATCGCAGTTTTTCCGTAATTGCTGATATCATCCAGATAAGTTTCCAGAAGACTGTTTCCCTCATGGGAACCATATGTATTTCCAAAGCTGATATTAATCACCAGAGGCATTTTTCTGTCTACTGCCTGGGTCACAACAAAATTTACAGCCCGCATCAATTCCGTTGTTCTGGGAAAGCCCTCATTTTTGGGATTTCCCAACTTAACAATCAAAAGCTCGCTTTCATTTGCGACTCCCCGATACGCCCGGCCCGGATCTCCCAGTCCACTTCCGGCTGCAATTCCTGCCACAGCCGTTCCGTGGCCGCTGGCATCAAAAGAGGGAACCAGACGCCGCGCCTTTTCCCTGCTTCCCTCCTGAATCGCCTGATCAATCTCCTCTCTGGAAAATACCTGGTTCAGATTCTGATCCCACAAGGCAGCAAGTCTTGTTTTTCCCGAACCATCCCGGAATGCCTCGTGATAATAATCAATTCCGGAATCCAGAACCGCCACAAGCACTCCCCGCCCGGTCAGACGCCAAGGAGCCTCCTGTACTGCATTAATGCAGGCAGCTCCCTTTGCCTGATTCATAGAAAAAAACAGACGTTTTGGCTTTTCCACATATTCTATCTGCGGCAGACGGCTGACCGTCTCAATCATGCCTTCCGGTACTGTTAAAACAGCATACTCATTATGCATTTCCTCAGTCAGAATCCCCATCTCCCGCAAAGGCTCCAGACTTCCGGAATATTTTACAATCAGCTCCCAGGTTTGATCCTCCTTATGATAGCCGATTTCCAGTTCCTGTGATCGGGCCCGCATATCCTCTGGCACAGACAGAGCAAGATTCAAAAGATTTTCCAGCTTCTGGTCTTCCATAACGTCTGATTCCGCCTTCCAGCTTCCTGTTGTAATTCAGTTTATTCCCTGAATCCGTTCTTTGTTCCATCTAAAGACAGCTGGTACAGACTTCCGTATTTTTCTTTCAGATAATCCACATAATACTGCGGCCGGAAATCCTCTCCTGTCATATCCAGAAGAATCTGGCGGCTGGTTTTCACCCTTCCAAACCGATGTACATGGAGTTTTAAATACTCTCGAATTTCCCCGAGATTCCCTTCCTCCAGCATCTGGTTTATATTCATCTTCTTTTTCATGGAAGCAAGCATCTGCGCTCCAAAAGCGCTGCCCAGAGCATAGGAAGGAAAATATCCAAAGGACCCCTGCGCCCAGTGAATATCCTGAAGAACTCCCTCTCCGTCATTTTCCGGGCGAATCCCCAAATATTCTTCATATTTGTCTGCCCACAGCCGGGGAAGCTGTTCTACTGGAAGATCTTCCTCAATCAGAGCCTTTTCCAGTTCATACCGCACCAGCACATGAAGACTGTAAGTCAGTTCATCGGCCTCTGTCCGGATTAGTCCCGGATGAACCCGGTTGATGGCCCGGACAAACTGCTCCCGCCCAATCCCCTTTAGCTGTTCTCCAAACAATTCCTTTACTTTTCCGTAAACAGGAACCCAAAAGGACTCGCTGCGTCCCAGAATATTTTCAAAAAACCGCGACTGAGATTCATGCATCCCCATAGATGCCCCCTGACCTGCCGGAGTCTGGGTCAGCTGATCCCCGATTCCCATTTCATAAATGGCATGTCCAGACTCATGAATAACAGAAAACAGCGAGCTGTCCAGGCTGTTTTTGTAGTGGGTGGTAATCCTCACATCATGATTGTGAAGGCTGGTCGTAAAGGGATGGGCACTTTCTGACAGAACGCCTTTTCTAAAGTCAAAGCCTACATACTCTGCCAGGTATTCTGCCAGCTCTCTCTGCCGGTCCTCAGGATAATCCCCCGTCAGAAATTCATCGGAGATCCGTATCGGACTTTCCATAACCTGATGAAGCAATGGAACCAGCTCCTTCTTCAGCAGTCCGAAAAACTCGTCCAGTTCTTTCATTCCAAAGCCTTTTTCATAGGAATCCAGCATTACATCATATAGATTCTGCCCCGCCTTCGCCCGATATCCGGCAAAGGTTTTCTGCCAAAATATGATTTTTTTCAGAGTAGGCGCAAATGCCTGGAAATCCTTCTCTTCTCTGGCTCTGGCCCAAATCCTGGCAGACTCTGCCACCAGCTCCTGGTAGGCGCGATACTCCTTCGGCGGAATACACTCCAGCTGCTCTGCCTCTTCTCTGATTTCTCGAAGGATAGCCTGCTTTTCCAGTTTTTCCTTATTCCCTAATTCCTGATCACATTCCAAAAGCAGCTCCTTTAATTCCGGCGCTGTCATTACCTCCTGATAGGAAGCAGCTAAAATTCCCTGTACCCGGGCCGTATAGGCTCCAGCCTGTTCCGGAGCCAACGTTTCATTATCCCACTCAAACAGTGTCAGCGCTGTCTGATATGCCATAGCTTTTTCCAGATATGGTACCAGGCGATCCCATGCACTGCCAGAAGCTCTTCCTTTTTCTTTCTGATCTTTCTTCATTCTGTTTTCCCCACTCATATGCTCTGCCTCGATTTCTCCTTCTTTTCTGTTGATTCTGTTTTATTTTACCGGAATCCTTCTTTTTTATCCCCGATAGCGGTTTAAGCAGGCAAAAATCTCCTGTTTCCTCGGCTTTGCAAGACCGCAGGGTACATAAGAGCTGCAAAATGGCTCCCATCCCCTGGTTTCCAGCGTTTTCCACAAAAGCTCTACGGTTTGACGCATTGTTTTTTTGCCCTCCGTGCCCTGCTCTAAGGCAAATCGCAGCAGATAGGCAAGGGCCGCTGTCTGCTCCCCGTCTGCCAGCTGTTCTGCATATCGGAGATCCACCGTTTCCCGATCAATCGAAAACATATCCTTTCCCAAGGTCTTTATTTTCTTTCGCTCTCGTGCAGAGCCGTTTTCCTGGCCTCCGCGGCCATACTTTCCGCCCCTTGCATTACCTCTCTGGGAAAATCCTCTGTCCCGGTTATTTTTTTCTGTATTATGAAAAACCAAAGGCGTCTGAAATTCCGAAAGAAAAAATCCCGGCGCCTGAATCCGCGGAGCTTTGTATTCCCGACACAGCATTTTTACCCGTTCCGTAATATCCACTGGACGGTAACTGTCCATCTGTAGAATTTTATGAGCAATATAGAAAAAGGCTCCAGAGCTTCCAGCTACCAGAATCGTAGAAATCCCGGCCTTTTCATACAAATCCCCGGCCCGTTCCAGAAACGGGGTAATGGGTTCTTTTTCTCTCTGGATCACTTCCTGCATAAAATCATCCCGCACCATAAAATTTGTTGCAGAGGTATCCTCGTCAATGAGAAAGAGCTTCGTTCCTGCTTCTATCCCCTCCACGACACCGGCGGCCTGCGAGGTACTTCCGCTGGCATCCTCCGTAGAAAAAGAAGAGGTATTCTTTTTATTGGGCAGATCATTAATAAAAAGGGAAATATCAGCATTCCGGATTGCCCGTCCCTCCTCTGCCCGCAGCTTCACTGCTGTCTCCTCCGTAATCACAAATTCCCGGCCGTCTCCTGCAATATGGTTATAAACTCCCATCTGAAGCGCCGACAGAAGCGTAGATTTTCCATGATAACCGCCTCCTACAATCAGAGTGATTCCCTTTGGAACTGCCATTCCGCTCATCTGCCCCCTGTGGGGAAGGGTAATGGTTTTCTCCATAGAAGACGGGGAAACAAAGGGAACGCAGTCTCTCATGGGAAGATCAGAAACTCCGCTTTTTCTTGGAAGAATGGAACCATTCGCTACAAAAGCCACCAGCCCCTCCTTCTTTAAGTAATCGCGCACTGCTTTCTGATCCTCCGCCAGATATACTGCCTCCTCTGTCTTTTTCTTATCCAGCTTCCTGTAAAAAAAACTGTTTTCCACACATGCAGGAAGATACTCAAAAAGTATTTTTTCCAGTCCGCCTGCATCTATAGTTCTTCCGAATGCCGGAAATCCAATATGAAATCTGGCAGTAATCTTTCCTGCGCCAATCTGACAGGCGCTTCTCTCCAAAACCTCCTGCCCACATCTGGCGGTAGACAATAGCCCGCTTTTTCCAGAACCTCCAGCTTTAAAATTGTAGGCTTCTACCTGACTTCCAAACCTTCTGGTAAGGAAATCCTCCAGCGCAATACGGCTGCAGGCCTCCTGATAATAGGCCTCCGGAAATCCTGCCTGTTTCAGAGACACCTCTATATGAACACTGGAAGGGGAGGCAAAGGGATCCCCCTGTACATGATCAATTACAAGCACATAAGCGCCAAACTGATAAGCCCCTGACAAAGCTTTATAAGCCGGATAGCTTTTCCGGTCAATGGAGCGCAGCAGTGTGCGCAGTTCGTTCGATGATTTCATCAATAATCCTCCTCTTTTTATACACAAAATAATAAAGACATTAGAAAAACGGCCTGAAATTCTCAGACCGTTCCCCATTGTCTCATGTAAAACCTAGAAATATTTTTTGTTGCCCCAGAGGTTCGCCTTCTTCAAATCCAGGTATTCATTATAAGCCTTTTCCAGAATCTGCTTTTCGTTGGAAAACTTCAGCAGATGGTAAGCCTCATAAAACTTGTAATAGCCGGAATCTACAAAATGCTCTTCCCGTTGTGGTTTACTGTAATAGCTGTCAGCCATCATCAAATACCAGTGAACATCCTTTTCCACCATATCCTGCGGTGTATTAAAGGAATAGGAGCTCTTCCCGATATACTTGATAATGGAAGCACTGACGCCGGTTTCTTCTTTTACTTCCCGAAGAGCCGTCTCCTTGTACTCTTCTCCTGCTTCTACAGTTCCCTTTGGCAGAACCCAGCCCTCATACTTGTTCTTGTAATTCTTGTAGAGAACCAGAATCTTGCCGCGAAATATAACCACACCTCCACAGCTCGTTGCTTCTATCATTGCAATCCCTCCTGGTCGCGCAGTGCTGGATCAGCACCACGGTGGTGTGTCGCACAGACTGTTTTTAGTATAACTCCATTTGATAGAAGATGCAAGATGAAGTTTCCCTGAGTTGTCTATAACTTATTCTGTTTCTTCCCAGTTTCCGAATCCTCTGTTTTATTTTTTTAATTAACTGCTTTCTTTTTTTCCTTCATTTCTGTAAAAATCTTCTCTGCCGTAATAGGAAGCTCCCGAATCCATACGCCGGATGCATTAGCCACAGCCCCTGCAATCGCCGGAGAAGGAGTATTGATTACCACCTCTCCAATGGACTTAACGCCAAAAGGACCTGTCGGCTCGTAGCTGCTTTCAAATTCCACCTGAAGGTGTCCCACATCCATACGGGTCGGCAGCTTATACTGCATAAAGGAATTTTCAAATACACGGCCCTTCTGAGAGCGGGTCACATCCTCAAACATCGCCATGCCGATGCCCTGTCCCAGTCCGCCTTCCGTCTGAACACGCACCAGATTGGGATTAATCGGAGTTCCGCAGTCAACCACTGCCACAAAATCAATCAACTCGTATTCATAGGTTTCCATGTCCATCTCAATTTCTGCCATACCTACCATAAAGGGCGGCGGAGAAACCGGAGAAGAATGAGACGTTGTCACCTCAAGGGCCTTTCCATTGTTGCACATCACTCTGTTTCCAATATCTTTTAAACGAATGGCACTGCTGCCGTCTCTGCTAAATACCTGGCTGCCGTCAAAGTCCACTTCATCTACAGACCGTTCCAGATACTCCGCACCCTTTTCCATAATCTTTTCCCTCATGGCCTCGCAGGCTTTTACCGCTGCCATACCGGTCAGGTATGCTGTACTGGAGGCATAAGAGCCAGAATCATAGGGAGAAACATCCGTGTCCACACCGTGAACCACAATATTATCCAAATCGCATTCCAGACAATCTGCTGCAATCTGTGCCAAAGTCGTATCACAGCCGGTTCCCATATCGGCCGCTCCAATCATCATGCTGTAAAAGCCATCATCATTCAGCTTTAAGGTAATTCCAGCCACATCACAGTTGGAAATGGAAGAGCCCTGCATGGCCATGGCCACTCCGACAGAACGGACTTTTCCGTTGTCCATTACACGACAGGGATATTTTTCATCCCATTTCATCAGCTCTTTGGCTCGCTTCATACACCGATCCAGAGTACAGCTGTTGGCCATCTCACCGTAATAGGCAGGCATCACATCCCCTTCATGAACCATATTTTTTTCCCGAAGAGCAACCGGATCCATATGTAATTCCGCTGCCAGCTCATTGACTGCCGATTCTAGGGCAAAGATTCCCTGGGTCGCTCCATAGCCCCGGTATGCCCCTGCAGACATCGTATTGGTATAAACCACATCGTAGTGGAAGCGAAAGGCTTTTGGAGTAGAATAAAGGGGAATTGATTTATGGCCTGACAGACCTACTGTTGTCGGACCGTGTTCTCCATAAGCGCCTGTATTTGACAGGGTATATAAATCGATCGCCTGAAATACACCATTTTCATCAGCTCCCAGGCGAACTGTTACTTCCATCTCATGGCGGGGAGAAGAGGCGATCTGAGATTCATACCGGCTGAAAACCATCTTAGCCGGTTTGCCTGTCACCCAGGTCACCAGAGCCGGGTATACCTCTGAAACCACCGTCTGCTTGGCCCCAAAGCCGCCGCCGATTCGGGGCTTTATCACCCGGATCCGGGACTTGGGAATATCCAAGGCATGAGCCACTATCCGCCGCACATGGAAGGGCACCTGAGTAGAGGAGGTTACGTTCAGCCGTCCATAGGCATCCATAGATGTAAAGGTGCGGAAGGTTTCCATCATGGCCTGCTGGTTCGGCTTGACATGATAAGTCTTTGAAATCACATGAGCGCAGGAAGCCAGAATCCCCTCTACATCTCCGTGAATGTCATCTCCTGATGCGCAGAGATTGCGCTGATTGTCAGCCCCTACAGGGCACAGACTTTCCCAGTTCTCCTCTGGATGCACCAGAACCGGGTTGTCCTTGGCTGTCCGCATATCCAGAACCGGCTCCAGAACCTGATAGTTCACCTTAATTGCCTTCAGCGCCCGATCCACAGCCTCTTCTGAGGTTCCTGCCACAATAGCAGCCACATCTCCCACAAAACGCATTCTTCGATCCAGAATCAGACGATCGTAAGGACTGGGCTCCGGATAAGTCTGTCCAGCCATAGTAAACCGCTTCTGGGGAGAATCCTCCCAGGTTAAAATAGTCTCAATTCCCGGAACAGACAACGCCCGCGTCTTATCAATCTCTTCAATCCACGCATGGGCATGGGGGCTTCTCAAAACCTTGACAATAAGACAATCCTTCGGAGCGATGTCATCGGTATACACTGGCTTTCCTGTCATCAAAGCCATAGCGTCCCGCTTTACAACTGACTGGCCTACATAGGTTTTCTTTTTCTCCATCTCAGCTTCTGCCCTCCTTATTCCGGTTCAGATATTTTTCAATTGCCCGCATCTGTCCTTCGTAACCGGTACACCGGCAAAGGTTTCCGGAAAGATATTCCCGAACCTCATCCATATCAGGACTTACCAGCTCCCGTTCCATTGCCAGCAGATTCATAATCAATCCCGGGCTGCAAAAGCCGCACTGATCCGCTCCCTCCTCTGCAAGGAAACGCCCAATTTCTTCCGCCTCCTTCTGAAGGCCCTCCAGAGTTGTAATTTCACAGCCGTCTGCCCTTGCAGCCAGAACAGAACAGGAAAGAACCGGCTTCTGATTCATCCATACGGTGCAAAGACCGCAGTTAGAGGTTTCGCAGCCCCGTTTCACACTGTAGCATCCCAGACTTCTCAGCAGATCCAAAAGCAGGGTGTCCGCCGCAATCACTGCTGTCTGCATCTTTCCATTTAAAATAAACTGTATTTCCATATTACTCCGCATTTTATTTTTCTTCCTCCCTGGATATCTGATCCATCAGACGCCGGATAGAAACCTGCGCCAGATGTTTTCTGTATTCTCCTCCAGCTCTCATATTGTCCCCGTAAGAAAATGCCTCAGCGGCCTTCTCTGCCAGATCTTTCACTGCTTCATTCCCGGCAGGGAGCACACACAGGGCAGCCCTTGCAGGTCTTGCACCTACAGATACATACCAGCTGTCTCCCTTTTTTGCCACGCCGCAGGCAATGATAGGGAAATCCGTTTTAGAACGGCGGGAAGAGGCATAAACCGCTCTTCTTCCATCCTTTTTCAGAATCACCTGAACCAGAATATCACGATCGTAAGGCAGCTTTGCAAATTCCTCCAGAGAAATTCTTCCTCTCTGGTAAAGCTCCACCTGGACATCCAGCATCATCATGCAGGTAAGAATGTCGGAAAAACCATATCTCCCGAACACGCTTCCTCCTACCGTAGCCCCATTTCGAAACTGCACACCTACGATGCCTTTGGTACACTCCCGGAAAATTCCGCCAAAATACCGGTTCAGCCCCTCATGAAGCTCCAGGCTTCTCAGACTGCACATACAGCCAATGCGGAATTCCTCTTCATCTTCTTCAATGTAGTCAAGTCCCAGACCAGATAGGTCAATGGCTGCTGACTTGTAATTACTTCCCATTTTCAGCCACATCATACCGCCCAGAAGCACATTGCTCTTTTTCTGGTTCAGCTGATAGGCTTCCTCCAGGCTTTCTGCCTTTACATATTCGTTTGCTCGAAACACAGGATATCCCCTTTCTTTTTTCATTATTTTTTGTAACTATTCAGGACAACGGGAGCACTGGCAGAAAAATCCATGTCAAGCTTGCTTCCCGTGAAACAATTGCAGCTATTTTGAAAAATACAAATCAAATAAGGCTCTTGCGATCGGCGCAGCCTCCCGTCCTCCGGATCCGCCCTCCTCTACAAGAACAGTCACTACCAGCTTCGGATCCTCTGCCGGGGCAAAGCCTGTAAACCAGGCATGGCTTTCCTTTCCCTTTTCGAACTCTGCAGAGCCTGTTTTTCCTGCCACTGCATAAGCGTCTGTACGGACAGCGGAACCCGTTCCTTCTGTTACCACCTGGCGCATCATTCCAGACAAAGCATCTGCCTCCGATGCACTCATCAGTTCTCCATACGTAGCAGGAAGAAACTTTTTCACTTCTTCTCCCTCTGATGTTTCCACCCGGTCAATCAGATAGGGCTTCATCAGCACACCTCCATTGGCAATGGATGCTGTAAGAAGCGCATTGTGAAGAGGAGTCATCTGGGTATTTCCCTGCCCGATGGCAGTCTGAAGCCGTTCCCAGTCTGAAGCCCCTGTTCCCATGGCATAGGAGCTTTTGCTGTAGGCAATGGATACGGGCAGTTGTCCATTAAACAAAAGACGCTCCGCCAGATTCTGCATCTGCTCCAGATTCAGCTCCAGTCCAAGGCTGGCAAAGGCTCCATTGCAGGAATTTGCAAAGGCCTGAGGCAAATTCTGATGGCCGTGGGCGTTGCCATGATAACAGGAAATCGTGTAATCCCCATGCTCATAGGAACCGTCACAGTCAAAGGAAAATTCCTGCCAGGTATTGGGATGCTCCCGTATATATTCCAGAGCCGTCACAATTTTGAAAGTAGAGCCTGGCGGATATACCCCCTGAGATACCCGGTTTAACAGCTGGGCCTGGGTATTGTCGCCGGAAATCAGCGTTTCCCATTCCTGTCCCAGGGTGTTCGGATCAAATCCCGGTCTGGAAACCATGGCGAGGATTTTCCCTGTATCCGGTTCCAGAGCCACGACAGCCCCTTTTCGATCTCCCAGAGCTGCCTGTGCTGCCTGCTGCAGATCCACATCCAGGGTTGTAATTACATTATCTCCCAGATTCTTTCGATCTGCCAGCTGATTCAGCGTCTGCTCTGCCAGATTCATATGAGAGGACAGAAGATAAAAATTAGCCAGAGCCTCCAGTCCCGCCTTTCCATGATCTGAATATCCCACTGCATGGGCAAACAAATCCTGATAGGGATAGGTTCTCACCTCTGAACCGTCCTCCTGTACTGCAGTTTCTGCCAGCACTCTTCCGTCATTGCTTAAAATCTTTCCCCGGATAATCCGATCCGAAAAGCTGTCCAGGCGGGCATTATAAGAATTATTAATTACTGTCTCGCTCTGCACCTGCAGAAAATAACCAAAATATCCCATCAGGCATACAAACATTCCCACCACCGCATAGGTAATCAGCAGAATATGTTTATTCTCCCCGGGATTAGGCGTCTGTTTATTCATAGTCCTCCTCATCATTCTTTTTCAGAATGTACAGTCCCTGAAGCACTCCAAACACCATAAAGGTGCTGAGGATAGAGCTTCCTCCGTAGCTGACAAAGGGAAGGGTCACGCCTGTAGAGGGAATGAATTTTGTCACGCCTCCCACAGTCAGGAAAACCTGGATTCCATAAACCATTCCCAATCCAAAGGCAATCAGCTTATAAAACAGAGCCTGCATTCTTCCTGCAATCATCATAAACTGAAGAAAGCAGCCCAGACAAATCAGCAGAATGCAGATAGCAAAAATGCCGCCCAGCTCCTCTGATACTGCCGCAAATACAAAATCCTTTTCCACCACAGGAATTTTGTAGGGCATCCCCTGATAAAGCCCCATTCCGAACCAGCCTCCTGTTCCTATAGCAAACAGAGACTGCGTAATCTGATATCCCCGGTTGTCAATATCCGCCCAGGGATCCCGCCAGGCTGCCACCCGGGTTCTCACATGGGCAAAGAGATAATAGGCCAGAACAGACGCCCCGCAGCCACAGCCCAGCCCGGCTCCCAGATAAAGCCATTTCCCTGTTGCCACAAACAGCATGGTCAGGTAGGTCAGGAAAAAAATCAGAGCGCTTCCCAGATCCTTTGACAGAACCAAAACCAGCACATGACCGGCTGCCACTGCTGTCACTGCAGCCACAGTTCTAAAATCCACAGACCTGTAAAACATAGCGGCTGCAAAAAATACAAAGGTAATTTTTACAAATTCCGATGGCTGAAAAGAAATCCCTGCGACAGTAATGGACAGCTGGGCCCCAAAGCTGTTATTTCCCACAACCCACACCAGGGCCAGAACTGCCAGACCGCCGATTCCGTAAAACCAGGGAATCTCTGCCAGCTGCCAGGCCCGATCCATCACAAAGGGAATGATCCAGGTAATCAGAGCCGCCACAGCCACAATCAAAAACTGTCTGACTGCCTTATCAAAGGAAAGCCTGGTCAGAATCATCAGCCCGATCATCAGAAGAATGCACATATTGTTCATCAGGATCCTGGACAGATTACGGTAAAAATACCGGGAAAGTCCCATATAGGCAGCAAAAAATACCATCTGAGCCAGGTAAAACAGAACCACTCTCTCATCCTCAGACTTCAGATACAAAACAGCATAAGCCAGCAAATGCATCAGAAACATCACAGCATTCTGCTTTGCGCATACCCGGTTCTGCTGCCAGACCTCCTGATATCGAAAATACCGGAAATTCCAGTAGGTGTAAAGCGCCATCAAAATAATCAGAAGATATTTTGACACCTCAATTATTACATTAACCATAAATCTCCTATTCCACGCCTCGTCTGAAATGGCCTCTTGTGAAATCCTTTATTGGCGATGGCGTATCCTTTCCATACCGGAAGTGATCCGCAAACGCATCCATAACCTCCTGAATCTGAGCCGGAGTCTCCGTAGTAAATACCAGCCTCAATCCCTCCGGCTGCAGCCTGAGCACTGCATCTTCCTGTCCCAGAAGACTCAATGGACTGGGATTGTAAATGGTATTGTAGCAGAACTGACAGTGATTTTTCACTGGAAGCTCTTTTCCTACTCTGTCACGAATCAAAAGCAGCTCTGGCTTTTTCGTACACCCCTTTGTAGTACGCACCACGCACTGGGCAGAAACCATAGCCGGATAGTGACCATAAATGGTCATCTCCCAGCCAATGCCCTCTGATGCCTCCTTCAGCTGTTCCAGCTCTCTGCTGTTTAGCTCCAGAGGGAAGGTCAGCCTTCCTGCGCCCATATGGATCATCTGCGCTGCCGCCTGATGATTCATGGCATATAGATTGGAATCAAACACAAGAGGAATCTGCCCCAGTCCCAGCTCTCTTAAAAAGCGGGGTTCCTCCATAGAACGGATTACCAGAACATCAAAACCGGCCTCTCTCAATTCCTTTGCAGCAGCCATAAAAAATTCTTCTGCCTCCTGACGGAAAATCTGAGGGAAAATCAGTCCGCAAAACTTGCCTGCTTGGTGGCATTGCTCTACTGCCTGTTTCCACAACTCCGGTCCAAAGCCTGTGCTGTCCAGATAAATACCGTCCACCTCCGGGTGCGCTGCTGCTACAGACAGTCCCTCTGGCGATTCCAGAGATACCAAAAATTCTGGACTTTTTCCTGACTTTACAAAGCTTCGCTCCTGTTCTTCCTTTGCTGCCGCAGAAACTGGCCGTTCAGTGACTCCTTCTTCGTTTTCACCCTCCGGCTCTGCCTTTCTCCGGTAGGGAGAAAGGATTGCCTCCTCCAGCTGCTCCAATCCGGCTCTGCGAAGTCCATTTAATGCCTGTACCGGAAGGAAGCAGGAGCCCTCTGCCTGACCGGTCAGCTCTTCAAAGTAAAAGGGCGAGCCTCCCGTTTTCTGAATCTGTTTTAACAGCTTTTCTTCTGTCATCGGCTGATTCTGAGCTGTTTGAACCACCTCCCCGGAAACCGTCACAGACACAGGAGCTTTTTCCAAATACAAAGTTACTGGCTGCCCTTCTCTGGCTGTTACATGGCCCCGAATCGGCTCCTGCTTTCCACTGTGAACATATTCCGCATCCAGACGATCAAATAGCTGCTGATTGCCCTGTCGGAACGCCGGCTTTTCCTTCAGTGCAATCATATCCCTGCCATTGTGCTGCCGGTAGTATCCTTCCGTCTGTCCGCCCCGATCGAAAAGATCCAGAAGCATTTTCCGATCCTCATCGGATATCCGATAGCCCTCCCGTCCCCTGGCCAAATACTGATCTACATACTTGCGGTACACACTGACCACACCAGCCGTATACCGGGGACTTTTCATTCTCCCTTCAATCTTCAGGGAATAGACACCTGCCTCAATAATATCAGGAAGAATATCCAGCGTACACAGATCCTTTAAGCTCATCAGATAGCGGTTATCCTTCTCCTGCTGCCTCTTTTCTCTGTTCTTTCCCCCAGTCTTTTCTCCGCCGTTCTCTCTATTCTTCCTTCCTGTTCCCCGCTCTGAGCCTGTTCTAAAGGACAGGGCCTGTCCTGGCGCATCATAGGGAAGCCTGCAGGGCTGGGCGCATCGTCCCCTGTTTCCGCTTCGTCCGCCAATCAGGCTGCTTAACAGACACTGGCCGGAATAGCAGTAACAGAGAGCGCCGTGAACAAAGCTCTCAATCTCAATATCCACATGATCCCTGATCTGAGCAATCTCTGCCAGAGAAAGCTCTCTTGCCGTTACCACCCGGCTGGCTCCCAGCTCCTTCAACATAGCGGCGCTTCGCCATCCTGTAACCGTCATCTGAGTGCTGGCATGAATTGGAAGGTCCGGAAAATGTTTTCGGATAAACGAAAAAACCCCCATATCCTGAACAATCACTGCATCCAGCCCCCGTTCATAGCAGGGCATAAGAAAATCATACAGCTGTCCCAGCTCCTCTTCCTTTACTAATGTATTGACCGTCATATACAGGCTGCAGCCATGAAGGTGGGCATAATCAAGAGCCTCTAAAAACTGATCTCCCTCTGGATTCTCCGCATACGCCCGGGCTCCAAACCGGCTTCCTCCCATATATACTGCATCAGCCCCGGCATTTACCGCTGCCTTCATGCTTTCCACGGACCCGGCCGGAGCCAGGATTTCTACTGGTAATTTCACACGATTCCTCCTGAACAGTTATAACATAAAGCAGAGGATGACCCTTATGAAAAAAGAGCACCCCCTGAAGCTTTCACCTGCTGTTTTATTTTCTGTGTCTGTTACTATCTGCGTCAGAAGCTGTTTCCGACGCTTTTCGCACCAGTTCCTCTGCCCTTGCTTTCTCCTCCTGCATTTCCTTCTCCATAGCCTCCATCCGCATCTGCATGGTAATCAATTCATGCTTCAGGCTGTAGGCCTCTTTTTCCAGCAGCGCCTTCTGGCCGCTGAGCATATCTGCCCGCTCCTGCTCCTTAAAATAATCATCTGCAATATTCAGATGAATCATCAGGTTCTGATAATCCGCATTCTGCCTGGAAAAACCTCTCTGCTTCTTAATTGTGCCTATTTTTTCATTTAAATATGCTGCAACTCTCCGTAGATAGGCCTCATCTTCTGTGCCGCCCAGCGTATATACCACACCATCTATCAAAACTTCCGCATAATTTTTCTGACTCATATTCTCGGCTCCCGATTCTTTTGTTCCTTATTCCACCTGTCATCGCTTCTGTGGCCCGTTTTCCTTCCGGAATACAGGCATACAGTAACAGTGTACCATATCCTCATAGAATCAACAAGCAACTTTTCTAATGAATTTTCAAAACTCCACAGCCTGTTTTTCGTCACTCTCCAAAGGGAATTCCCAGATGGCGGTATGCACTCTCTGTCGCCACCCGTCCTCTTGGCGTCCGGTTCAAAAATCCGTTCATCAAAAGATACGGCTCATACACATCCTCCAGAGTTCCCGCATCCTCTCCCAGGGCCGCTGCCAGAGTATCCAGACCTACCGGACCCCCGCCAAACTTTTCAATCATCATCATCAGAATATTTCTGTCATTGTTATCCAGGCCCAGCTTATCCACATCCAGGATATCCAGGGCGAAATCAGCCACCTGCTTCGTAATGACCCCGTCATATTTCACCTGGGCGAAATCCCGAACACGTTTCAGCAGACGGTTGGCAAGACGAGGGGTTCCTCTGGAGCGCCGTGCAATTTCCGCTGCACCCTCCGGCTCTATCTCCACACCAAGAACACCGGCTGACCGCTCTACAATAATCTGCAGCTCCTCCGGCCGGTAAAACTCCATTTTCTGAATCACCCCAAACCGATCCCGCAAAGGCGCTGTGAGAAGTCCCGCTCTGGTTGTAGCTCCTACCAAGGTAAAATGGGGCAGATCCAGACGGATCGAACGGGCTGAGGACTCCTTGCCCAGCATAATATCAATAGCGAAATCCTCCATCGCCGGATAAAGCACCTCTTCCACCTGACGGTTCAGCCTGTGAATCTCATCTACAAAGAGAACATCTCCCTCCTGCAGATTATTGAGAATGGCCGCCATCTCCCCCGGCTTTTCAATAGCCGGTCCCGACGTCACCTTCATATGAACGCCCATCTCATTGGCAATAATTCCGGACAGGGTGGTTTTCCCCAGTCCCGGCGGACCATAAAACAGCACATGATCCAGAGACTCTCCTCTGGCCTTTGCAGCCTGCATATACACCTTCAGATTGCTTTTGATCCTTTCCTGCCCGATATATTCGTCCAGCAGCTGCGGACGGAGACTGGGTTCTATATATTTGTCTTCTTCGGTAATCTCTGTTGTTATGATTCTCCGCTCCATCTTACTCTCCACACTTGTTGTATTTGTCCCGCACTCAGATTGCCAGATACTTCAGAGATGCCTTTAAAACTGCCTCTACTGTCATATCCTCTGTGATCTCGATTTTCCGTACAGCCCTGGATGCTTCCGTCAGGGAATATCCCAATGCCACCAGCGCCTCTATAGCCTCTCTGCCGGTTCCCTCCATTCCGGATCCAGCCGTCTCTGCCGGTTCCATTTCGGTTCCAAAAGCAGAAGGCAGCACATCCTCCATCCGGATCCGATCCTTTAAATCCAGAATCACCCGCTTGGCTGTCTTAGGGCCAATGCCCGGAGCTCTGGCAATGGCTTTTGCATCCTCTGAGAGAATCGCCATTCGCAAATCATCTGGCTGCAGCGCAGACAGAATACCCAGAGCTGCCTTTGGGCCAATCCCATTGACTCCCAGAAGCTGGTTAAACATCTTCCGATCCTGGCTGTTGAAAAAGCCATACAGAGTCATGGCATCCTCTCTCACCTGAAAAGAAGTATAGATCTTGAGCTCCTCTCCGATTCTGGGCAAACGGTCAAGCACGGACAGAGGAACAAGAATATTCCATCCAATTCCGCCTGCTTCCACAACGATTCCACCCTCCCATACTTCCACCAAGGGTCCTTTTATATATGAAAACACTGATAAATTCCTCCTGCTGTTCACTTTACGGACATCATACCATAAGAAACTCCTGATTGCAATATGCCACCGAACAGACATTCGATTTCTTTTTATTTTCTCCTTCTCACAGGGATTCCTGCCTGGTGTTTTTTCGTTGACTTTCTTTTTTTGTCCCTCTATAATCGAACAAGGAGGAACGCTATGATTACAATAACGAAAAAACTTGATTTGCCTGATACCTATCCCCTTGATCGGATTGGCCCTCTTTCTGATCTGCTGTTTTTTGATATTGAAACTACCGGATTTTCGGGCGATACGTCCAACCTGTATCTGATTGGCTGTACCTATTTTCAGGAGGGCAGCTGGAATCTGATCCAGTGGTTTGCAGATACCGCTGCCGCAGAACCGGAACTGCTTGACAGCTTCTTTTCTTTTCTGGAAAACTATAAAATCCTGATTCATTTTAACGGAGACGGATTCGACATTCCCTATCTGTTAAAACGGTGCCGCCATCTGAAAAAAGATTATGATTTTTCAAATGTTGCAAGCATTGACATCTACAAAAAAATCAGGCCCTACCGAAAGCTGCTAGGACTGGAAAGCATGAAGCAGAAAGCCATCGAAGCATTTCTCGGCATTTCACGAACCGATCAATACTCCGGCGGTCAGCTTATCGATGTATACCGCGCCTATTTGAAAAACCATTCCGAGGAGCTGTACGATTTGCTGATTCTTCACAATGAGGACGATCTGAAGGGTATGCCCTCCATCCTTCCCATTCTGAATTATCCGGACTTTTTTGAAGGGGAAATGACTCTGAAAAGCCAGCAGATTCTTACAGAAACCTGCAGTGATGGAAGCAGACGCCATCTTCTGGAACTGATTTGCCAGAGTCCCTGCGCCATCCCTGTTCCCTTTTCCTGCAGTATGGAGCCCGTCGTCTGCTTTGCATCCCAGAATCAGCTGACTCTGGAGGTTACTCTGTTTGAAGGAGAGCTGAAGCATTTTTACTCCAACTATCAGGATTACTGCTATCTGACAGAGGAGGATCGCACAGTTCCCAAATCAGATGCAGCCCGCTATGATCCCGGAGTCTGTGTCAGAGCCACAGCAAAAAACTGCTATACCAGAGAGCAGGGGGTCTTCCTTCCCCAGTTTTCTCCCTTGTGGGAACCGGCTCTGAAAAAAGAACGCAGAGACAAATGCTCCTATGCTGCCCTGATTGATGTCTGCCTTCAGAATCCGGACTGTCTCTCCGCTTATTTAAAACAGCTTCTCTGCTGTCTTGGCGTCAAATAAAACGCTGGGGATTTTTCCTGTATTCTCTGGGAGAAATCCCCTTCTCTTTTTTAAACAAATCTCCAAAATAATTCCCGTCAGAAAACCCGCACAGCTGGGCAATATCTGCCACTGACAGTTCTGTTTCCAGAAGCATCCTAGATGCCTCCTTGAGACGGACATAGTTCAGATATTCCTTATAGCCAAAACCGGTCAGTTTTTTAAACCGTCTGGAGAAATAGGCCGGACTCATATGAACCCGCTCTGCCACCAGCTCCAGGGTCAGAGGTTCCCGAAAATGGTGATAAATATAAGAAGCCGCTTTCTGAATCTCCTCCTCCTGAGCTGCCGACTCTGCCACGTCCTGAATTCTGGGGTTCTGATGCTCCAGCCGGTACCGTCCGCAAAAAGCCAGCAGCTCAGACAGATAATTGCAAATCAGAACGTCGGAAAACACATCCCTGTTGTTCTGCTCTGCCAAAATCTTCTCCAACAGACCCTCCACATACCTGCGCCGTCCCGGTTCCACGGAAATACAGGGCTTTCCCCGCAGCCGTCCCGACCATTCCTTCCCCCACCGGGTTTCCAGCTGCTTCATATGTTCCGGCGCAAATCCCACTGCAATCCGCTCATTTTCCCTGGTAAGACCGTAGATCGTCCGGTGAAGCGCCTGAGGCTCAATCAGAATCAGGTCTCCCGGCTCCAGATGATATATGGTATGGTTCAAAAAAATCCGGCATCTCCCTGCTGCCAGATAAAACAGCTCATAATAGCCATGACTGTGATCCACTGTCATGGAAAAATCTACAGGACGCCGTTTTCTGCTGGCAAATACACCGGAAGGCTTATCCTTCAGCTCCTCATCCTGATCACAGTTCATGCCCTTATAACAAATTCTTTCTTCTGATTTCATCGTTTCCGGTTCCTTTTTCTTCTATTATACCACAATCTTGTAATTCGGACAAATAATCTGTAGTTTTTCTCATATAAGACGTTTATTCTGTAAAAAAACTTCTTTTTTTGTTATAGGATAGGATCCGAAATTATCCTGTGAGAAATGAGGAAAGAGACATGAACAATCAAGCACAGCTTTCAGACAAGGACAAACAATTCCGGGATTTTTCCCTTCACGACAATATGTGGAGAGTCGTTCTCTATGTAGGCTTTCCGCTGGCCCTGTATCAGAGCCTCACCCAGCTTTTTAAAATATTTGATTCCATGATGGCCGCTCACATTAGCGCTACTGCCGTATCTACCGTTGCCTACCTCTCCCAGATCAATATGATGCTTTCTGCCCTGGGCGGCGGTCTGGCAGTCGGCGCCAGCATCAAAATCAGCGAAGCCTACGGCTCTGGAGATTTCCAGCTGGTTAAAAAACGGGTCAGCACCCTGTTTGCCATGTGTGCCATTCTTGGTCTGGCTCTTCTGGTTATTCTGGTTCCCTTTACGCCCCAGTTTCTTCGTCTTGCAAAGACGCCGGAGGAATTTATCGCAGGAGGAACCCAGTATTTTATTCTGGAGCTTTTCGGAATGGTTATCAGCTTCTTTAACAACGTTTACATTGCCATTGAGCGGGCCAGAGGAAACTCCAAACGAATTCTGAATCTGAATATGGTAGTGATCGGACTGAAGCTGGCGCTGACGGCCCTCTTTGTTTATGTTCTCAACTGCGGAATCAATATGATCTCCGTTGCAACCATTATCTCCCAGACCTTCCTTCTGGCGGCCGCCTGCAAAAACCTGAACCAGAAGGACAATGCCTTCGGTTTTTCTCTGGCTGCCATCTCTTTAAAACCAGAGGTAACCAGACCTATGATTGCCCTGTCCATTCCGGTTATTGTTGAGAAGGTGGCATTTTCCTTTGGAAAGGTGATTGTAAACTCCATGAGTACCATTTACACTCCCCTGACCGTAGGTGCACTTGGAATTTCCAACAACATCGGCGGCTTCACCACCATGCCTCAAAATGGATTCCAGGAAGGGGGCTCTGCCATTATCAGCCAGAACCTGGGTGCCGGAGAACCAAAACGGGCTTTGAAGGCCTTCCAGTGCGTTCTGGTGATTGACGCAGCCATCGGAGTTTTCTTTATGACTCTGTCCCTGGTCTTTATCCGTCAGATCAGCTGGCTGTTTGCAGGCTCTGACGAGAAATTTCTTCAGATGATTGCCTCCATCTACCGGTACGAGGCTCTGGGTGCTGTTCCTCTCGGTATCAATGCCGCTGTTCTATCTCTGCTGTACGGCTTCGGAAAAACACGGCTGACCCTGGTCATTAATTTCTGCCGCGTCTTTCTCTTCCGCATACCGGTTCTGTGGTTTCTTCAGAACTTCACAGACCTGGGAAGCATCAGCGTGGGAATTGTCATGGGTATCAGCAACATTTTAACCGGAGCTGCCGCATCTCTTATTTGTATCTGGGAAATCCGGAAAATCTGTAAAGAATATCAGATTACCTTTTTCTGACAAAATCACAAACGGCTGAGAGAATTCTCTCAGCCGCTTTTGCGTATTATTTGCATAGTATTTTTTACTGTATTGCATTCATTTGCATTCTGTTGCTTGACTTGTCCTTTTTTTTCGATATAATTAAGAAAAGAAACCCTCAAGGAGGTCTTATCATGAGTGCAACTATCAAAGATGTGGCAAAGCTGGCCGGCGTCTCACCTTCCACAGTAACCAGAACCTGCCAGAATCAGCCGTCAATCAGTGAAGAAACAAAACGAAAAGTGCGCAGCGCCATGTCTGCCCTTGGATATACATCAAACTACCCGGATCCGCAGCAGACTTCTTCTGCTGTCAAATCAACTGCCATTGTATTTCCGCCTTTAAAACGCAGTGATCTTTCAGAAAACACCTTTTATCTGAAATCCAGCTGCGGCATTGCCAGTCTCTGCCGGGAGTACCGCTGGACCGTTTCCATGGTTATGGGAGAAACCGAGGAAGAGCTTCTGGAAAATGCCAAGCTCCTGATTGAGAGCGGACGGGCCGATTCCTTTCTTTTTCTGTATTCCAAAAATCAGGATATCCTGATTGATTATTTTCATTCTGCCGGAATTCCCTATGTACTGATTGGAAAGGTTTCCGCCTACCCCAACGAAACCATTTATGTTGACAGCGACAATCTGCTTGCAGCAAGAGAGGCTGTGGATTATCTCATTGAACTGGGCCATTCCCGGATTGCCTTTTTAAATGGGGATACATCCTTTCTTTTTAACCAGGATCGCTATGCGGGGTACGTACAGTCCCTGATGCAGCATCAGCTTCCCTTCCTTCCGGAATATACCTTTCACATGGAAGACCTGTCCCGGGAAGAGGGCCTTGCAAGGATGAGGTCTGTTTTTACCGGCCAGTCGGCGCCAACCGCCCTTCTTGTCAGTGATGATATGCTGATTCGCGAGCTGGAATGCCGTCTGATTGAGTGGCATATCAGGATTCCGGAGCAGCTTTCCCTGATTACCTTTAACGATTCTTCCATTGCCCTTCACCATGTACCGCAGCTGACTGCCATTGATATCAATCCCTGGCAGCTGGGCGCAGAGGCTGTCCGTCAGCTGAAGCTTTACTCGGATTCCCCTATGGATATGGTATCAAAGGTGCTGGTTCCTCACCGGCTGGTCCTCCGCGATTCCTGCGCGCCCCTTCCCAGCAGGGCAGTTTAAAATTGGTTATTTAATAATCCAGAGTATGGGAAAAATGAACCTCGCCAAACTTCTAACACTGGGGGCGGTTCAGACTTTCACATACTCCGGATTTAATTTTCACAGACTGTAATAATACGGGTATTCCTGAAAGGCCTCTTCCACCATCCTGATAAAATTACGTTCTGTATCCGAAAAATGTTTTCCAGTCTCATATATCATGATTTTCTTTACCATAGGATGAAAATTTAACGGAATTAATGCAATATCATCAGGTACTCGACTATATGGTGTAAAACAATAATAATTTTCCAGATACAGCGTTGTTGTAAGAAATTCCAGATTATCCATACAAGCAATATGTTTTTTCGAACTCATCTTCAAAGCCGGAAGAATCTCTTCCAAAACCCGTTTTCGAATCATGGGAATATCAGAAATTGTCAGTTTAAGTGACTCCAAAAGAGCATAATCCTGTTCCAGAAGAACTCCCTGACTTAAGTCCATTTTCTGATAACAAGGATTGCTTTTTGATATAACCAGCATCAATTCATATTCCCTTAAAGTCTTTATCTCCACATTGGGAAAGGAAAGCTTCGGATCATCCATATATGATGTCACAAACCCCAATTCTATACTTCCCGATAAAAGTGCTTCATAAATTTCCTGAGACTTTTGCACCACAGGGCGCAGTGCTACCTGAGGGTACAGCATTTTAAATTCCTGCAGAATATGATTAAATACAGGTGCACTGCTTGACAAAACTCCAATATTCAGAGTTTCCTGATTGTGCTGATACAGTTCTGCATACAGCTGATCTCTTATCTGCAGGATTCTACTGCATGCGTCTACATATTTTTTCCCTTCTTTTGTAATATTTAAAACATTATTTTTTCTCCGAAAAAGAGATATCCCCATCGTTTTTTCCAGCTTAGTCAGATAAATACTCAATGTAGGTTGTGAAATATGCAATCGTTCCGCTGCTTTTGATATATTTTCCTCTTTTGCGATTTCTACAATGTATTCCAGATGATGCAAATCCATAGTTCTCTCCTGTCGTGTACTCTTTATCCATATCTTTCTATAGTTTTTCGCTATACCATTATATATAAACTAAAGTATACTTTTTTTCAATAACATTTATAATTAAAATTACAAAATCACCCCGGGGAATCAACAAAGAAAGGATACATAGACAATGATAAAAGTACAGGCAAACTGTTCCAGTAAAATGACAGAAGAACAGATGCAGTCTATACGCGGAATGGGAATCGAATATCTGGCAGTCAACTTTCTTATGGAAGATGCCACTTATGATGGTATTATGAAATTTAAAGAAAAAGCAGCACGCTGCCATTTGACTATTTCTGATGCAGGCTGTCCCAATCTTCAGAAATGTCCCGACATCCATCTCGGAAAACCAACCCGGGATCTGTGGATCGAACGCTACAATGAATTTACCAGAGCTCTTGGAAAAGCCGGAATTCCTGTCAATTATCTTGCTTGGCAGCCAAATGGTATTTTCCGTACAAGAATCGGATCCGGAATCCACAATCGAGGAGAACAATCCTTTATCTGTGACATGGATGAAATTTTGTCCCGTCCGATTTCCAATGACAGAGAATACGGTGAGGAAGAAATCTGGAACAATTTTAAATATTTCATGGATCGTGCACTTCCTGTATGCGAAGAAGCCGGTGTCAAACTCGCTCTTCATCCTAATGATCCTCCTGTTCCTTCCCTTGGAGGTGTTCATAGCTTAATCTGGAATACAGACTGCTACAAACGAGCGTTTGCCATGGTGGAAAACAGTCCTTATCTTACTATGAAGATGTGTATCGGATGCTGGCTTGAAAGCGAAAACTTTGGTAATCTCATGGATGATATTAAAACCTTCTGCCAGGAAGACAAAATTTCCATTGTTCATTTCCGCAATGTCAGTTCAGTTATGCCCTATTTTGAGGAAACGCTTCTAGAAGACGGATATGCAGATATGTATGCTATCATGAAACAGTTGATCCAATGCGGATACAACGGATACCTTAACATTGACCATCCGTTCTTTAACCAGGACGGAAAAACCATATCTGATACATCTGCAGCCTATTTTATGGGTTACATGAAGGGTATGCTTCACAGCGCTGAAAAAGAATTGTCTGCCAAATAATGCTTCTCATACCTGACTAGGAGGAAATCGTATGAATATTCATTTAATCATTACTCTGGCCGTGCTTCTGCTCATGATTATCGGCTTTTTATGCGGCAAATTCAAGCTTGGCTTGGTTGCCATGACTGCTTCCACTGTTTTATGTCTCACCGGTGTCCTTACATTCAGCGAAACCTATGCCAGCTTCAGCGACAAAAATGTTGTTATGATTGCCGGCATGTTTCTGTTAAGCGGCGCACTCAGCAAAACAAGTCTTGTTCCAAAAATGAAAACTCTTCTTATGAGTCATTCCGGAAAAAGTCAGCTGATCGTTTTCGTTTACATGCTTTCCTGTCTGATATTAATCCAGTTCAGCATGCCTACTGCTCTAATCAGTATGTTTCTTCCTTTTATGGCCGCCTTCGATGACAGCAGCAGGGTTCAGCCCTCCCATCTTTTGTTTCCCGGAGCTGTTCTTGCACACTGTTGCCAGGGACTTCTTCCCGGCGCATACTTTGTCATGATCAATGGCCTTTTGGAAGCAAACGGTTCACCAGTTATGATTGAAGCTCTTGATTATACCAAGGTGATCCTTGTTCCTTCTCTCCTGGCTTTCGCCTATATCCTTCTAATCGGATGGAAAGGTCTTCCAGGAAACAAAATTGTCACCAGCACCATTCACTCTGGAAATTCTCAGAAGGAATCCCTGACACCTGTGCAGGAAAATATTGTCTATGTGATTTTCTTCCTGAATTTCCTGGGAATTCTCTTCCAGAAATACCTTCCCTTTGGCATGTATGTCCTTCCTGTTGCTGCAGTTATTCTGCTGTGTTATCTGAATATTCTTAACTTAAATGATATTAAGAATTTTATTAATCTGGACACAATCTTTATGCTGGCCGGTGTTATTCCCATGGGAACTGCCATGCAAAAAACAGGTGCGGGCGCTGTTGTATCAGATTTTATTATGGGACTTCTGGGAGGAAACCCATCTCCAATGTTGATGCTCTTTGCCTTCTACTTTGCCGGAGCAATTCTGACACAGTTTATGAGCAATACTGCAACCCAACAGGTATTCGTTCCCCTTGCCATTGTTACCGCACTTTCTCAGGGACTGGATCCTCGCCCCTTTACCATGGCAATTTTCGCCGGATGTACCGCTGCCATGCTGACACCAACCGGATCTCCTTCCATTGCCATTGCTTTCGGAGCCGGGCAATACAAGATTAAAGATATTTTAAAAGTTTTTCTTCCTCTCTGGCTCCTTTACGGCATTGCAACCTGCTTCATGGCAAATCTGTTTTTTCCAATGGTATAAAGAGGAACTACAAGAAACAGCCGGGAGCTTCCCCTTTTTGGGGGAATCTCCCGGCTGTCTCTCTTCTTTCCGGAAAGCCTCAGCGAACAATCATGGCTTCCCGCTCTGCCCCTGTTCCAATGAATTTTACCGGAATGCCAATGTACTCTTCAATAAAACGGATATAGGCCTTTGCATTTTCCGGCAGCTCCTCAAAGGTCTTGCAGTCTGAAATCTCTCCGAAATTCCCGTCAAATTCCCGATAAACCGGCTTTGCACTGTTTAAAAACTTCAGGTTGGTGGAAAAATCCTCTGTCACTTTGCCATCACAGTCGTAAGCAACGCAGACTTTAATCCGGTCAAACTGGCCAATGGTATCCAGATGATTGACTGCCAAAGCTGTCAGTCCATTGACGCGCTTTGCATATTTTAAGGTTACCAGATCCAGCCAGCCGCATCGTCTTGGACGTCCCGTCGTCGTTCCGTACTCATGGCCCAGTTCCCGGATGCGATCTCCTGTTTCATCCAGAAGCTCTGTCACAAAAGGACCGGCTCCCACACGGCTGGAATACGCCTTGATCACACCGTAAACATTTCCCATATCTGCAGAACTCATACCGGTTCCAGTAATAATTCCGCCAATCGTTGGATTGGAGGAGGTTACATAGGGATAGGAGCCAAAATCAATATCGAGGAGAGTCGCCTGGGCGCCTTCCACTACAATTTTTTTATTTTCCTCCATTGCTTTATGAAGATAGGTAACTGTATCGCAGACATAGGGCTTTAGCTTCTCTGCATAAGCTGTATACTGCTCATAAATCTTCTCCGGATCCAGCAGTTTTTTTGCGTCCTCATTCTCCGGATCGTAAAACTCCACCAGAGCTTTTTTATGCTCTACCAGAGCTGTCAGTTTTTCACGGAAATCGTCGCTGTACAGATCCTCAGCCCGAAGTCCGCTGCGCTCATACTTATCGCAGTATGCAGGTCCGATTCCCTTTCCTGTGGTTCCGATTTTCAGATTCTTCCTGGCCTTCTCTAAGGCCAGATCCAGCATACTGTGATAAGGCAGAATAATGTGTGCTTTCTCGCTGATTTTTAAATGATTCTTTATCTCATATCCGTGGGAAACCAGATTGTCAATTTCCTTCAGAAGAACCTCAGGATTCAGAACAACACCGTTTCCAATTACTCCAACCGTGTGACCGGACAGAATTCCGGAAGGAATCAGATGCATTGCATATTTTACTCCGTTTGTCTTAATTGTATGACCGGCATTGTCTCCGCCTGTAGCCCGCACGGCAATATCCGCGTCTGCTGCCAGGTAGTCAATGACCTTTCCCTTTCCTTCATCTCCATAAAAACAACCTAATACCACATCTGCTTTAGACATAATCCGTCTCCTTCGCTATGAATTGCAACCATTCAGCCATGCATCTTCTTGCCCGCTTACAGCAGACAAGAAGCATCGGGCGTGCTCCCTATAAAGATTCAGACAGGACAAATCTTATAAAAACAAGCTTTCAGCGCTTTTTTCTGTCTGAATCTTCACATAGCTGAACTGTTGCTATGAATTAAAAAGAAATTTTATTTCCTGATTATAACAGGATAACCTTTCCTATGACACAAAAAACGTGCAGCCCTGGAAGCTCTTTCTTCCTCTGCTGCACGCTTATTTTATCACTTTTTCTACAAAAAACACAATACCTGATCTGTATAAAATCCAGAACCGATTTCAAAAAAATTTTGTCTGTATAACACAGTTTTTATCGGCATCTTCCAGGATTAATTTGTAAAATTATCAAAGTATCCCTGTACCAGAATAATGGGAGTTCCCTTGTCTCCGGAACCGCTGGTCAAATCGCAGAGAGAACCGATTAAATCGGTCAGGCGACGCGGAGTTGTACCCTGAGAAGCCATGTTTCCTACCAAATTGTCTTCCTTCTCCTGAATCCGTTTGGAGATAGCATCCTTCAATGCCTGACCGGACAGATCCTTAAAATCATTGTCAGCCAGATATTTTAACTTCAGCTCATTGGGAGTTCCCTCCAGACCGTCCGTATAAGCCGGAGAAACCACCGGATCTGCCAGCTCCCAGATCTTTCCTACCGGATCCTTAAATGCACCGTCACCGTATACCATAACCTCTACATGCTTTCCGGTTTTATCCAGAATCTGGCTCTGAATATCCAGAACAAAATCACGGCACTCTCTCGGGAAGAGCTTAATCGTATCCTCTGTGGACTTGTTAGATCCCAGAAGACCATATCTCTCATTGCATCCGCTTCCGTCAACCGGAGCGTTCATAATATCATCCAGACCGCATACCCTCTCTGCGCCTGCTGCCAGAAGAATTCTCTTGGTTCTTGCGCGGGTATGAATATCGCAGGTCAGAACATTCTTTGTATAGTCTAAAATTGCTCTGGGATTGTTGGCAAATACCACTTCAACCTCAGCGCCGGCCTCTCTGACAATCTGACTGTAGTAGTCCACATAGTCTACGCCGGTGAAGGGATGGCGATTCTCACCAAACAGGCTTCTGTACTGCTCCAGAGACAGCACATCGCTGTAGGGATTGATGCCTGCTTCATCCAGCTTATCCAGAGATACCAGTTCGTTGCCTACCTCATCACTGGGATAGCTTAACATCAGCACAACTTTTTTTGCGCCCATGGCAATTCCCTTTAAACAGATTGCAAAACGGTTTCTTGACAGAATCGGGAAAATCACACCAACAGTTTCTCCGCCAAGCTTTGCCCTTACATCCTCCGCGATTGCCTGGACACTGGCATAGTTTCCCTGTGCTCTCGCCACAACAGACTCGGTTACTGCAATAACATCCCGGTCTCTTAATGCAAATTCTTCACTTTCAGCCGCTTCCAGCACACTGGTTACCACGATGTCAGCCAGATTATCTCCTTCACGGATAATTGGGCAGCGGATGCCTCTTGATATTGTTCCAACTTTTCTTTCGCTCATTTGAATCTCCTCATTTCCTGATTCTGTAATTATTCCGCAGCTTCTGCCGGTAAACAAAACCGCAGTGTCTTTTGTGCCTGCAGGCAGTCCGGAACAGGTACGCAATCACTCATATTGATGCTTAACGTATCTATTATAACGTATGACAGGCAAATCGGCAACAAAAAACTGCATAAAAATAAGGCAGTTCTTATGTCGTTTCCCTGAGAAAAGGAAAAACTACAGGTAAGACTTACTTGAAATAAACGGATCCCTATATTATACTGATAGAAGGATTTTACTGAAATCAGTGATTTTTACTAAGATTATTGATAATTTGTAACTGTTCAGGACAGGCCATCTTCTTATCCGGCAAAGCCGGACGAGAAGCATCGGAGATTCCTCCGATGTGAAAACTGGAAAAAAATCCTCTTACAACAAACTTGACACTGATTTTTCTGCCAGTTTTCGTCCTGAATAGTTACGATATTTTACAGAAATGGAGTTTTATATTTATGATTTTATCCTGCAGCCATATCAGCAAGGCCTTTGGTACGGATCAGATTCTTTCCGAGGTATCCTTTCATATAGAAGATCAGGAAAAAGCCGCCATTGTAGGCATTAATGGAGCCGGCAAATCCACCCTGCTGAAAATCATCGTAGGTGAGCTGAACGCCGATACAGGAGAGGTAGTTCTTTCCAAGGGAAAAACCCTGGGCTATCTGGCCCAGCACCAGGATCTGGACAGCGCCAAAACCATTTATGAAGAATTAAAAGAAGTAAAACGCCCCATTATTGAAATGGAACAGCAGATTCGAAGTCTGGAGTTAAGTATGCAGCATGCCTCCGGCGAGGAGCTGGAGCAGCTGCTTTCCTCCTACAGCCGTTTAAACCATACCTTTGAGCTGGAAAACGGCTATGCCTGGAAAAGCGAGCTGACCGGCGTATTAAAAGGCCTGGGCTTTACGGAAGAGGAATTTTCCAAAGAAGTCTCCACTCTTTCCGGAGGACAGAAAACACGGGTTTCCCTTGGAAAGCTTCTTCTGTCCAAACCAGATGTGATTCTTTTGGACGAGCCAACCAACCATCTGGATATGGAATCCATCTCCTGGCTGGAAAACTATCTGTTAAACTATAACGGCGCTGTTGTCATTGTCGCTCATGACCGGTATTTCTTAAACCGGGTTGTCACCAAAATCGTGGAGCTGGAGCAGGGTCATTGCAGTGTGTACCAGGGCAATTACACTGCCTACAGCGAAAAAAAGGCCATGATCCGTGCTGCTCAGATGAAGGCCTACTTAAACCAGCAGCAGGAAATCCGCCATCAGGAAGAGGTAATTGCCAAATTAAAATCCTTTAACCGGGAAAAATCCATCAAACGGGCAGAAAGCCGTGAAAAAATGCTTTCCAAAATTCAGGTTCTGGATAAGCCGGCTGAGGTCAACGATGAAATGCACATTTCCCTGGAGCCAAATATTGTCAGCGGCAATGACGTGCTGACCATCCGGGATCTGGCAAAGTCCTTTGGTTCCCAGAAGCTGTTTTCCCAGGTGGATATTGATATCAAACGTGGAGAAAGAGTTGCTGTCATCGGCAACAACGGAACGGGAAAAACCACCCTTTTAAAAATGATCAACGCCATGGTTCCATCCGACAGCGGAACTATTACCCTTGGCTCCAAGGTTCATATCGGCTATTATGATCAGGAACACCATGTGCTTCATATGGAAAAAACGGTATTTGAGGAGGTTTCCGATGCTTACCCCAATCTGACCAACACTCAGGTCCGCAATATTCTGGCCGCCTTCCTTTTCACTGGAGATGATGTATTTAAACGGATCTCTGATTTGAGCGGCGGAGAGCGGGGACGGGTTTCTCTTGCAAAGCTGATGCTTTCCGAAGCCAATTTCCTGATTCTCGACGAGCCGACCAACCATCTGGACATTACCTCCAAGGAGATCCTGGAGGATGCGCTCCGTCATTACACCGGAACCGTCCTTTATGTGTCCCATGACCGATACTTTATCAACCAGACCGCAACAAGAATCCTGGAGCTGACGGGACAGACCTTCTTAAATTATATTGGGAACTATGATTATTATCTGGAAAAACGGGAACTGATGAATCAGCTTTACACGGATCCGTCTGTCAGCGGAAGCTCTGGCTTTTCCGGTGCTGTAGCTGCTGCCGGAAGAGGAAGTTCTGCCTCAGACAGCAGCGCTGCCGCAAAATATGCAGCTGCTTCCTCTGCATCGCTTCAGTCTGAAAATAAGATGGACTGGAAAGCACAGAAGGAGGAGCAGGCCCGTATCCGCAAACGTCAGAATGACCTGAAAAAAACCGAAGAGGAAATTCTTCGCCTGGAAACAAGAGATGGAGAAATTGATCAGCTTCTCAGCCAGGAAGAAATATACACAGATGTTTCCCGGTTAATGGAACTGAATCAGGAAAAAGAATCCATTCAGAGCAGCCTGGAAGAGCTTTATGAAAAATGGGAAGAGCTGGCAGATTAATCCGCCAGCTCTTCTGCTGTATTTGAGGATCCCTTCCCCTGCCTCTGCTTTCCAGAAACTCCAGGACCATATCCCTTTTCTGTATTTTCCCACCAGAGCCGTTCCAGATCCTCCTTCCGCCTTTTCTCCAGCCGTTCTCTCATCCGTTTTCCGGCTTCCTCCGTTTCGGCAGAAACTAAAATCTCATCGAGAATCCTCCCGGCTTCAGGAGAACGCTTTAACACCTCATCCCGCGTTTCTTCGTCCACATAAGCCGCAAACAGGCTGCCAAAATAAACCTGCGCCTCTCCGGAATAAATATCCGGAATCTGAAGAAGGGGCTGCAGCTGTTTTGCCTCTTTCCAAAGCGCCTGCATCCACTGACTGTCTTTCCGATAGCACCCTGATGCAAAGCCCACATACTCTCCAAAAGCCTGGAGCACTGCTTCCGGCCTGGTAAACTTTACTTTTTTGTAATAGGTATCTGTGCTGTGATACACATAATAAATTCCCTGACTGGTATTTGGTGCCTCAAAAAACTTTTTATTCGGATAAAACAGAAACTGCCAGTCCTCCTTTGCAAACCGTGCCAGCCAGGAACGGGGAATCTGATACAGATAATCCGTCAGAAGATCCCTCGCCTCTCCGTCAGGCGTTCCAGCGCCTGCAATCCGAATATCATGAGTCTCATCCGGTTGCCCATCTTCATTCAAATAGGACAAATCCAGATACTGATTCCATGCCATGTGTCCATTGCTGAAAAAATAATACCGCTTTCCATCAATTCCATGAAATCCGCCCTCTGTCATTCTTCCCTCTGAATCAAACCAGTACCATTCATCCTCAAAGGAAAGCCAGCCTGTATGAACAGAGCCATCCTCTCTCTGATAATACCAGTGGTGATCTGCCCTGTACTCCCAGCGGGGATCTCCGCTTCCTGGAGCATCCATAGCAAGAGCCTGACTTCCTCCTGCCAGAGAGAAAACAGCCAGAGCTGCCGCTGCCAGAACACCCTTTGTCTTTTCTATTTTATTCATTGCTGAATTTTCCTCTCTGCTGCGCAGTCTTTCTTCCTTCGCAGGGCACATTCCCGCGCCGGAGTGCGGCTGCATCAGCATCCTTCTTCCTCTCACGCAGTACTCATCTCTGCGGTGCGCTTTCATTTCAAAGAACAAAACTTCCTGTATAAGAAAGAAGCTCGCTCGCGAGCTTCTCCGCCTGCGGCGGGTCGCTTCATCAGCCCAATTCTCTTCCAACCCATGGCGATCCTCGCGGAGCGTTTTTATGTCATAGGACGCACTTTCCTATGACATAATGAAAACAGCCCTCCGCGTTCAGGCGAAGGGCTTTCTCTTCTGTAAAGGAGCAAGACGATAAGCCGGGTTATGTCGTTGGATGGTCATCTATCTAGGCCAGATGTCACCACCTGGCTCAAGCGACCTACCCGAAAGCAGACGGGCCGCCTTATGCTTTCTGTTCGGTCTTGCTTCGAATGGGGTTTACATATGCCCCGCCTGTTACCAGCCGGGCGGTAGTCTCTTACACTGCCCTTCCACCCTTACCGGTCAAGGACCGGCGGTATATTTCTGTTGCACTGTCCCTGGAGTCGCCTCCGCCAGACGTTATCTGGCACCCTGCCCTGTGAAGCCCGGACTTTCCTCTCCCGCAGCCTTTCGGCTCTGCGGCAGCGACCATCTGTCTTACTCGGTATTTACTATACCATTCTTCTGCCGGTGTGTCAACTTACGAATTTCCCCGTCACACATTAAAGCAGCTTCCTCCAATAAACTCCCGCACAATGGAATTTCTGGGAATGTCCTCGCTGCTGACTCCAAGGAAATAATCCAGGAATTTCAACAGACGTTTTGCCTCCACATACTCTTCACTGTCCCGTGGAACAGAAAACAGTATCGGCTCTGCATACTGCTTCAGAACAGAAAGCTCATAAACAAGAGCAGAGTTAAACATGACGTCTGCATCCTCCTGATAAGGAAAAATATTTTCCTTCTCTCCTCTGCGCACAGAAGGCCACATCCGAATCGTATCCTGCGCGGAAGCCCCCCGTGTTCTTGCATCCCGCACCATGCGGCGAATCAAGCGCCCGTCTGTTGTAGGAATCCTGTTATGCTCATCAATATTCAGCTGTGTCAAAGCGCTGATGTAAATCTTGAATTTATTTTCTCTGGGAAGGCTGTAGGACAGCTTCTCATTGAGACAATGGATGCCCTCAATCACCAGAATATCCTCCGGTCCCAGCTGCAGATAATCGCCCCGGTATTCCCTCTCACCGGAAATAAAATTGTACACAGGCAGCTGAACCCGTTTCCCTGCCAGAAGATCAGACATATTCTCGTTAAACAGCTTAATATCCAGACATTCCAGAGCCTCATAATTGTAGTTGCCATTTTCATCTCTGGGACTGTCTACACGGTTTACAAAATAATTATCTACTGCTATGGGATGGGGCGTCAGTCCCTTGGCTCTCAACTGAATGGACAGGCGATGGGAAAATGTAGTTTTTCCCGAAGAGGAGGGGCCTGCAATCATAACAAATTTTTTGTCCGGCCTGGAAGCAATCATCTCGGCAATATCTCCTATCTTCTTTTCCATCAGCGCTTCCTGCACCAGAATCAGTTCATTCATACCGCCGGAGCTAATACACTGATTTAAGGCGCCTACATTGGGAACCTGCAGCTTTCTCCCCCAGACATCTGCCTCCTTCATAACCTGGAACAGCTTATCCTTAGGTTCAAATTCCTGCACTGTTTTCGGATCAGAGGAATCCGGAAGCATCAGCATAATACCCCCCTGATACAGCTTCAAATCAAAATACCGGATGTATCCCGTATCCGGAACCATATAGCCATAATAATAATCCTCAAAACCGCCGATGCTGTAAATATTGACCCGGGATACCCGCCGGTAATAAAACAATCGCTCCTTATCGTACATTTTATGGCGATGAAACAGCTCAATAGCCTCGTCTGTATTGACGCTGCGCTTCTTAATGGGAATCCTGGCTTCACAGTACTCCTGCATCCGCGCCTTTACCTGAGAAAGCAGTTCCTCATTCAGCTCAAAATCTCCCTCTGTATCAATGTAAAGTCCATTTCCCACAGTAAACTCCACAGACAGCTTCCGTACCCTGTCTCTTCCTGCTACATCATAAAATGCCTTTAACAGCATCAGCAGAGCGCTTCTGCGGTAGGTCAGCATACCAGGCTTATCAGCGGCTGTCAAAAATCCAATCTCTGCATCGTCGGGAACCGCCTTATGCAGCTCCTGCAGCTTTCCATTGACCGTTGCCAGAAGAATATTATTTTCATACTGTCCCTGGAATTCCTCTGCAGCTGTTTTCAGCTGTGTGCCTTCCTCATACTCTCTCGTAATTCCCCCGATTGTCACATGAACCATATTTGAGTCCTCCTGTTCGTTTTTCATGCATTTGCGCACATTCTGTCATTTTCCGTCTTGATTCCTGCTTTTAATAAATCTGAACCGGGAAATCCGGCTCTGCCGTAAGTACCTGAACGCTTCCTCCGGACTGACGACGGATATAATCTGCCACAAAAGGAATAAATATATGTTCCAGTCCATAATGGCCTGCATCAATAACAGCCATCCCTCTGGCGACTGCATCAATGCCTGCGTGATGGCCAATATCACCAGTTACCAGAACCTGGGCTCCTGCTGACAAAGCGGCCTCGATCATGCTGCCTCCTGCCCCCGGCGATACTGCAATTCTGCTGACAGGCTCTGTCACCTGCCTGCTGCCGTAGACTGCCGCAAAGGGAAGGGAAAAGGCCTGCTTTACGCGCTCTGTCAGGGCCTCTAACCCCAGCGGCTCCGAAAGAGTTCCCAGCTTTCCAATTCCAATGGGCTTTCCCTCTGCCTCTCCCGTTATTTCCAGAGGAGCCTCAGGATTCATTCTCAGACGTTCTGCTGCCAGATCTGCCATACATCCCGGAGCTGCGTCAAAATTCGTATGCATAGCAAAATAACAGATATCCGCCTGGATCAATTTTACGATCCTATTGCTGATAAAATTCTGATCATTGACTCTCTTTAATGGCTTAAAGATCAACGGGTGATGAGTTACCAGAAGATCCACCTGCTCCGAAACCGCCTGTTCCACAACCTGATCCGTAGCATCCAGGGCAACCAAAACCCTGCGAATCTCCTTTTCACTGCGCCCTGCCTGAAAACCAGGATTGTCCCATTCGCAGGCATAGGCCTCCGGCGCCAGCTTATTTAATTCTTCAATCCACTGTCTGCATTGCATTCCTTGCTTCCTCCACCTGTCTGATTTCTTCCTGAATCTGTGCTGCCCGAAGCCGCGCGCCTTCCTTCTCCTGCCTTTCCAAATGCTCCAAAATCTGGCGGTACTGAATCAGCTCCCGCTCCAAAAGCTCTGCCAGAACCGGAGATTTCGCCTCAATCAGAAGGGCTCCGTATCGGTAATCTGCTTCCTTTTCATAATGCATCTGTCCCGGCTCTGCTGTGAGGATCGTATAGTATTTGCCGTCCTCCTCAACCATCTCCTCACGGATAATCGTAAGGCCCAGCTCCTCCAGACCATGCCGGAACAAAGACAGCTCCGACTGGGGAGACAAAATCCAGTGGCGGATTTCCTTTCTCACATGGCTTCCTTCCCGGAGAATCCGAAGCATCAGTTCTCCGCCCATCCCCGCAATAATCACCGTTTTGGCCTCTCCCGGCATCAGCTTTTCCAGCCCGTCGCTTAAACGGGTTTCAATCTGTGCTTCCATACCAAACTGTATTACATGCTCCTTTGCCCTCTCCAGAGGCCCCTTTCGCACATCCATGGCAATCACCCGGTCAGCCGCCCCCTCTTCAATCAGGCGGATCGGAACAAACCCGTGATCGGTTCCTACATCTGCAGCCGCTTCTCCCCCGCATACAAGGGCGGCCTGCTTTACAATCGTCTCCAGTCGCTTTGACAATCTCATCTGCCGCTGTAGCTCCTTTAATCAAGATAATCTTTTAATTTTTTGCTCCGGCTGGGATGCCGGAGTTTTCTGAGAGCCTTTGCCTCAATCTGGCGAATTCTCTCTCTGGTGACGTGAAATACCCGTCCCACCTCCTCCAGAGTTCTGGGCCGTCCGTCATCCAGGCCAAATCGGAGACGCAGCACCTGCTGCTCCCGCTCCGTCAATGTCTCCAGGCTTTCCATCAGCTGTTCATGAAGCAGCGTAAATGTCGCCTGGTCCGCAGGAACCATTACATTATCATCCTGGATAAAATCCCCCAGGTGACTGTCCTCCTCTTCTCCAATGGGCGTTTCCAAGGAAACAGGATCCTGGGAAATCTTTTTAATTTCCCGCACCCGTTCTACCGGCATGTCCAGCTTTTTTGCCAGCTCCTCCGGCGTTGGCTCCCGTCCCAGCTCCTGAACCATCTGTCGGGAAGTTCGGATCAAACGGTTGATCGTTTCTACCATATGAACCGGAATCCGAATGGTTCTGGCCTGGTCTGCAATTGCTCTGGTAATAGCCTGCCGGATCCACCAGGTTGCATAGGTGCTGAATTTGTAGCCCTTCCGGTAATCAAATTTTTCCACAGCCTTAATCAGCCCCAGGTTTCCCTCCTGAATCAAATCAAGGAACTGCATCCCTCTCCCTGCATACCGCTTGGCAATGCTGACCACCAGCCGGAGATTGGCTTCTGCCAGCTTTTTTCTAGCCTCCTCATCACCCTTCTCCATCCGCTTTGCCAGTTCAATTTCCTCCTCTGTTGACAGCAGAGGGATTTTCCCGATTTCTTTCAAATACATACGGATAGGATCAGCAAGAGAAATTCCATCCGGCACGGATAAATCCATTGGATCAGCGGTAACCTCCTCTTCCTCCTCCATCTCCTCTTCCAGAAACAGATCCGGCTCTATCTCCTCCTCATCCAGACGCAGTACATCCACATGCTGACTGTCCAGAAAATCATAGATCCGATCCAGCTTTTCCGGATCCAGAATTTCTCCTCGGAAAAAATCCAGGATCTCCCTGTTTTCCAGCACATTTTTTTTGATTTTCGCCAGCTCTGCCAGCTTCTGAAGCTTTTCCTCAAAGGTCATCTGTACCTGTTGTTCCATATCCATCCGCCTGCCCTTTCCATGCATGTTCTCAGTCAATGGTTATTTTCAGGGTTTTTAATGCCGCCTGTTCCCGGATAATCTGCTGAAGCTGTCCGATGTCTGTTGCTCTCCGGCTTGCCTCATCCAGACTGTTTTTCTTCACCTTTAAAACAGTTTCCAGAAATGCCTTTTTCTGCTCCTCATTGTTTAGAGACTCCTGAAGACTGGCATTAAAAAGCGCTGCTGCCTCTTTGTATTGTTCTTCATCGTTAATAAAATGACTCAAAATAGCCGCTGGATTTAAATTCCCCTTTTCATGGTCCTCAAACACCATCTGCGCCACCTGATGATAAAGCGGCTCCTTAAAATCCTCCGCATCCACAATGCCCTTGATTTTCTCAAACAGCTCTGGCCGTTCAATCAGCCAGGTCAGCAAAAGCCTCTGGGAACGGCGGATTCCATCATCCTTTTCCTTTTTCTTCCTGCTGTCCGTATCTCTGCCATAGCCATCTCCGGAAGTCTTAGACGTCCGGGCCGGCTGTATTCCCTCCTGCATTCCCATATGGTTCACCAGTCGCTTTAAATCCTCATAGGGGATAAACTGAGCCTGGGCTACTGCCCGGATATAGTTGTCCCGCTCCAGCGCCTCAGAAAATTCCAGAAGCTTTCTGGCTACTGCATTGTGAAACCTGGTTTTCTCCTCCGGGTCCTCCAGCTGAAAATCCCGCTTCAGTACATCAATTTCAAACAGAAAGCTGTTCTGAGCCGCCTGGATTCTTTCCCGGAACGCATCTGCCCCCATATTTTTAATAAATTCATCTGGATCCTTATATGGCTTCAGGCTGAGCACACGGGTGGAAATTCCCACTTCCTTTAAAATCGGAATGGCTCTCAGAGCCGCCCGGACACCTGCCCCGTCGCTGTCATAGGTCAGAATCACCGTATCCGTATAACGCTTCAGCAAAGCCGCCTGCTGGGAAGTAAACGCAGTACCCAGGGACGCCACTGCATTGGTAAAACCGGCCTGGTGCATGGCGATTACATCCATATATCCCTCACAGGCCAGAATGTATTTTTCTCTGCTGGTTCTGGCATAATTCAATCCATACAGATTCCTGCTTTTATCAAAAATCAGGGTCTCCGGCGAATTCAGATACTTGGGTGTGCCATCTCCCATTACCCGGCCTCCAAAGCCAATCACCCGGTTATTTACATCCATAATAGGGAACATGACCCGATTCCAGAACTTGTCATGAGTTCCTCTCTCTTCGACTGTAACCAGACCAGTATCCTTTAAAATATCGTCCCCATATCCCTTTGCCCGAAGATACTGATAGAGATCACTGCTGGTTTTATTTGCAAAACCCAGCCCAAATCTTCTGATGGTATCGTCAGACAGCTGGCGATTTCGAAAATACTCATACCCCATTTTCCCCTGGGGCTGCTGAAGCTGATAATAAAAATAATTAGCCGCCAGCTTGTTGATTTCCAAAAGGATAGAACGCCTGTCCGCTTTTATCCGCTCCTCTTTGGAATACTCCACCTCGGGAAGCTTGACTCCCGCCCTGTCCGCCAGAATCTTTAAGGCCTCAGGAAACGTATAGCTTTCATATTCCATCAAAAAGGTAATTACATTGCCTCCGGCTCCGCAGCCAAAACAGTAATACATCTGCTTCTGAGGGGATACGGAAAAAGACGGAGATTTTTCGTTATGGAACGGACAGAGACCAAAATAATTGCTTCCCTTCTTCTGAAGCTTTACATATCCGGAAATCACATCAACAATGTCATTTCTGGAACGCACCTCTTCCACAATTTCTTCCGGATAATACATCTTGCTTCCTCCTCTTTCCTAGTACACCTTCCACGCCTTTGGCACAAACAGCTGCTCAAACCGGTCAATGGCATAGCTGTCGCTCATACCCGCAATATAGTCGCAGACCACTCGTTCCTTTGATTCGTTTTGCTGCACCATCATCAGCAGATACTCCTCCGGCAGTTCGATAACATGCTCCATATAATATCGGTAAAGAGATACTATCAGCTGCTGTGCCCGTCCCTCCTCCGCTTTGGGAACTTCGTTCTTATATACATGCTGAAACAGCCATGAACGAAGCCCCTGCATAGCCTCTTCCATACCGGGAGACATCAAAATCTTCGGCTGATCCATGCTCTGATAAATAATATCGTGAATCATGGTATTCAGACGTTCCCGAACACTATGTCCTAAAACCTTCGTGTATTCAGATGGAATCTCTTCCTCTGTAAAAATCCTCGCCCGAATGGCATCGTCGATATCATGATTTATGTACGCAATCTTGTCAGACAAGCGCACAACGCCGCCCTCCAGAGTAGAGGGGTGGCCGCTGGTTCTGTGATTCAAAATCCCATCCCGAACCTCCTTCGTCAGGTTCAGACCCTTTCCATCCTTTTCCAGAACCTCTACCACTCGCACGCTCTGCTGGTAGTGAGCAAACCCATAAGGACAAAGCTCATTCAAAATCTGCTCTCCGGAATGTCCAAAGGGCGTATGGCCCAGATCATGACCCAGGGCAATCGCCTCTGTCAAATCCTCATTTAAACGAAGAGAACGGGAGATCGTTCTGGCAATCTGAGCTACTTCAAGCGTGTGCGTCAGACGGGTTCGGTAGTGATCTCCCTCCGGAGCCAAAAATACCTGGGTTTTGTGCTTCAGCCGCCGAAAAGCCTTACAGTGAAGAATCCGATCCCGATCCCGCTGATATTCCGTCCGGATGTCACAGGGTTCCTCTTTGCGGTCTCTGCCCTGTGTTCGGCCGGACAGAGCAGCATAAGGGCTCAGGTATGTTTCTTCCCACGCTTCCCGAGTTTCTCTGATGTTCATCCTACCACTCCCTTTCTCCGTCTGCTCTTTCAAACAAATAAGAAATCTGCTCTGACACAGAATCTGCTTTCCTGCAGCGCAAAATATACAATGCAAATTATCCACAGTTATGTAATAGTATATCATAAATTCTGAATTTTTAACACTGTTTTTCGCGCTTTTTGAAAACTAAAGACAAATTGCCTCGAAGAAATGAAGAAAGGGAAGATCTCTCTTGATCCTCCCTCATTTGTATCTGTCTTACTTTAAAAATCCGTTTACAATCTGTGCTTCTGCCTCTTCCTCTGTCAGTCCCAAAGTCATCAGCTTGATAATCTGCTCACCGGCAATCTTTCCAATCGCCGCCTCATGAATCAGAGCTGCATCAATATTGTTTGCTTCCAGCTGGGGAACTGCAACAATTTTTGCATTTCCCATAATAATAGCATCACACTCTGTATGGCCGCTGCATTTTGCATTTCCCACAATCTGAGAATCAAACTTCTGATAGGAATCATCCTTTGCCACAGACCGGGAAACCACATCTGCACTTGCATCAGCGCCATTTAAACGAACCACATAATCACTGACTGCCTGCTGGCTTCCATGAGTCAGAAGACGTTCCCGAACCACCAATCTGGCTCCTGCTGCCAGCTCTGCAACAGTAGTACGGATCGTGGAATCCACACCTTTGATCTGAACCATCTCCATCTCCATGGAGCTGCCTTCTTCCATGTAAACCTCTGTGCCAGGGTTTAAGATCCTCTTTCCGTTTCCATCTCCCTCGCCGTAATGCTTTTCTACATATTTGACCTTGGCATTTTTCCCTACATAAAACCGATGGATACCGTCATGCTCAGAATCCTGATTGCCGCAGTTGTGAATTCCGCAGCCTGCCACAATCACAATATCGCTGTCCTCTCCAATATAAAAATCATTGTAAACCGTTTCCTTAATACCACTCTCGCTCAATACGACAGGGATATGAACGCTTTCATGCTTGGTGCCCGGCTTAATGCGGATATCAATTCCGCTTACATCTGTCTTGGAAACAATGTCAATATTTGCCGTTGTATTGCGTCCTGCCGACGCGCCGTTGGCGCGGATGTTGTAAGCCCCCTCTGGAACTGTGTGCAAGTCAGCAACCTCTTCCAGGATCCTCTTCTGAATCTGATCTATCATTTCTGCATTCCTCCCTGGTAAAATCTTTCACAGGCATCCACTGCGGAAGCCGTTCCAAGAAGCTTCGGAAGAATCTCGTCCTTCGGCCCCTGACTGGTAATAGAACCATCAGCAATCACCACAATCTCATCTGCAATATTGAGAATTCGCTCCTGATGGGAAATAATCAAAATAGAACCATCTGTTTTCTCCCGCATCCGCTCAAACACCTGAATCAGATTCTGGAAACTCCACAGATCGATTCCTGCTTCCGGCTCATCAAATACGGACATTTTTGTACCTCTTGCCAGAACCGTAGCAATCTCAATTCGCTTCAGCTCACCGCCGGAAAGGCTGCCGTTTACCTCACGATTGATATAATCCCTGGCACATAAGCCTACCTCAGACAAATACTGACAGGCATCTGCTGCAGACAGATTTTTCTTTGCTGCCAGACGAATCAAATCCAGCACCTGAATCCCTTTAAACCGGACAGGCTGCTGAAATGCAAAGCTGATTCCCATGTTAGCCCGCTCGGTAATGGACATCTCCGTAATATCTGTTCCGTTAAAATAAATCTTCCCCGCAGTCGGCTTCTCAATACCTGCAATCAGCTTGGCCAGGGTAGACTTTCCGCCTCCGTTGGGGCCTGTAATAACAACAAACTTCCGATCATCGATCGTCAGATTCATGTTTCTGATAATTTCTTTCTGGCCCTTCTCCGCCTGTACCTCAAAAGAAACATTCTCTAATGTCAGCATGACGTCCTCCAATATCTTATTTCTGCAGTCTGGTTTCTCTGGCCGCAGTTTTCTTTATTTTCTCGTAACTATTCAGAACAGCGGGAGAACTGGAAGAAAAATCCGTATCAAGCTTGTTTGTAAGCGGGTCTTTCTTCCAGTTCTCACATCGGAGGAATCTCCGATGCTTCTTGTTCGGCTTTACCGGACAAGAAGATGCCCCGTCCTGAACAGTTACATTTCCTCAATTTCCAAAACCCTTCCAGATCTTGGCCCGCAGTTGCTATTATATACTATTTTGCTATATTTTAACAAGCCTTTTTGAGAATGAATTGTGGAAAATACAAGAAATCTGCCATTATTTTTCCCATTTATCCTCGAGCCAGCTGTAAAATTCCCTCTCAATCACAGCTTTCAGCTTCTCTTTTTCTTCTTCAGGTAAAAAAGCTGCCTCCGCTGCTGAAAGAGCCAGTCCCTTCAGGATTCCCCGGTCAAGCCCCTGCTGGATTCCAAGCAGGCGATACTCCTGTTTTAAAGTCGTTCCTGACACAGTCATATTATCTGTATTCACCGTCACCCGGACTCCCTTCTCCATAAAACGGCGAAGCGGGTAGGTCTCCGGAGAATTAGCTGCTTTCGTCTGAAGATTGCTGGTATAGCACAGCTCCAGAGGAATTTTCCTGTCACGAAGCAATGCTGTCGTCCGCTCACATTCCAGCGCTCTCAGCCCATGGCCGATCCGTCTTGCGCCAAACTCCACAGCCCATTTCACACTCTCTGCTCCCGCTGCCTCTCCTGCATGAATCACAAAGGGAATGTTTGCCTCTGATGCCATAGCAAAAAGAGCTTTATATCCAGAAGTAGGATAAGCCCCTTCATTTCCAGCCAGATCCAGACCACAGATCCCTTTTCCCAGATACTCTGCAGCAGCCTGAACTGTATCCCGGTTTTCCCGGTCATTATCCTCCCCCCGCATACAGCACAAAATCAGCTGAGCCGGCATCTGTGTTTTTCTGCTGCCTCTCTGAAGTCCCTCAGCCGCAGATTCCACGATCTGTCTCTGGGTCAGCCCTCTTTGCATATGCAGCTGGGGGGCAAAACGAATTTCTCCGTAGCACAGACCCTCCTCGGCAAGAGTCTCCGTCAACATGGCAACAGCCTCCGAAATCGTCTCCTCCGTCTGCAGAACAGACAAGGGAAGTTCAAATTTTTCCAGGTATTCTGCCAGACTGGTACAGCCTGGAGAAACTGTCAGCAGCTTCTCTAGGCCCGGCAAATCCCGCACCGGAAGCTCCGTTTTCGACATTTTCGCCAAGATTCTTACCTGCTCCGCATTCAGCGAGCCATCCAGATGCAAATGCAAATCGATCATAGCCCTCCTCCTTTTCCATAGCCGGATCATATTCTCCAAATTTTCCAGAAACGAAAGAAGAGCCCAGCAAACGCTGAGCTCCTGTGATGCAGAAGATGGGAGTCGAACCCACAAGGTATTGCTACCACACGGACCTGAACCGTGCGCGTCTGCCAATTCCGCCACTTCTGCGAACCGTTTGCCCGATAAGTTTTTCTCACCGAACCAACAACCATATTATATCGAATCATTCAGGATTTGTCAACAGTTTATTCAAATTTTTTAAAAATATATTTTAATCAAAAAATATAAACAAAATCATCATTTAGATACAGAACCGGCAGAACCACTTCTGCTAAAACAAGAAAGAAGAACGCTCGCGAGCTTCTCCGCCTGCGGCAGGTCGCTTCTGCGACAAAATATTCTCTTCCACCCCACGGCGATCCCCGCGGAGCATTTTGATGTCATAGGACGCACTTTCCTATTACATCAAAAATAAGAGCCCAGTAAATACTGAGCTCCTTTCATGCAGAAGATGGGAGTCGAACCCACAAGGTATTGCTACCACACGGACCTGAACCGTGCGCGTCTGCCAATTCCGCCACTTCTGCGAACCATTGTCCTGTGAGTTTTTCAACTCAACCGGTCAACAATGGTTATTATAGCGGAACTGTCTTCTTTTGTCAATCCCTTTTTTATTTTTTTCTGATTTTCTCATCTTCCTGATGCCACACGCCTTTTCGATAAAACATTCCCGATATGGCAGTAGCTGCACACCAACCTACCGGCCATGCGCACCAGATTCCCGCAGAACCCAACGCTGTCCTGGAAAGAACTGCAGCCAGCACAACTCTCAGCAGAAGATCTGTAAATGTTGCTACCATAAAGGCTTTCATCATAGAAGCCCCTCTCAGAATTCCATCCAGCACCAGTTTAACGGAAATTACAAAATAGAACGGAGATAGAATCCGAAGATATGTAACACCGGTGTGGACAGCTTCTGCTGTAGGCTCATTCATAAAGAAACGGATTGCATATTCTCCTGCAAAAAAATACAGAAGAAACAGAGGAAGAGACAAAATCCACACAATCTTTACCCCTGCCCGCATTCCTTCCTTTACCCGCGTATACTTTCCGGCTCCCATATTCTGAGCCGTATAATTGGAAATACCATTGGCCAGGGTTGTAAACGCCGTAATCACCAGATTGTTCAGCTTTACAGCTGCCGCGTAGCCAGCAATAACCGCTGTTCCAAATCCGTTGATCACACCCTGAATCACAATATTTCCCACAGAGATAAAGCTCTGCTGGCAAATACTGGGAACTGCAATAATCAGAAATTTCTTCAGCAGGCTTCGATCAAACAGCGGCGCCTTGATACCGTTTCCAATTTTTGACAGACGCCGAAATACCACTGTCATTGCCAGGATACAGCTGACCCCCTGACAAAGAAAGGTTGCCCAGGCCACTCCTGCCACTCCGGAAATCCCCATATGAAGGAACCAGAGGACAAATACAATATCCATGAAAATGTTGGATACTGAGGAAGCTGCCAGAAACAAAAACGGCGTTCTGGAATCTCCCAGCCCTGAAAATATACCGGTTGCAATATTATAGAAAAAGACAAACGGCAGTCCATATACATAAATATCCAGGTATATCGTAGAATCTGCAAAAATGTCTTCTGGTGTTTTGATTAAATGCAGCAGCATCTCACCGCCAAAAATCGTAAACGCCATCAGTCCCAGACACAGAATCCCGCTAAAGATACAGGCGGTAGAAACGGCGCTCTTTAGTTCACCATATCTTTTTGCTCCGAAAAGCTGGGAAACCAAGACTGAGCATCCCATATTGCATCCAAAAGAAAAGGCAATCAAAATCAGCGTAATTTCATAGCTGTTTCCCACAGCAGCCAATGCATTTTCTCCCACCAGCTTTCCAGCCACCAGACTGTCAGCGATATTGTAAAGCTGCTGAAAAACAATACTGCCAAACAGCGGAAGACAGAATCTCCACAATACCTGATCCGCTTTTCCCACAGTCAGATCTTTATTCATACAACAAAACTCCTTCCATTTTCTTATCTTCGTTGACGAAGCAATGGTTTTATCTTATAATACAAACCATTATATTTCAAATGTTAATTTGATATTGTATTCATATCAATTTGATATAATAGTTCCTGTCTTCATTATATTGTCAAAGTTTATCTTTTTTCAGGGAGGATTTATGCAGATCAGCTACGATTATTACAGAACCTTTTATTATGTGGCAAAGCTTCAGAGCTTTACCAAAGCTGCCCTTGCCCTGGGCGGCAACCAGCCTAACATTACACGAACCATCAAAAATCTGGAGCATACTCTGGGATGCACGCTTTTTTCCCGCTCCAATCGGAGAGCAGAGCTGACGCCAGAGGGAGAAAAGCTCTTTGCCCACGTGTCTGTGGCCTTTGAACACCTGGAAGCGGCAGAAAAAGAAATCGCCCTGGATCGTTCTCTTCAAAGCGGCATTGTCACGGTCAGCGCCAGTGAATCTGCTCTTCACTGCTTTCTTCTTCCTATTTTGCGGAACTACCGGCAGCAATATCCCGGCGTTCATATTCAGGTGGTAACAGATTCCACTCCCGACGCAATTTCCGCTCTGAAAAACGGGCTGGCAGATCTTTCTCTTGTCAGCACGCCCATGCCCAGTATTTCAGGCCTGAAGGAAACAATTATCAAAACCTTCCGTGATGCAGCCATCTGCGGAGATGCCTTCGCCTTTCTGTGCGGCAGAACACTTTCTTTGCAGGATTTGGCTCACTATCCGGTGATCTCTCTGGAAAAAACCACCATGTCCTATCGTCTGTACAGCGAGCTGTTTGCCGACGCTGGAGTTCCCTTCTCTCCCAGCGTCGAGGTTGCTGCCGCCGACCAGATTGTTCCCATGGCAGCATACGATCTTGGCATTGGCTTTGTCCCTGAGCCTTTCCTGAAAGGAGCAGAACACATTCATCTTCTTACCCTGGAAAAACCTCTTCCGGAAAGAAAAATATGTATGCTGAAACGGAAAGGCCATCCGCTGAGCATTGCTGCCAGGGAACTGGAACACCTCATTATAAAATACCGGGAGCTTCCATAAACAGGAAAATATGCGCGGCGGCACATTCTCATGCCGAAGCACGGCTGCGTCAGCAGCCTTTTTCCTCTGGCGCGCATTCTCGCGAGCGAGCTTCTCCGCCTGCGGCGGGTCGTCTCATCAGCCCAACTCTCTTCCAACCCATGGTGATCCTCGCGGAGCGTTTTTATGTCATAGGACGTAATTTCCTATGAAACAAAAAAAGAGTCCGGCATTTACCGAACTCTCTGTGATGCAGAAGATGGGAGTTGAACCCACAAGGTATTGCTACCACACGGACCTGAACCGTGCGCGTCTGCCAATTCCGCCACTTCTGCATAGCTCCCCGAGTAGGACTTGAACCTACGACAGCGCGGTTAACAGCCGCGTGCTCTACCGACTGAGCTATCGAGGAATATGTATGCGGGAGATGGGACTTGAACCCACACGACATAACTGCCACTAGATCCTTAGTCTAGCCTGTCTGCCAATTCCAGCACTCCCGCCAACTTCTTAAGTATAGCATATCTTTCCAAATAATGCAAGAGGTTTTTTTCGATTTTTCCTGTTTTTTTTAAACAATTTGCATTGTTCCCAGAAAAGGCAAAAATCCTCCTGTTTTCTAAATAAATACGTCTTTTTCCCCGTATTGACAGCAAGCTGTCCGACGGAGAAAAGACGTAAAATCAACCAAAACCTGAATTAAGCCAGTTTGGACTTAGCAAGCTCAGCCAGCTTTGCAAAGCCTTCAGCATCGTTGATAGCCATGTCGGACAGGACCTTACGGTTCATCTCAACACCAGCCAACTTCAGACCATACATAAACTTAGAGTAGGACAGACCATTGATTCTTGCTGCTGCGTTGATACGAGCGATCCACAGCTGACGGAACTGTCTCTTTCTCTCTTTACGTCCAGCATAGGAGCTGGTCAGAGCTCTCATTACGGACTGCTTTGCGATTCTGTACTGTTTGGAACGTGCGCCTCTGTAGCCTTTTGCCATCTTCAGCACTCTGTTATGTTTCTTCTTTGCGTTCATGCCGCCTTTAATTCTTGCCATCGGTTTTTCCTCCTTCTTAAACGAATCAGTCTATTACAGATACGGTAAAATCTTCTTCATTACTTTTGCATTGGTGCTGTCAGTAACGATATCTTTTCTAAGATTTCTCTTTCTCTTGGTAGACTTCTTAGTTAAGATGTGAGACTTGTATGCTTTATTTCTTACCAGTTTACCAGTACCGGTCTTTTTGAAACGTTTTGCAGCTGCTCTGCTTGTTTTTAATTTAGGCATTATTGTTTCCTCCTTAATCGTTCGCTTTTACTTTTTAGCAGTTAAAAACATGACCATGCTTCTTCCTTCTACTTTGGAAGGCTTGTCGATGACTGCGATATCCTTTAAATTCTCTGCAAAATCATCCAGAATGTACTTGGACTTGGACATATGTGCCATTTCACGTCCTCTGAAACGCAGGGTAACCTTTACTTTGTCTCCCTTTTCCAGGAACTTCCGTGCCGCTCCCATCTTGGTGTTTAAATCATTGGTGTCGATGTTCGGGGATAACCGCACTTCCTTCACTTCGATTACCTTCTGCTTCTTCTTGGCTTCCTTTTCTTTTCTAGCCAGTTCATAACGGTATTTACCGTAGTCGATAATCTTGCATACCGGCGGTTTCGCTGTTGGTGCAATCTTTACCAAATCCAGCTCAGCCTCCTGAGCCATGCGGTAAGCCTCCTTTGCGGACATGATGCCCAGCTGCTCTCCGTCCTCTCCAATCAGTCGAACTTCCTTGTCTCTGATCTGTTCGTTAATCATTAACTCGCTAATTGTCGTACACCTCCATCATAAAATTCTGCATGCTTGTTTCCCTGCATAAAAAAAGTAGATAGAATACAACTCTATCCACCCTCTAAGTAATCACGCAGGCGTCGCCGCCGCTATCCGTGTTTCTTAATATGAACCAGGGTCACTGCATCGTGCCGAGGTGAGGTGGATACCTACTTTCTTGTGCGTTGTTCTCACAACTTTTATTACTATACTATGGTTCTTTATAAATGTCAAGAGTTTTTCAAAAAAAGAATGCCCTCCGGACTCGCGCAAAAAGCCCGCCTGCATCAGCGTTCATTTTCTTAAACGCACAGTAAGACCATGCAGGATATTTTTACCATAAAAAAACCTTCCCAGAACAAAAAAGAAGCTCGCTCGCGAGCTTCTCCGCCTGCGGCGGG